>NZ_JBJOCA010000001.1:0-329063 GCF_045898275.1 Clostridioides sp. GD02404
AATCTTTTATAAATTATAAATTAATAAAAATAACTATTAAGCTTTCATTTTCAAGAAATGATTATTATTAGATTAGAAATGAATATATTAAATTCTTGTTTTCTTAAGTAGTATAGTAGAAGATAACGATTTTTGTATAAATGAAGGTATTTAATTATTAATCTAAACTTGTATTATACAATAAATTACTTACTAAGTTTAAGTTGAATCCAGAAGTCTTTAATTATTAATACATATTTAGATTTATTATTCAAGGGGTATTATATGAGTGTAAAAAGAAAAACGTTAAACAGCACACAAATGGTTAGGGCAATAGCAATAGTATTCATAGTTGTATGTTTTTTTATGGGTGTAATATGTTTTAAATACTATTGTAAATTGAGAAACACTGTGCAAGAAGAAAGTAGCAACTATCTTCAAGAAATATCTAATAGAATAGGTAGTAATGTGAGTAAGATTATTGATGATAGCTACTCTATATTAGATACAATAGCATTAATGATAAAAAATACAAATATAGATTCTTTTCAGAAAGCGAAACCTATAATGGATTCTCAAAAAAAATATTGGAATTGCCAAGATATTATGATGATTGATGAAAATGGAGTTGCATATAATTCTGATGGCGAATCAGTTTCTCTTAGCAGTGATGCATACCTTCAAGATGCTGTCATAAATAAGAAAGAATCTATGTCTGTGTCACAAATGATAGATAATAAAGAATGTATAGTTTTTGCTGTCCCACTAGATAATGTGTCAATTGATAATAAAAATATAGTTGCACTTGCGATAAGTTATTCTCCTGAAGCCTTTGATAAAGTGCTATCTATGACTTCATTTAACAATCAAGCATATTCACATATTATCAATAAAGATGGTACAGTGGTAGTTCGTTCATCATCTCCTATTGCTGAAAAAACAGGGTATAATATACTGAACACTATAAGCCAATCTCAGTTAGATTCTAATAGTGACTTCAGCAAGATGAAAAATGATATAAACAATAATCTTAGTGGGCAAATCGGGTTTAAATTAAATGGTTCACACGAATATATGGTATATATTCCTATTGGACAGGAAAATTGGTATTTGTTAACTTTTGTGCCAGTATCTGTAGTAAATGCAAAATCTAACTTATTGTTAAAGATTACATTATTATTATGTGGTTTTATAACATTAGCATTTGCAATTCTTACAATAGCTTTGATAATATCTTTTTATCGACATAAGAAGAACTTAGAACAGATTGCCTATGTAGATACTGTGACTAAAGGAAATACAATACAGAAATTTTATAATATCTCAGATGACTTATTAAATCAATCTTCTGAACAATATGCACTTGTATATATGAATATTGAAAAGTTTAAAATGCTAAATGACCAGTTTGGAAGAAAAGCAGGAGATTCTATATTACGAGGAGTGTATGATGGTATAACCTCTCTTTTAGCTCCTAATGAATGTATGGGAAGATTGTTTGCAGATAACTTCTGTATACTCATATCATATAGTGAGGATTCTTCTCTTACTAGAAGATTTGAAGATTGGTATGATGCTATTATGAAAAATTCTGGAAAATATGGGTTTGAGTGGGCTTCTCTTTCCATACAATTTGGTGTTTTTATAATTACAGATACTTCTATGGAATTTCCGTACATGGCTGACCGCGCAAAACTTGCACTACGTGATTCTACAAAAGATTTTAAAAATAACAAGATAAAGTATTCTATTTATAATGAAAAGGTTCGTCAACAATTAGTACGTGAAAAACAGTTAGAGGATATGATGGAAAGTGCCTTAGAAGAAGGAGAATTCCAAGTATATCTACAACCTAAATATATGACTGAAAATGAGAAAATAGGGGGAGCAGAGGCATTAGTTCGTTGGATTAGTAAATCAGAAGGTATGATTTATCCAGACGCATTTATCCCATTGTTTGAGAAAAATGGATTTATTGTAAATGTAGATTTATGGGTATTTGAAAATGTTTGTATGACTTTGCAAAGATGGCTAAATGAAGGCAAAGATTTAGTAAAAATATCTGTAAACTGTTCAAGGATTCAATTAAAAGATGAAAAGTTTTTAGATAAGTATTATGAAATTTTTTCACGTTATAGTGTGCCTTCACAGTATATTGAGATTGAGCTGACAGAAAATATGGTATATGAAGATACTGAACGTTTATCTGCCATTATTGATGAAATTCATTCAATGGGATTTGGATGTTCTATGGATGATTTTGGAAGTGGATATTCTTCACTAAATCTTATACAGGATATACCTGTAGATACATTAAAATTAGATAAGATATTTTTTAGAAATACTAAAAACAACTATGGTCGTACTAAGTCTGTAGTAAGCAGTATAATTGTTATGGCAAAATCACTTTCTATGACTACTGTGGCAGAAGGTGTTGAAGAGTATAATCAAGTAAAAATGCTAAAAGAAATAGGTTGTGACTATATTCAAGGATATGTATTTGCAAAACCAATGCCAATTTCAAATTTTGAAGAACTTTTATTTGGGTTACCAAAAAATGATGAGGAGTGATACTATATGTTACGATGTTTGAAGCTTAAATATTTAAGGCACTTTTATAAAATCAAACTATCTTTGGTATTAATTTTACTTAGTATTTTTGTAACTTTTATAATTTGTGGGTGTACAAAAAATGAAACAGAAGATATTCTAACACAAAAAGTAACCCAAGATAATCGAACTCCTATTACTATTTTGGTTAAGTATGCTTTTTCAATTAATAACTTTGAAAAAGCTGTTGAAAAAAAATTTCCTAATATTGATATTGTTCAAGTTGGGAACTACACAGCCAATACTACTTTAGCAGAGGAATATAAAGCACGTTTAGAGCATGATGATTTAACTGATATAGTTATGACTTGGCCATTAGATGTAGGAGAGGAATACTGGGATGACCGACTTATTGATTTATCTGGTATGACTTTTACCAGTAAGTATAATACATCCATGCTTAAGCCTATTACTAGAGATGGAAAGCTTTATTATTTACCAGGACCTGCAACTATACGTGCTATTGTCTATAATAAAACATTATTTGAAGAAAATGGTTGGGATGTGCCTAAAAATTATAATGAATTCATTGAATTATGTCAAAAAATTGAGAAGACAGGTATGCGTTCCTTACAACTTAGTCTTGGAAATAAAGAAGTCTTAGATACACCATTTATTGGTTTTAACTATGCAAATAGCTTTAGTAAACCTGAAGATGCTAAATGGCTTGATAATTATAATAATGGAAGTGGAAGTTTTGGTGATCATTTCAAACCTTCTTTGGACGTTTTTCAAGAACTTATCCAAAAAGGGGTACTGAAGAAGAATGACTTAAATCTACACTATCAAGATAGCCAAAATATGTTGTTTACTCGTCAATGTGCTATGACAGAAGACTCTAATTTACTGGCACATTCAGCTTTTGAACAAACTGGGTCTACTGATGAATTTGCACTTATGCCGTTTTTTAGTCCTGGTGAAGATGGAGATTGGGCTAGATTATATATGGTTTGTTACATTGGTCTTAATAAGCATTTAACTGAATCAGAAAATAAAGAAAAATATGACTTAGTAATGCAGTTGATGAATTATATTAGTACTCCTGAAGGGCAAGAAGCATTATCTAGTGATGCTGGTGGCATGTTTTCAAGTTTAAAAGGGATGCCATTACCAAGTGAACCCGAAATAGAACCATTATTACCAGCTTTAAAACATGGACGATATGCTGTTTTTCCTACTTTTAAAAATATACAAGACTCATTGCGTGAAGGTCTTGCTGGAATGATAGATGGGACATTAGATAAAAATGATGTTATAAAAATGGTTGATAAACAGAACACATCTTCTTCAAAAGCTATAAGTCCTAAAGTAATTGGAAATGCTAAAAAAGATTTTTCTATGATTGAAACAGGAAACCTTATAACAGATGCTATGCGTGCGAAAAGTGGATGTGAAATTGCATTGTTTTTAGATAATGGTAAAGATGGACGCTATAATGGTAAGGGAGTTAGCGCTAAGCTTTATAAAGGTGATGTTACAACAACAGATATACAACGAATATTTCCTGATTTAAAGCATGGAGAGACTGGAACACTATGGAAGATAAGTATGACTGGTAAAGACCTCCTTAACACTTTAGAACACTCTATAACTGTGGATAACAACAATAGTGGATGGTTTTATTATTTTTCTGGGCTTAAAATGGAGTATTCTCCAACAGATAAACCAGGTAAAAGAATTAAAAAGATTACAACAGCAGAAGGAGATTCTATAGATTTAAACAAATCATATTCAATTGCTGTTATGGATTATAGCGTTCCAGACAAATATATTAAGAAATGTGATAAGACAAATATTAAAATTACGGATATAATAACAGAATATATAGAAAAACAAAAAGGTGTTTCTCCTAGTGAAGACCAAAGATTTGTGATAGCAAATCCTTAACAACTTAACTTAATACATACGACAAATAATAATTTTTTTATATTAATTTATAATATTTTAGAATTATACAGATACATATAATTATGGGTTAATAAAGGACAGTACTAAAAGAGAAAATATGTATTATAATAGTTTATGCATAGACCAAATAAATAGGATTATCTAGTGAATATAAGAAATTAAAAACTGTAGACAGGAAAATACCAATAATATGGTATTATAGTGATTTTCTAATATTTAAGCAGGTGTTACAACAACATAAGAGTTGGCACCTGCTTTTTATATTAGATAAATTTGTTATTGAATTTTATAACATCTATACATACTTTCACCACTTTTAAAGGAGAATTTAAAATAAATTTTGTCATTAGAAAAGTCTTTTTCCATAGCTACTAAATCCTGGCTTTCTCCAGCTTTTCCTCCAGTACCAATCAAAAACACATTTTTATCACTATCTATTTCTTGAACTGACCCCATATATTTATAGTAGTCATCTATACTATATGAATTATATTCGGTAACTTTTTTATTTTCTTCATCCAATTTTATTTTAACAACTCTTGTAGCTTGATTTTTTACGCCATTATCATATAGAGTTATGTATCCATCTTCTGTAATTCTAGCATTATGTTGTCTTGAGAATTTTTGATTATCTGTTAAGTTAAACTCATCTCCCAATCCTCCTAATGTCCAAAGAATCTCTCCTGTTTTTCTATCTAATTTTATAACTTCATCTAGATTTCTAAATGAACAAATTAAGTTTCCATCATTTGGGTCAATAGCCATAGAATTAAAATGTACATAATCTAAAGCTGAGTCACTTTTTTGGCTAAAAGTATTGTTTTCAACGCTTTCTGAATATAGTTTTTGATTGTCAGTACTTTCCCACTGCCATACAACCTTTCCATCTTTTATCTCTTGTAATACACTATTTACTACATAAGGTGAATTTCCTTTACTTAAACTTGATGGAATATTTGTTGCTTTAACTTTTTGATAACTAGAAACAATATAGTGATTGTCATTTATATATATAAAATCATGATTTTCTAATTCAGTACCAGCATCTATATTTTTACTTTTTTCCATAGTAATTTTATTTATTTCATTATAGTTCTCATCTAAGATTACAAGATAAGTTGGTGAATATCCAACAGCATTTATTCTTTTTGTTGAATCTTTATCTTGTAGTAAGTACCCATATCTAATTTTACCATCCTCTGTAGTTATTTTTTTAAAGTCAAAAGGATTTGATTCAACCTCTTTATAAAAAATTATATTTCCATCATTGTTTAATTTAAATACAAAATTATGTTCTTCGTTGTGCGTAGTAAGATAATAATCACCATCATAAGGGCTATTTGCAGTAACATTATACTTTGGAAAGTTTTTTGAAAGAGAATTTATATAATAATTTCTGTATGAACTTTCATTTTTATACATAACAGATATTTTTATTTTTGAGGAACTACTTATTTCTTTCAATTCAAAAGTAGAGTTTTTAGATATATCGATTTCTTTGTCGTTTATTTTTACAATGCTTGCTTTATCATTGTTTTTTACTGCTATGCTATTTTGGGTAGTAGAATTAAGCTGCTTTACATTTTGACTATTAAAAATGCCTTCTTTAGAAAGTGTTATATCATAACCATTTATAGAGATATCTAGCGTTGGTTTTGATTTGTTTTGATTTGCAAAGACTCGATTTACAAAAATTCCGAAAATGAATAATACACTGCATAAAAATACAATCTTAAATAAATTTTTTCTTTTCATAGTTTACCACCTTTTCATATTAAGTTTTCATGTTGACATCTTGATTTTATTACATGAATAAAGAAAATAGATGAATTTATTTATGCTAAAAATGAATTTTATTGGACAATTATATGAAAATTCATTCATCTAAAAATAGAATAGATGAAGAAAATATGAAAAAATAAACTATTTTTAGAATAAATAATTACATAAAAAGATTATTAAACATAAAAAACCAGTAATAAAAAACAAAAAAATCATTTCTGTAACAAAAAAAACCACAAAAAATATAAAAAAGTATGGTTAGTTAAGTGATTAACAAGTAAAAATTAAAATAAAAATTAAAAAAAATTTATCAATGAAAGTTGGGTAAAAACCTATAATAGAGTAGCATTTTAGGGAAAACATTTTCTTTTGTTTCACAAAAAAAGCCACTTTTTGGCACGCGGCATGCTTTATATAAAGGCAAGAAAAACAAGATATAAGATAAGTGCAATTAGGAGGTGTAAATATGGAGTTTATAAATTTTGTAAGTGATAAAGTTATAAACCTTAAAATGGAGTGTAAAACAAAAGAAGATTTCTTTAAAGAAATACATAATAAAGTTTTTGAACTAGGCTTTGTAAAAGAAGAATTTGGAGAAAAAATATTAGGAAGAGAGAATGTATTTCCAACAGGTTTAAATTTAGGTGACTATGGAGTAGCCATACCACATACAGATGCAGAATATATAAAAGAGCAATTTATAGCAGTCTGTACTTTTAATGAACCAGTAGTATTTAGTTCTATGGAAGACCAAGATGAAAAAGTGCCTGTAAATTTAGCTTTTGTATTAGGTCTTAATCAACCACATAGTCAATTATCTGTATTAACAGAGTTGATGGGAATTATGCAAAATAAAGAGTTAGTTGACAAGTTAATAAATTCTACTGACAAAGAAGAAGTTTTAAAGACAATAAAGTCTTTATAAAAATAAAAAAGAAAAGTACTAAAAATAAAAAATAGAAAATAAAATCATTGGGAGGAAATAAAAATGAAAAAAATATTAGTAGCATGTGGAGCAGGAATAGCAACATCAACAGTAGTTTGTGACAAGGTAGAGAGATTAGTTAAGGAAAACAATATACAAGCAGAAGTTATACAATGCAAAATAGCTGAATGTGCAACAAAGCAAGATGGAGCAGACTTAATAGTATCAACAACTATATTACCAACAACTTATAATATACCAGCAATAAAAGCAACAGCTTATATAACTGGAGTAAATACAGCAGCATTAGATAAGAAAATATTAGATGCTTTAAAATAATCCTATCATAAATACATTGAAATCATATTTTATAAAACAGAAAAAGGAGGATTTATAAATGGATAAATTATTAGCAGTAGTACAATACATTTTAAACATGGGACCAACAGTAATACTACCAATAACAATTGTAGTCTTAGGAATGATATTTAGAATTAAGTTTACAAAAGCTCTAAAGTCAGGTCTTACAATTGGTATAGGATTTGTGGGTATAAACTTAGTTGTAAACCTATTAACTTCAACACTAGGGCCAGCAGCTCAAGGAATGGTTGAAAGATTTGGACTTAACTTAACAGTAATAGATGTTGGTTGGCCAACAACAGCATCAGCAACATGGGCTTCACCAGTTGCACCAATATTAATACCAGTTTGTTTATTAGTAAACTTACTATTATTATACTTCAATAAAACAAAGATATTAAACGTTGATATATGGAACTATTGGCACTTTATAGTAGCAGGTGCAGTTGGATATATAGTAACAGGAAGTTACCTTTGGGCTATATTCTGTGCGATATTAATGGAATTATTAGTACTATTTATTGCAGAAAAAACAGCCAAAAACGTCCAGGAGTTTTATGATTTAGAAGGTATAGCACTACCAACTGGTTCAACAGCTTCATTTGCTCCACTTGGATATTTAGTAGGAAAATTTGTTGAAAAAATACCAGGAATAAATAAGATACAAGCAGACCCAGATTCTATACAGAAAAAGTTTGGTATCTTTGGAGAACCAATGATGATGGGTATTATATTAGGTATAATACTTGGAGCACTTGCTGGATATGATGTAGCAGGAATATTCAATGTAGGTATATCAATGGGTGCAGTAATGTTACTTATGCCTAGAATGGTTAGAATATTAATGGAAGGTCTAATTCCAATTTCAGAATCAATAAGAGATTTCTTACAAGCAAAATATGGAGACAGAGAACTTTATATAGGACTAGATGCAGCAGTAGCAACTGGGCATCCAGCAGTTATATCAACAGCTCTTATACTTGTTCCTATAACTCTATTCTTAGCAGTTATATTACCAGGAAATAAAGTTCTACCATTTGGAGACTTAGCGACAATACCATTCTATATGGCATTTATAGTATGCTTTAGAAAAGGTAATATAGTTCAGTCAGTTATAACAGGAACTATAGTAATAGCTATATCACTTTATATGGCTACAAACTTTGCAGATGTTCATACACAATTATTACAACAAGCAAACATGATGCCAAAAGGAACAACAATGGTTACAAGTATAGATACAGGTGGTAACTTGCTAAAATGGGGAATATTGAAATTATCTCAATTAGTTTCTTCATTTGGAATATTCTAATATGTAGTTAATAGAGATTACTCTTTTTTAGTAAAGTATGCGAAAATTTAACATTTAGCAGCTACTAGAAAAGAGTAATATTTTTTATAAAATTTTAAAAAATACAAAATACAAGAGGAGGAGATTTATCGTGAAAGCAGCAGTATTACATGGCACAAATGATATGAGATTTGAAGATATAGAAATAAAACCATGTGAAAGTGATGAAGTAAAAATAAAAGTTATGGCAGCAGGAATATGTGGGTCAGATCCTCCAAGAGTATTAAAACATTGGAAATATCCAGTTCCAGCTATACCAGGACATGAATTTTCTGGAGTAATTGCTGAAGTTGGTAAGGATGTAAAGAATGTAAAAGTTGGAGATAGAGTAGTTGCAATTCCTTTTATACCTTGTAATGAATGTGAATATTGTAAAAGAGGATTATTTTCACTATGTGATGACCATGGAATGTTAGGAGCTAAGACTTTTGGAGCTTTTGCAGAGTATGCAAATATAAAAGCTACAAATGTATTACCAATAGGAGACATGGATTTTGAAGATGCAGCTATGATAGAACCATTAGCAGTTGCTATGCATGGAGTACTTAATATAGGTGTTCAAGTTGGAGACACTGTAGCTGTAATGGGTAGTGGAACAATGGGACAATTAGTAATACAAGGACTTAAAATAGCAGGAGCAGGAAAAATTATAGCAGTTGACATATCTGAGAATAAATTAAGAGAATCAAAGGAATTAGGGGCTGATATAATAATCAATGCTAAAGATGTTAACCCAGTAGAAAAAATAAAAGAACTTACTGATGGAAAAGGTGTTGACATAGCTCTTGAATGTGCAGGTTCAAAAATAACTCAAGAACAGTGTTTACTTATAACTAAAAAGAAAAGTAAAATAGGATTTTTAGGAATAGCATACTCAGATATAACTTTATCAGAAGAAGCATTTGAAAATATATTTAGAAAAGAACTAGAATTAAAAGGTTTCTGGAACTCTTATTCTGCACCATTCCCAGGGCAAGAATGGACTAAAGGAATCAACCTAGTTAATGAAGGAAAAATAAAATTAAAAGAAATGGTATCTCATAGATTTTCACTTGAAGACACTTACAAAGCTTTTGAGATGATAAGAGATAGAAAAGAAGAATTTAATAAGATATTAATTTTACCACAAGGGGTTGAAAAATAATGAAGGCAGTAGTTAAAACTAAACCAGGCTATGATAATGTAGAAGTCTTAGATGTAGAAGAGCCAAAAGCTACAGGAGACAAGGTTAAAATAAAAGTAGAATATAGTGGTATATGTGGTTCAGATATACATTCATTTAAAGGAGAATATGCAAATATAAAAGCTCCAGTAACATTAGGGCATGAATTTTCTGGAATTGTTGTAGAAATAGGAGAAGATGTTAAAAATATAAAAGTAGGAGATAGAGTTACATCAGAAACTACTTTTGCAACTTGTGAGAGCTGTATATACTGTGCAACTAAAGATTATAACTTATGCTCAACTAGAAAAGGTATTGGGACTCAAGTAAATGGAAGTTTTGCTGAGTATGTATTATCAAGAGAGGAAAGTATACATGTTCTTCCTGAAAATGTATCTTTATTATCAGCAGCTCTTACAGAGCCACTAGCTTGTTGTGTTCATGCAGCTCTTGAAAAGACTACTATAGAAAGTAATGATACAGTTTTAATAATAGGACCAGGACCAATCGGCTTATTATTAGCTCAAGTTGTTAAATCTCAAGGTGCTACAGTTATAATGTCTGGAGTTACAAAAGATAAAGAAAGATTAGAAATAGCTAAAAATCTTGGTGTAGATAGAACAGTAAATGTAATGGAAGAAAATTTAGCAGATGTAGTAAATGAAATGACTGATGGAAATGGAGTAAGTAAAGCCTTTGATTGTTCTGGATTTATGCCAGCAGTTAATGAAGCTTTAAGATTACTTAGAAAAAAAGGTACTTTTGTTCAAGTTGGAATATTTGCTAAGAAACTAAATGAAATGGACCAAGATGCAATAGTTCAAAGAGAATTACAATATATAGGAAGTAGATCACAAAAGCCTAGTTCTTGGATTATAGCATTGGATTTAATGAATAGTGGAAAAGTAAATACAGAAGCTTTAGTTACGAGAACTGTTAGTTTAGACGAATTTAAAGAGGGTATTACAGCTTTAATGAACGGAGAAGAAATAAAAGTAGCAGTAAAATCTTAAAAAAACATTTGTATTATTTTAAAAAAAATTGTAAAATCTACTGTAGGATAAGAAATGTAAGGTCTTAAAAAATAACAGGAGGAAGAAAGTATGAGCACTCTTAGATATCATTCTAATAACATTAGAAAAAACATAATAAAAATGGTTGCAGAAGCTAAAAGCGGACATCCAGGTGGTTCATTATCAATAGCTGACATATTGACAGTGTTGTATTTTGAGAAAATGAATGTATGTGTAGAAAATCCAAAAATGGATGATAGAGATAGATTTGTTCTATCAAAAGGTCATGCAGCACCAGCTTTATATGCCACATTAGCAGAAAAAGGATTTTTCCCAAAAGAAGAACTAATAACATTAAGAAAATTTGGTTCTAAATTACAAGGTCACCCAGACATGAAAAAAGTAGCAGGAATAGATATGTCTACTGGTTCTCTTGGTCAAGGTCTATCTGCAGCAAATGGTATGGCACTTGCAGGAAAATTAGATAACAAAGACTATACAGTGTATACTATATTAGGTGATGGCGAAATCCAAGAAGGTCAAGTATGGGAAGCTGCAATGACAGCATCACATTACAAATTAGATAATTTAATTGCATTTGTTGACTTAAATGGATTACAAATAGATGGTTCTAATGAAGAAGTAATGAATGTAAATCCAGTAGATGACAAATTCAAATCTTTTGGATGGAATGTAATGGTAGTAAATGGACATTCTTTTGAAGAAATAGGAAATGCAGTTGATGAGGCTAAAAAAGTTACAGGAAAACCAACTGTAATAATAGCTAAGACAGTAAAAGGTAAAGGTGTTTCATTTATGGAAAATAATGCTGCATGGCATGGAACAGCTCCAAATGCAGAACAAGCAGAACAAGCATTGAAAGATTTAGAAGGAGGTCTATAAGAATGGGAATAGCAACTAGAGAAGCTTACGGACAAGTGTTAAAAGAACTTGCAGAAAATAAAGATATAGTAGTATTAGATGCAGATTTAGGAAAAGCTACAAAAAGTATAACATTTAAAGAAGTTGCTCCAGATAGATTTTTTGATATGGGGATAGCAGAAGGTGACATGATTGGTACAGCAGCAGGTCTTGCTACTTGTGGTAAAATACCTTTTGCAAGTACTTTTGCAATATTTGCAGCAGGGAGAGGTTATGAACAAATAAGAAACTCTGTAGCATATCCAAATTTAAATGTTAAAATAGCAGCTACTCATGCAGGAGTAACAGTAGGTGAAGATGGTGGTAGCCATCAAGCTATAGAAGATATATCTCTAATGAGAGGTATACCAAATATGGTTGTATTAAATCCAGCAGATGCTTTAGAAGCAAGACAAGCTATACTTGCATCTATTGATTATAATGGACCTGTGTATATAAGATTAGGTAGAGCTGCGACTCCTGACATAAACAGTGAAAATTACAAATTTGAAATAGGAAAAGGAACTGTTTTAAGAGAAGGTTCTGATATAACAGTAATAGCTACAGGAATAATGGTAGCAAAAGCTTTAGAAGCAGCAGAAGAACTTACTAAAGAAGGTGTAAATGTAGAAGTTATCAATATGTCTACAATAAAACCATTAGATGAAGCATTGATAAAAGAAACTGCTAAGAAAACTGGAAAAGTAATTACAGCAGAGGAGCATAGCATAATAGGTGGTTTAGGTTCAGCTGTATGTGAAGCTTTAGCAGAAACTAAAGATGTAGTAATTAGAAGAATTGGTGTTAAAGATGTATTTGGTCAATCAGGTACACCAGCTGATTTATTAAAGCATTATGGATTAACTACAGAAGATATAGTAAAAAATATAAAAGAATTATTATAGATATAAATATATCTAATAATAAATTGATTTAATATAAATCAATTAAAGCTGTCTTAAAAATAGAAAGAAATTTCTACAATGGGACAGCTTTATTTTTACGATAATTGAAAAATATTAAAAATGGAAATGAAAAATCATGAAAGAGGTGCTGTTTAATGAAGATATCTATTGGATGCGACCATGGTGGTTATGAATTAAAAGAATTTATAAAAGAAAACTTATTAAATAAAGGTATAGAAGTTGAAGATGTAGGTACAAATTCAAAGGAAAGTGTAGATTTTCCAATATATGCAAAGAAAGTAAGTCAAAATGTTCAAAGTAAAAAATCAGATTTAGGTATACTTTGTTGTGGAACAGGTATTGGTATGTCTATTGCAGCAAATAAGTTTAAAGGAATTAGAGCTGCTGTTGTTTCAGATTGTTTCTCAGCTCAAGCTACTAGAGAGCATAACAATACAAATGTACTCTGTTTAGGTGAAAGAGTTGTTGGAAAAGGATTGGCAATGAGAATTGTTGAAGAATGGTTAAATTCAAGTTATAATGGAGAAAGACATGCAAGAAGATTACAAATGATTGATGACATAGAAAAAGAAAACTTATAAGTATCTAAAATTTATAACAAGGAGGAAAGTTATGTCTATTATTTGTGCTTCAATAATGTGTGCAGACCAAATGAATTTAAAAAAGGAATTAGAAGCTCTTGAAGAAGCAGATGTGAAATTACTTCATTGTGATGTTATGGATGGAATATTTGTTAAAAACTTGGCTATGGGTCCAGAGCTATTAAAGTCAATAAGTGAAAATACAACAATACCTTTAGACATTCATTTAGCTACAGAAACTCCAGACAAGTATATCGATATGATGTCTTATATAAAGCCAAAATATATTTCTTTTCATATAGAATCAAGTACAGATGTAAAAGCAGATATACAAAAGTTAAGAGATTATGGTATAGGGCCAGTCTTAGCAATAAGTCCTCAAACAAGTGTGGACAAAATAGAAGAATATATAGATTTAGTTGAGGGTATCTTAGTAATGACAGTAAATCCAGGATTTGCAGGTCAAAAGTTTAATCTTTCTGTATTGGATAAGTTGGATAAACTTACAGATATACTAAAAGATTATGATAATCCTCCATTTATAGAGGTTGATGGAAATATAAATAAGGATACTATCAAACTTATGAATGGTAAAAAAGTAGATATATACGTTGTTGGTACTTCAGCTTTATTTAATGACAAACCTCCAACTTCATATAAAGACAAAATAAAAGAGCTAAAGGAAAGTATAAAGTAACGATATAAATTTATAAGATGTTTCTGTTTCATAATGAAGGGCTTGAATAGAAACAATAAATTTTACAATATTTAATAAAAATTTTAGTTAAGTAAGGAGAATTTTTTATGGGAGACCTATATAAACTGCAAAATGGTACTGATATTAGAGGAATAGCATATGAAAATGATTCTAAGGAAGTTAATCTAACTGTAGAAGAAGTAAGAAAAATAGCTAAAGCGTTTCATATTTGGTTAAAAGAAAAGACTAAGAAAGAGAAAGTAACCGTTGCTATAGGAACTGATTCTAGGATAACAGGAAGTCAATTTAGAAGTACTGTTATTGAAACTTTGACTAATGACAATTGTAATGTAATTGATTGTAATATTGCCACAACTCCAGCAATGTTTATGACAACTATTATGGATGGATATAATTCTGATGGATCAATTATGATTACAGCTAGTCACTTACCATATTACTATAATGGTTTAAAGTTTTTTACAGAAAATGGAGGACTAGAAAAAACTGATATAAAAGAAATGTTGGACATAGCCGTTAAGAATGTTAGTGAAGATTGTAACGAAGTTGATAAAAAAGGTGAAGTCATCGTAAAAAATTTAATAGAAGACTATTCTAATTTATTAATAGATAAAATTAGAGTAGGTGTAAATTCAAGCAAAAATTATGAAAAGCCTTTTTCTGGACTAAAGATATTAGTTGATGCAGGAAATGGAGCTGGTGGATTCTTTGCTGAAAAAGTTTTACACATACTGGGAGCAGATACAACAGGTAGTCAGTTTTTGAACCCAGATGGTATGTTCCCAAACCATATACCAAACCCTGAAAATAAAGAAGCAATGGAAAGCATATGTAAAGCTGTACTAGATAATAAGAGCGATTTAGGAATAATATTTGATACAGACGTAGATAGAGCTGCTATTGTAGGTAAAAATGGAAAACCAATAAATAAAAATGCTCTTATAGCTGTTATATCATCAATAATATTAGAAGAACATCCAAAAACAGCTATAGTAACTGATTCTATTACTTCTGAAGGTCTTGCTAAGTTCATAAATGAATTAGGAGGAAGACATCATAGATTTAAAAGAGGGTATAAAAATGTAATAAATGAAGCCATAAGATTAAATAGTGAAGGCGAAGAATGCAATTTGGCTATAGAGACATCTGGACATGCAGCATTAAAAGAAAATTATTTCTTAGATGATGGAGCATACTTAATAGCTAAAATTTTAATAAAAGTAGCAAAATTATCCTTAGAAGGAAAGACTATAGAAGAATTGATAGAAAATCTTGAAGAAGCAAAAGAAGAAAAAGAAGTTAGAATAGGTATTAATAAAGAAGATTTTAGACCATATGCAGAAGATATATTAAAAGATTTAGATTCTCATGTTAGAAGTATTGATGGATGGTCTGTAGCACCAAATAATTTCGAGGGTATAAGAGTTAATTGTAATGAATCAAATGGTGATGGATGGTTTTTACTTAGAATATCACTACATGAACCATTACTGGCTTTAAATATTGAATCAAATAAGATTGGCGGAGCAGAACAAATTTATTCTAAGCTAAAAATTTTCTTAGAAAAATATGATTTAAAAGGTCTTTAGGATTAATAAAAAGCATATATTTATATTGAAGAATGGATGTAAATTTATACCTTAGATTACAAATATTACAAAATTGTAATCTAAGGTAACAGAGATGTAACTGATTATGGAAACTCTATGTGATATTATAAATACAGAGAGATGAAATACATGATGAATTATAGAGAAATATAATTTAAAATGTATTAATATCAAACCAAAAAGGTATAATCAAAAAATATGTAAATATAAACCCCAACATTTAGAAAAAGACCTCCAAGGAGGTTTTTTTCTTTTTTAAAACAAACATCAAATGTCATGATATAATAACCTTAGTAGAATGATAAGGGGATAATGATACTATGGGTAAAAGTGAATATATTAAGCGAGTTGAAGAATTTATAAATTCATATTTTGTAGAGAGAAATGTAAAAAAATGCATGTCTTTTTTTCATAAAAACATCTGTTGGTTTGGCACAGGAAAGTTTGAAGTAGGTAATAGTATAGAAGAGGTAGAACATTTATTAGAGGCATATATAAGACAGTCTCCAGAAGGTTTTAGCATAGAAAAATTATGGCTGGACAGTAGAGAATATTCAAAAAATTTACATATGGTATTTGGTGAATATTTGGTTGGTAAAAAAACTAAGAAAGGCTATAATTTTCAAGTAGAAATAAGAGTAACTTATTTATGTGTTGAATGTGAAGGAGAGATATTAATAAGTAGTGTTCATACTTCTGTTGCAAATGACTTACAGAAGGTAGGCGAATATTTTCCAATAAGTCTGATGGAAGCAGAAAATAATAGATTAGAAGCAATTGTTCATGAAAAAACTAAGGAAATAGAAGAACAGAAAGTTATGTTAATAGAAGCAAATAAAAAACTTCAGCAATTAGCCATCACTGATGAATTGACAGGTTTATTAAACCAGAGAGCAATTATAGGAAATATAAGAAAAGTTATTAAAGAAAATTTAAAGAAATATGCAATAATGATAATAGATATAGATAATTTTAAAAGTGTAAATGATACTTATGGACATTTAGTAGGTAATGAAGTTATAAGAACAGTAGGTCACATGGTTAAATCATTTGAATCTTATTATTTATTTTCTGGAAGGTATGGTGGAGATGAGTTTATTATCTTAACAGAGAACATAGAGAAAGCATTGTATATAGAATCTAAAGTCCATAGCAATTTACTTGAATATAACTTTGAAGGTATTGGACATAAAATAACTGTAAGTATTGGAATTTCTGAATGGGAAAGTTTTAACTCATTTGAAGTATTTTTAAGTGAAGCAGATAAGAAATTATATAAAGCTAAAAAATTAGGAAGAAATAGGACTATATATTAAAAATATGTGTATTGAGAGTGTTTTATAAGGTTGTAATTGGCAAGATAACTATCATCTAATGTGATATGATACTAACCTGCAATTACAACCTTATGTAATCTTATATTAATTAACTTTTTTGAAAATAAGTACCACCTTAAACAAATCAGCATCTATAATTATTTGCATGTTTGCATTTTCTAATTCAATTATGTTTTGAGCTATTGATAAACCAAGGCCAGAGCCATCTGTTTTTCTAGCTATATCACCTCTTCTAAATCTTTCTAGTAGTTCTTCTGGTTTTAGATTTAGTTTATCATTTGAAATATTTTTAAATGTTAATATTATATTTTCTTCTTCTGTAAGCATGTCTATATAAACTCTAGTGTTTGGCATAGAGTATTTTAATATATTATTAATTAGATTTTCAAAAACTCTCCAAGTTTTTTTCCCATCTATCATAGTAAATACAGAATGTTCTGGTGTTTTTATTATAAAATCTAAATTACTACTTTGAATTTTATCTTCAAACTCTACTGTACTTTGAATTAAAAGTTCTTTTATATCAGTTTTTGTTATATTAAATTCCACATCACCACTGCTGAGTTTAGAAGCTTCAAATATATCTTCTATCAATAACTTTAATCTTTGTGCTTTTTTATCTAAAATATTTATATAGTCGTTTATAGTTTCTTTATCAAATTCATTATTTTTTAACATATCTACATAATTTAATATAGATGTAAGTGGAGTTTTTAAGTCATGAGATACATTTGTGATAAGTTCTGTCTTCATCCTTTCACTTTTTATATTAGCATCTACAGCAGCTTCAAGACCATCTGTTATAGTATTTATACTTTTGGCTAAAGTAGATATTTCATCATCTCCTATTACTTCCAGCTTGTATTTTAGATTTCCATTCTCAATATTTTTTACATTCTTTGATATATTATTTATGTAATTAAACTTAGCCGATAAAAAGTTGTATATATAAAAATGAAAAACTGTGTTTACAAGTGTAAATAAAATTACTATAGCTATTGCCTCAGCATAATATATATACATAAAGAATATCAAAACCAGATATTGAATAATAGCTTGTATAACTATAGATATTAAAAATACTATAGCTAATTTTTTGTTTATAGTCTTTCTATTATACATGCTAAGTAAGTTTGAAAAGAATACATATGTTATAGACATATCTTTTAGATTATAGTTATTATATTTAATATTTTCATATATTATGTAGACTATAGATATAATGATAAAATTGTAGATTATTAAATTAGTGTTGTAAAATATTTTATTACTTGAAAATGCATGAAACCTTAAGGCTAATAGTATCAAAATTAATATAAGTGTAAGTTCTATTTTTACCTTAGAAAAAAGACTTATGACATTTTCTAAGAATTTGACTTTAGTCTGTTTATTTTTTTTATATAATGTAAAACATAGTATAGTCAATAAAAAACTTGATAATATAACACCTATACAGACAAACTCTAATTCTATTTTTGACAAATGCAAAGGCGCTCCGAAAAAATAAAAATAAGGTAGAGCAAACTCTCTATAGTAATAATCAATATTATAAGTAAAATTATTATTCAAATCATAAACTGCTTCAAACAATATAGAACTTAATAGAAATAGTAATAATAATAAAATGAATTTTGCTTTAGAATCATTAATAATTAAGTTTTTCAATTTTGTAACCAATACCCCACACCACCTTTAAATATTTTGGTTCTTTTGGATTAATTTCAATTTTTTCTCTAATTCTTCTAATATGAACAGCAACTGTTCTTTCACAACTGTAAGCATTTTCATTCCAAACATTTTCATAAATCTCACGAGAAGAAAAAATTTTACCTTTTCTTGATAGAAGAAGTGTAAGTATTTTATATTCAATAGGAGTCATCTTAACTTCTTCGCCATCTAAAGAAACTATTTTTGTATCTGTATTTAATTCCAGACCACCACTTTTTAGAATATAATTAGTATCCTTTGAATTGTTTAAATTGCTAAAATCTCCTAGATTTATGTATCTTCTAAGTTGAGATTTTACTCGAGCAGTAAGTTCTAGTGGATTAAATGGCTTAGTTATATAGTCATCAGCACCCATATTAAGACCTATAATTTTGTCCATGTCTTCTGATTTTGCAGACAAAAGGATTATAGGTATATTCTTCTTTTCCCTTATTTTAAGTGTAGTTTTGAGACCATCTAAATTTGGCATCATTACATCCATTATTATTAATTTAATATCATTTTCAATTAACATATCTAATGCTTCCAATCCATCGTATGCTTTTAAAATATTAAAGTTATCAGGTCTTAGATAGAATTCTATAGCATCAACTATTTCCTTATCATCATCCACGACCAATATGTTTTGAGTCAATTTATTAATCCCCCTTGAAATTTTATTTTAACCAATTTTTATTTTATACTAAAAATAGGTATTAGAAAACAGTGAGTATATTCATTATGAAATAAAACTAGTATTTTTATATTGTTAATGAATATAGTAAATATTGAAGTATAGATGTCTATGTTGATAAGAACTTAAAAATTTATGAAAGTATCTAGTATAATTTATCACGCTCCTTACCTTGTTTTAGATTTATTAACTTCTTGGGTATAAAAATATATTAACAAATATAAATAACAAATGAGTTTCATAATTATTAAGAATTTATAACAAATAATTATTTTGATTTAGTTTACTACAAAAATATATAAAATATTTAATAATAAAACTTATAGATTTTAAGGAGAATAGTTTATATCATTTAAGACGATATAACTTTAGAGTACTTATATGGTTGAACATTTTATATATTACACTATGATATGAAGAGAAAAGTATTGGGTAGATGAATAGTAGTGCACAAAATTAGTTTGAAAGCACTCTAAGAATGTTTGGGGTAGTAAATATAAATATATGATGGTAAAATAAAAACATAACAGAAACCATATAATAAAGCACAGGTTAATGTATAAGAGGGGAAAGGATTGAATAGCATGAAAATAGAAAAATCATTACAGAAAAATTATAAATTTAATAAAGATGATTTGAGGAAATCTATTTTACCAAATGTAGATGCATCATCAGGTTTTTCTGAGATAAAAGATAGAATCAATCCTGATAAATGCATTGCTTATCAAATAGATCTGCCAATTGCGACTATAAGAATTGATGCAAATGATCATCAATCTATTATATGGTATAATGATAAGTTTTTGGAAATGCTTGATTATACTAAAGAACAATACATAAAAGAAGAAAATGTTTATTACAATTGTATAGATTGTATAGATTTCGATGATTTTAGCCGTGTAAGTCGATTAGCACAGAATTTCGATGAAACAGGAGATAGTGTAGCATTGGAAGTTAAAGTATATACCAGAACGAAAGAAGAAAAAATTTGGGCAGTTACGCTATACTATGTAGATGGAAAAGAAAGTATGGATGGAATTTCATCCATCTATTGTTTTGGTATGGATATGACAATAGAGAAAAAGAGAAACAATTCATTTGTTAACATGGTAGAAAGAGATCCACTAACAAATGCTTTGAGTCGTGTTGAAACTGAGAAACAGATTCAAGATTATATCCAGGAAAGACCTAATGGGCAGGGTTGTTTGTTTATGATTGATACAGATGATTTTAAAACTATCAATGACACGAAGGGACATATTGTAGGTGATATGGTTCTTTGCGAAATGGCTAAAGGAATGAAACAGATTATGTGTTCAAATGACATTGTGGGAAGGATTGGTGGAGATGAATTTATCATATTTATGAAAGATTCCGATTCTGATGGTGCTAGAAAAAAAGCTCATGATCTTATTAAAATGTTTCAACAGTTGTTTGCAAATGAAAAAAACAATTTTAACATAAGCTGTAGCATTGGTATTTCACTTTATCCAGAAAATGGTCCTAATTTCAAAGAATTATATTCTAATGCAGATAAAGCACTTTATCAAGTGAAAAAACAAGGAAAAAACAACTACATGCTTTATGATGAAATATCTTTAGAACAAAAAATTAGCAGTTACACTTCAATTAGAACAAAGATCGAAACAGAGAACGCAGATGGAAATGTATCTATTGTAGGTTATGTGTTCACTACACTGTATGAATCTAATAATTTTGATCAGTCAATTAAAGAAGTTTTGAGTATCATTGGGAAACAGTTTGAAGTAAGCAGAGCTTATATTTTTGAAAATGCTGAAGATAACCTTACAACATCTAACACATATGAGTGGTGTAATGAAGGAATTACTCCAGAGATAGATGGACTTCAGAACTTGGACTTCAAGGAGTATGGTAATTACGAACAATTATTTGGAGATGATTCTATTTTTTACTGTAGAGATATTAATATATTGCCTTATGATCAAAAAAAAATATTATCTGAACAGGGAATATGTTCCACTTTACAATGTGCAATATTAGAAGATTCTGTGTTTACTGGATTTATTGGTTTTGATGAATGTACAGGATTGCGTATATGGACACAGAAAGAAATTGATATGCTTATCATGATGTCACAGATGATATCACTGTTTTTACAAAAGAAGAAATCAAAAGGAATCAAGAACAAGGCAAACAATTATCAAAATATCCTTTATAACCTTGAGGAATGTATCTTTGTAATAGAAAAAGGAAATGATACACTTTTGTATGGCAATTCCAAATTTAAATATTATTTCCCAAATTTCAAATTAGGACAGAGATGTCATATCGCAGTTAAAAATAGTATACCTATTTTATGGGATGAGAAAGAGGCAAACCTTTATAGTATGAAGATATAAAGTGAATTTAAAATAAAACAAAAAATTGATAGATTGTAATTGACAAATTACCGTTTGTCTATAAATTAATATTCAATACTTAAGTGATTAATCCCTATGATTGATGTTTTTTGTTAAATATAAAGGACACCAATTAGGTGTCCAAATTTTTTTTATTGTATTAAGATTAGTACATTAGTGGTAAATTGTATGTTTTTTTATTCGCAAATTTCTAATAGATATAATATTTAAACGATAATAAACGTTTCTATTTTAAATTTAAGTTAAACTAAATATTATAAATTAGGTGTATGAAGTATAGCAGGAACGCTTTTATCACTAAGTAATTTATCAAACGATTTATGGTCGGATTTATAACCAATACCTTCTCTACATTCTAACTCATCAACAAGCTTATATTGTTCACAAGCCTTTTTTACTTTTTCATAATCCTCATAGGAATGTGCTTTGTAAATTATCTTATTATTGAAAGTTATTTTATCAGCAAACTTAGGTTTTACAAAATATTTAACATCTTTTATTTGACCAGCATTATACAAATTTTGGATAACAGAACCATTTTTTAAATGTTGCAAATGGTCATCTAACTTATAAGTATGTGCTATATGAGTTACACTTTTAAAATTTTCTTCAAAAGCAAGAGCAATTTTCTCCATATAATTGAAGTCAGTATTACCATTTGTATTTTTTTCTGGTAATAATATTATATTTTCTCTTTTTACCCCAAGATTATTAAGTGAAGCTAAAAACTCTCTATTTCTGTACTCTGATTTTTGTATGTCTGTAAGGTTTTCATATTTTTTATATTTATCAAAAACAGATATACCACATCCAGTAGATACCAAAACCACAAATACATGATTTTTTCCTCTTTCTTTTATAGCATTTACAATAGCACTGCCAGCCCACAACACTTCATCATCTTGATGTTGAACATAAAAGACAACATAATCTTTAAATTTTCTATTATCATAATTCACATAACTATTGAAACCTGTTAAAATCAAGCATAAAACTAAAATGATAGATAAAATTCCATACTTATTTATAGTAAATTTTTTATTCTTGAGTGTCATTTAATCATCTCCTGAAAAGCTGTCTTAATTATATTATCAAACAAAATCCTAAAAAATATTTCTTAAATCTTAAAAAATATAGAGTGGATTAATGGAATAAAATTTTTTTATTAGTTTAAAATCAAAAAAATAGTTATATGTAAAACTAGTAAAAATAATAGGAAATTTAGGTATAAATATAAAAAGTGCACATTGATACTTGTGCACTTTTTATTAATATAATTGGTTATTTACTACAAAAACAGAGTCTTTTGAGACCTAAAATGTTTGATGCACCAGCTATCGTAGTTCCATAATAGTAAACTGGTTTATTTAATGATATAAAATTTACAATTGAGTTATTACATAATGTGCTTCCTGTACAAATAATTATATCAGCCCAAGATATTACATCCTCATAATCTCTTATACCATCTTCAATCTTGACATTATACTGAATAGTGTCTATAAATTCAGGGTTTAAATCTAATACTCTAGTTTCAAAAAAATCTTTAACATTATCGATTATAGCTGGTTGATATCCTATAATTGCTACTTTGGGATTGTTAAATTTACTTTTTATAACTTTAGGAAAGTTCTTTGCACATACTTCTGGCTCATTGTTTTTACAGTGAATGGTTCTATCTGTCATACCTAAGTGCCTCATAACTGCATTTAATGATGCTATAAAAAGACTTCTATCATGAGAGCTAGCATGTAAATCTAATGAGAGTATTTCTTTCAAAGAACCTTCAAATATAGCTGGAGTAGAAGTAAATGCTTGCCCTTTAGCTCCTTTAAAATCGGCTTCAAGCATTATTTCTTTACCTACTATAATTGGAAAATCTTTGCGTTTAGTATTTCCAATTGCTTCTTTAGCAGATAGAGATTTAGATACAATACTTATCATATCCATATCTAAATTATATTTGTCAACTTGTTCTAATAAGTAATCTTTTAAGGTATCAAATATATTCATAGAAAAAAGATTCTCCTTTCTGTCTTACTTGTTCATTTAATTCAAAAATATGATTTATTTTTCCATCATTCATTATTCCTATTTTATGAGCAAAGAACATTGCTTCAGAAATATCATGAGTAACATGAATAACTGTTGGCTTGTATTTTAGATAAACTTCCTTTAGTATTTTGCTTATGTGTTTTTTTGTAATATAATCTAATGAGCTCATAGGTTCATCTAGTAGTAATATATCAGGTTCAGCTATTAATGCACGTGCAAATGCAACTCTTTGTTTTTCTCCTCCACTTAGATTTTTAGGATACCTTTTTTTTATGTTTTCTATCTGCATTAATTTGGATAAATGATTAACTTTAAACATTTGTTCATCTTTATGTATTTTTCTCAATTTAAGTGGGAACCTTATATTATCTTCAACATTCATATTTGGAAATAGTTCAAAATTTTGATATACAAACCCTATATTTCTACTTTCTGGAGGTAAACTTGATATTAGATTTTCTTTGTATGTTACATCTCCTTTAGCAAATGAGTATCTTCCTGCTAATGTTTCTAGAAATAGAGTTTTACCTGAACCACTAGAACCTAATAAAACGAAGTATTCATGATTATTAATTTTTAAACTATTTTTTTTCAACTTAAAATTAGGCAAATCAAGCGATAAATTTTTAATTTCTAACATATTAGTTTTTATCAACCTCTCTATTAAAAAATATTTCAAAAAACATCAAGCATGCAAGTGATATAAATATCAAAATTACAGCTATACCTACTGCAATATCTATATCACCAGTAGACATATTTAAATATATCGAAGTGGGTATAATTTCAGTTTTCATACGTGTAGAGCCTGCTATCATAGCCACTGCACCAAATTCACCAAGTGCTCTTGACCAAGTCATTACAGTTGCAGATATTATTCCAATTTTTAGATTTGGAAGAATTATAAATTTAAATGCTTCCCAACGGTTACATCCAAGAGTGCGTGCAACAAATACCATCTTTTCATTACCATCATTTAATGAAGTGAGGAGTATTTTAATTGTGAGTGGTAGATTTACGAATACCTGAGCCAAAACTATTCCTTGTCTTGTAAATACAAAATCAAGTTTAAGAATTTTATAAAGGGAATCTCCAATACCCATTCTACCAAACAAAAGTAAAAGAGCAATTCCTGACACTAGATGAGGAAGAGACATAGGAAGATTTATTATTTGTATAAGTAGTTTTTTTAATGGTAATTTAGTAATATGCAAAAAGTAAGCTGCTGGAATAGCTAATAAAAGACATACTATGGTAGATATTAAAGATGTCTTGATGCTAAGTACTATTGCAAATTGTACTTCCACTGAATTTAAGCATATAGGAACATAACTCAGCCCCTTAATGATTAGCATAAAAAGTGGAGATACGATAAATAAAAAGACTATAGCAAAGAATCCAGTAAGTAGCATAATAAAGATTTTATTTTTCAAATTAAACTACTACTTAACTGGTTCAAAACCATATTTTTTAAATACTTGTTTAGCTTCATCAGACGCTACATAATTTATAAATTTATTGGCTAAATCCTTTTTATCACTATAGTTCACAGTTCCTGCTGATATGATTTGGTCTATGTTTTTATCTGGAGCAATCTCTATAACTTCTACATCATTATTGCCAAAAACAGAGTCTTTTGTAGCTATTGTAGCATCTGCTTTACTTGATGTTAACTGTACAATCATTTCGTTTACAGTTGCAGCTGTAGAAACAACATTATCATTTATTGATTTCAAATTATTTTTTTCAAGTATTTTTTGAGTAGTCTTACCGATAGCATTAGACTCTTTATCTCCAAAAATAAGTTTAATACCATCTTTATTTAGGTCTTCTAGGTTTTGAATATTAGCGGGATTTCCTTTAGGTACAACTATTGCAGGTGTATGATGTGCCACCGTTTTATGTTCACTTACAAGTTCTTTTTCAAATGCTTTTGAGTAGATTGGCTCAGAACCAACAATAAATGCATCGCCTTTGTGACTTGTTTCAATTTGAGCTATTAGTTGTGCAGAACCTGCATAACTATATTCAATTTTGACATTGTTTTCTTTCTCAAATTTTTGAGCTATTTCATCCATTGGCTTTTTTAAACCTGCCCCTGAATAGACAAAAAGAGTTTCTTTTTCTTTTGAATCATTAGTTGTTGTCACTTTAGTATTAGCTTCATTATTAACTTTTTTGTCTTTAGAATTACATGCAGTAATACTTAACGAAATAATCATAGCTAAAGCCAATACCGAAAATTTTTTTAACACAATATATTCCCCCTTAGTAAATTAATGTAAATTCTTTTTCAGTATATCATACTAAGAAAACGATGTCTAAGTTTTTGTTGTGTTTTGTTGCGTTTTATAATATTTTGTTATGTTTTATTATGTTAAAAAGATTTATCTGAGAGAATAGATATAATATAGTGGCTAAATGGTAAAGAGTTACTTTATTAATTATTGTTTAAAATTTCTAGTGTTAGCTTAGTTTATATGAATTTAACTAATAAAATATCAAGTAAGAGGTTATGTGGAATAATTGTAGTCTATTAAATAAATTTAAAAAATAAATTTATTTTTATATAATATTTTTATTATATAAATGGGATTAGAGTTTTAATATTCTATTTAATTGATATAAAATTTATCTTTATTTCTTAAAAAAAAATTATGGAAGATATTTGCATATTATAATATAATAAGTCATTTTTCTAGTGTATAATATATGATATGGAATAGGTGTTATAAAGTGGCAATGATAGAAAAACTTAAGTATAGAAGTATATTTTAATTGATAATGTATATAGGAGGAGGACAAAATTTGAGTACCATTATTTATGCCTATTTGATACCATTTATAGGATTAATTTTTTTGATATTTCTTATTAAAATGAATCATTTATTTAATAAAGAGCAGAGTAGATTGTTTATAATATCAATAGTAATTAACTTAATACTTATTATAGCCACATCTACTGATTACATAATATCAAGACAGACAAATTCATCACTATGGATGATTCGTAGGATTACATCTTTTTTAAATTTTGCAATAAGTCCATTGATTCCTATTTTACTTATAAAGATATTTAAACAAAAAAAGGATACAATTATATTTTATTTGCCATTTTTGATAAATTTTATTATTTGTTTTTTTAGTATGTTTATTAAAATTATATTTTTTATAGATATAAATAATTATTATGAAAGAGGGTGTCTATTTTTTATACCTTCTTTTACAGTATTATTATATATTTTAATATTTATAATCAATCCAGTTACTTCTCATGTACAAGAAAAGAGAATGGAACGTATTATTGTTACATCCATTGCTGTTACAATAATAGCAGGATTACTTTTAGAAATTTTTTATTACTATCATTTTCTAAGTTACGGATTCTCAGCATTAGGGCTTATTATTTATTATATACTACAAAATATTAATTTCTTTTCAAAAGATTCTTTGACAGGAGCATATAATCGCCAAATGTATAATTATATGCTGGATAAAATTAATAATTCTTTAAATTGTGTTATTGCTCTTTTAGATATTAACAATTTCAAATATATAAATGATAATTATGGACATGATGAGGGCGATAAAGTATTAATTTTATTTGTTAATGTTATTAATAAGAATATTAAAGATATTGCATCTTTTTATCGTACAGGTGGAGATGAATTCATGTTGATATCAACTAAAGTAACTGAAGATGTACTCTTAAATGCTCTTAATAAATCTAAGATAGAGTTAGAAAAATATGACCTAAGTTTTGCTTGTGGAGTAAGTGAATATAATAAAGAAGATAATCTTGAGGAAATACTACATATGGTTGACAAAAAAATGTATATAAATAAAAATCAAATTAAAAATCAAGAAAAAGAATAATTCAAAGTAAGAAATTATTTGAAATTCTAATAATAATTAAGTGAAATATATTTTAAATAAAAGCATGTATTTTTTAATATGATTTTTAGTTTTTATATCATTGAGTAGTGGAAGAAAAAAATATTTTATAAAAAAATTTTAAGTATTTAATATACTAATAGGAAGTCCAAAAAAAATTACATAAGATAAAAATGTTAAAAATACTATAAAGTATATGAAAAAATAAAATAATTTTTTTAGATGCAGATAAATCAAATCTTTTTCTCGGTTTATCACACAAATAGGATATCAGATAATAGTCTTTAATTTAATCTCCTCATAGAATCAGTATGAGTTTAGAATACTATGAGGAGATAATTATATTAATTTAATTTGCAGTATTTTAAATAAATAGATATAAAAAAATATCACATTAGATAAGAAAAATTCATTTTTACATATCTTAAGAAATCGACTTAAGTTAAATCCAGACGATTCTAATAAATAAATTAGTAATCTAAATTATTTTAGATTTGTTATATTTTGTTAAAAAATGAAAATCTGAATAATAAGAATATATATCAATTAATTTTCATTAAGTATTTTTAAAAAGTAGAAAAAACTAAAAAGGGTTTTCTAGAAAATAAAATCTATCTAATTATGTTTACTAATAGCATAACTTGATGTAAATAATTTTCAACTATTTTTATCCGCTCTATAGTATAAAATCATTTAATTGTGTATCTATAAAATCGTAATAATCATATGCACTACCAATATAGGTAGATAATATATGAGTGTATCTATCTATATTATTTGTAAATATACTATCATATCCCCCTAAAAAACTTTCATAAAAACAAAAAGAAAACATCTTTTTGGCAACTGGCTAACATAACTTATAAAAATTTTATAAGCCTTAGTCCCTATAGCTTTGCGTCACTAAATTTCTCTAGTTTTGCCGATTTAGTTTTACTCTACAATTATATAATACAACAGAATAGAGTATTATTCAATAGATTTATTTGAAAATTGAAAAATTTATAAAAATGAAAAAATTATTTTCTAAATAAAAATCGACGATTAATTAATTTTGATATAGTATTGTAAGGTATAATTTATTGTGAGATATCGATGTATATAAATACAGTTTATGAGCAATTAAAGAATGGTGAAAAATAATGATAGATATAATAGAAATGTTAACAAATAAAAAGTGTTATTGAAATAAGAATAACCTGAAATTAATAGCATTTCATTTTTTGTATGAAATTTAAATGACAAATGGGAATTAAAAAGATAAAAGTGATAATATTAGGATGAAAAATTATATTCAAATAATCAAATAAAAAAAGACCCTTAAAAGAGTCTTTCCCGAAAAATCTATATATTATAATATAGTTATATTTTCTGCTTGAGGACCTCTAGCGCCTTTAACTATATCAAAGCTTACTTTTTGACCTTCTTCTAATGATTTAAATCCTGAAGTTTGTATAGCTGAGAAATGAGCAAATACATCATCTCCATTTTCTACTGATATAAATCCAAATCCTTTTTCGTTGTTAAACCATTTCACTATTCCATTATTCATTAAAAATACTCCTATTAACCTATATCAAGATATACTTGATTTAATTGTGTATCAACACAAATACTATTGTATCATAATTTAATAGAGATGTCTACCTAATTATGATTTATAGTTAATATTTTATATTAAAAGGTTCTCAATATTTATTTTTTAGATGTAATTATTTCTCTAGTTTATTAAATGTAGAAAAAACTAAAAAGGGTTCTCTAGAAAACAAAATCTATCTAATTATACCTACTTACCAATACCATCACTTGATGTAGACAAGATTCTACTACATTTTCTCCATACTCTAGTATAAAATCATCTAGCTGTGTATCTATAAAATTACAGTAATCATATGAACTGCCAATATAAGCAGTTAATATATGTGTACACATATCTATTTTTTCCATAAACATTTTACATCCCCCTAAAAAACTTTCATAAAAAACAAAAAGAAAATATCTTTTTGGCAACTGGCTGACATAACTTACAAGGGTTCTATAAGCCTTAGTCCCTATAGCTTTGCGTCACTAAATTTCTCTAGTTTTGCCGATTTAGTTTTATTCTACAATTAAATAATACAACAGAGTTGTTTATTATTCAATATATTTATTTGAAAATTGGATTAATTTATAGATATGAATGTTATTTTACATTAAAAAAATAGATTTAAGATGCAAAACATATGTTGAAACTTACTTGTAATTTTTGCATTAAAAAACTTTTACTATTAATTTAAATAAATTCGATTTCAGTATAAATATTAAGAGATATTTAAACAATTTATTAACATATTAAAGAATTAAGTTACTTTTAATTTGATTTTTTTATTTTAAAAACTATGAGGTTTTATGAATGATATATAAGAGTTGTATTATAAGATGACAGAATAAAGTTATTTAGTAATAGATAAAAAAGATTATTAACTAACAGGAAGTCTGTATGTAATCGGTGGAATAACTTGTAATGAAATTAAAGAATTAAATAAGACTAGAGGAGAAAAATTCACTCAAATATATAGGTGAGAATATATGAACAACAATGAATAAGGCTAAAAAGTTTATAAAATAAAAGTTATAAAAGTATTTAGACAAAGAATGTTAATTTTTTTAAGTAGCCATTTTTAGGGAAAGGGAAACTTTTTTCGAAATATAATATAATTATAATAATAAAATAATACTTTTATAAATATCAAGACACAGAATATAAAAATTTTATAATAATATATTTACCAAAATTATACAACATATCTTATATTATAACTATATAAATCATATAAATCAATACTTAGACAGGCTGATAGAGTAGTTTTTAAAAACAATAGAGTTATAATACAAAAACTATCTTAATCTCCCTTTCCCTAAAATAGGAGATTTTTATTATTATTTAATAATGATTTTTAATATTAAAGCTAATATTCAAGTATTATTTAAAAATATTTAAGATTTAAATCCTAATTTATAATAATATTATAAAAAGTAAATTGGTATGTACTGCAATAATTAAAACTTTAGACTTTAATTAAAATACTTTTTAGTCGAGTAGTCTAATGTATATTCATATAAAATTGTTAAATATGTAATTATGATAGTAAAAATATAGAGTTAGATTGTGTAATTTTAGATATTTATCTTTATACAGTAAACTAAAAATCAAATGAAATACAAAATAAAATACATAGTCTAAAACAATTTATATCAAAATATAAAAATCTTGGTTTTAGTTAGTAAGTGATTTTAAATAATTTTATCAAATATATATGTGAAAATAATTTACTAGGTACATACATATCTTGTGTGAAATTTAAAGTATGCAGAAAATATATGAAAAGAATAAAGACTATGGATTCATAGTTGTTAAAGTTTCTGATAATGGTAAAGAAATACTATTGGAAAATATACTAAAGATATTTACTTAGTTATTTATAGAAAAAATAATGATATTTAGGAGTGACTATAATGCAAACTAATGTATTGATAATTGATGGAGATAAGAATAATTGCCAAGAATTAAAACAGTTTCTAGAAGAAAAAGGCATAAATGTCTATTTAGCATATAATTGTAAAGAAGCTATTGGAAAAATATTTAGTAATAAATTTGATTTGATATTTCTAGAAATAATTTTAACTGATGGTGATGGTTGGGATTTTTGTAAAAAAATTAGAAATATAACTACTTGCCCAATTATTCATATAACTTACATAAATGAAGAACAAAGTATTTTAAATGCTTTAAATTCTGGTGGAGATGACTATTTAATAAAGCCTTTAAATTTAGAAATATTATATGCGAAAGTTAAAGCTATTTTAAGAAGATTGAATTCATATACAAATAATAAGGAAAATAACATAAAATTAGAAGAATATAATAGAGCCAGTGGAGTCATAAAACTAGAAAATAAAATGATAAAATTAACTCCAACAGAAAATAGGTTATTAAATTACTTTATGGATAATGCGGAAAAGACTCTAACAATTAAAGAAATATATGAACATGTATGGATGAATGAGTATTTAGAGGATAATTATAGTGTTGTAGTTGCAGTGAATGGTTTAAGAAAGAAAATAGAGAAAGATTATAAAAATCCTCAGAAGATTATAACAATAAGAGAAGTTGGATATTATTTTAATAATATATAAAGTTTTACAAATGGGATGATAAGAGGTTCTACCCAAACATAGATTTTATTAATAGATATAGTTGATACTTTATATAAAATAATTATGAAAATATGGAAAAATATGTTTAATATGATTATGATTAAGGTATAAAATTTAATAAATAGAGTGATAAGGGGTGGATAAGATGTTAATACATGATAAATGCTTTTATCCAAATAATATTTATCCAGCGATAGACTTTCTTAAGATAAAAAAGCAATTAAAATCAATATACAAGAATGATTTATCAGATTGTGGAAATATATGTATAATAGAAAGAAAAGAATATTCTATAAGTATAAATAGTATAGGTGAGATAAATATATATTATGATTTAGAATATGAAAATAAGATACAGAGTATAGTTGATGAGATTGAACAGTTATTCAAAACTCAAGTTAAAAATTTTAGTGTATCAAAATTTAAGCATTAATGATTAAAAGGTAGCAACTATCTTCAGTTGCTACCTTTTAAAGTGTAGGTATATAAGAAACTAAGTATAGCCATTTATCAAATAGTAATGATAGTATAAAGCCTGAAAGAAATATACCTAATATGTACCATAAGAAAGTATTTAGATTTTTTTTCATAGATAATCACCAATTCATATTATATTTAATCTTCTTAATTAAAGTATAGCAATAATAAGTATAAAGAGTATATAAAATATCGCAAATATTAACAGGATACATGAAACTATAGTAAAAGTTGTAACAATAAAACGAACGAAAATTATCATACTAAAAGCACTCCAATAATTTTAGGAGTGCTTTTATGATAATTTATTAAAATGTAAATCATTAATAGCATTGTTTGAAAATATTTAAAATGCTGTAAAACCTCCATCAACAGGCATAAATATACCAGTTACATTGCTTGCTTCATCTGATGCTAAAAATAAAGTAACATCTCCAACTTCTTCTGCAGAAGCTACTCTATTCTGTGGAGATACTGTTTTTCCTGATACGATTCCATTCTCAGTATTTTTATTTCCTGTTTCTTTCCTTTTGTTGTTTAAGAATTCTAATGCTTCATGGTACATAGGAGTATCTGTAGTACCTGGATTAATTGCATTTACTCTTATGCCATTTTTTGCATAATCTAAGGCCATATTTTTTGTTAATCCATTTAAAGCATGTTTTGAAGTAACATATGCACTATGCCCAGGGAATCCAGTTAAGCCAGCAACTGAAGATACATTTATTACTACTCCTCCGTTGCCTAATTTTATCATTTCATTTATGCTAAAGTGTGAACAATGAAATGCTGACATAACATTACAATCAAAGACATGTCTAAACATTTCTTCTGACATTTCATGAACAGGAGCAGGTGTTCCAGTGATTCCAGCATTATTTATTAGTATATCTAATCTTCCAAATTTATTAATTGCTGTGTCGATAACTTTTTTACAATTCTGAGAAGTTTTCAAGTCTAGTATTAAGAATTCTACATTTGGAGTTATCTCTTTTATTTCCATCAAAGTTTTTTTACCCATTTCTTCTTTTTTATCTGCTAATACTAATTTTGCTCCTTCTTTGGCAGCTCTTAATGCTATTGCCTTACCTATTCCTCCTGATGCTCCTGTTACAATCATAACTTTATCCTTAAATCTATCTTTAATTATAGCTGACATAATAAATAACTCCTTTTATTATTTTAGTATTAAAATAACCTTTTTATATGAAATCTATTCTACTTGTGATTTTATTTTAGAAAGATACTTTTTTTAAAAACATACATATTATTACCCAAGTAAAAAAGTTTCATAAAAACAAAAATAGTATATGTTTTTGATAAGTTGATGATATAAATGATAATTTATTTTACAAGTCTTAGTTCATACATATTTATGTCACTAGAGTGCTCTAATTTTAGCGATTTAATTTCATTCTACAGTTAGAAGAGTGCAATAGAACTAGTTATTATTTAACATATATGTTTGAAAAATTGATAAATTTATAGATATGAATAATAATTTTAATATATAAAAACAAATTAAATAAGTGGGTCATATGGTAAAGTCTACCTATAGTTTTTGTGTTAAAAAGCTCCTATTATTAGTTTAAGTTATACTGAATGAGGGAGCGACATAAGATGGAAGAAGAAATAATAATAGAAAAATTATTAAGAGCAGAACTGATAATAGTGTAAGTATTTATGGAAAAAAGATTCTAAAATGTCTAAAAAAGAAATTATAAAAGATATAAAGCAGATATATAGATGGCATAAAAGGACAATAAAAATACTACTAAGAAGATTAGTTGATAAATGTTACTTAGCTAGGGATATTATAAAGTTTTAATCTCATTATAAAATAATAATAGATAATGAAAAATATTACACTTTTAATCTAAAAGTAGACCTAACTGTCATTTTAACAACATTAAAAGATATACAAACTGTAGATAGCAAAATAGATACAACTAAAACAGAATTAACAAGCAACATAGAAACTGTTAAGACAGAGATTAATAATAAAATAGGAGATACAACACTACTTGAAACAACAGATAAAACAAATATAGTTAGTGCAATTAATGAGGTAAAAACTAGTGTAGATAGCATAGAAAAACAGCAGAAAAAACAATAAACTATGAACTTACAGACAATGCGATACACACACTTAAAATAGTAGTTACAGATGCAACTCTACAATATATATCATCCAAATTAGTAGAAATTGGAGAAGGATTTAAGAATGTGAAAACAAGTATTATAAATACTTTAGTGCTTAAAAATATAGATGCAAATTTATATCAAAGTTTTTCTTATCTATTTTTTATTATAAATATATTTATTAAATTTAGAAAAAATATGTTTTTTGACTATTTATGCGTTTTTGATGGCTAGTTAGACAGTAAGTGTTGAATATTTTGAATATTTAATTTATTATTTTAATAAATAATTATATATAAGTACACATATAATTATTTATTAAAATAAAATTAAGAGGTGATTTTATGAATTTAGATTTTCACTATTATGGTACATATCTTGCAGCTAAAATAGCTGGTTATAATGATTCTGATGCAAATACAATAGCTTATGCTGCTCAATATGTGGATGAATCAACTAAGAGTATGATTCTTGAAGATGTAAATTTTACACTACCTACAGTACAGACAACTTTAGAATTTGAAAAATATTATGCAGATTTTACTTCATGGGGCTATAAATGGAATCTTGATAGTTTAAATGAAATAAGAAAAGTATGGATACCATTTCATTTTTTACCTGGAAATTTGAACAACCAATATGAGTATAATGGAGTTAAAGAAAGCACAGGACTTACAACAAACTGGAAATTTAAAGATGGAGATGAGAGAAGATTTAGATTAATGTGTTTACCAAATAGTGAAACTGTTTCTTCTATTATAAATGACCTTATCTATTTTCATAGTACTGAGGAATATAAATTACAATTTATTGGAATGAGAATGCATGTACTTGCAGATACATGGGCACACATGTATTTTATTGGAAGACCTGAATGGTATATTAATGATGTTAAAGAATTTATAGCAGAAGAAAGTAAATACATAGAAGAAACTAAATGGACTAAAGCAGAAGAATATCGTAACGGTAGCTGGCATGCTATTAATGTTTCTGGTACTCCTGAGGTTGGTGGATATGAAGGAATTGCATATCTTGGACATGGAAGAATGGGTCATATACCAGACTATGGATATCTTAATTACAGATATGTTCCAAATTGGAGTTGTACTGATGATAAAGTGAAGATACAAAAAAATAATCAAGACAATTTCTTTAAAGCATTTTGTCAAATGGTATATGCACTAAAGTGTATTAAGAATGGTACTGATTTTAGCCTAAATCAATATGAGAGTTTAACAGAAAATCAGAAAATAGAAGTTATAAAAGTAATAACAACTAGAAAAGATGACCAGTCAGATGCATGGAGAAAAGCAATAAAAGCTTTAGGATATAGTTCTTTAGATAACTTTGATAAAAACAAATGGAAAAATGAATTTGAAAAATCTTCTAATAAGCAAAAAACAAACTATTATTATTTTAATCTAGTAGCCAAGAAACATATAGATTATGTAAATAATTTCTTAGAAGAAAATAGATTGAAATTAGATGAAATGTGTAGTGAATATTGTGAATTCAAGACTTTTGATGATAGCCAATTTGCTAAAAATAGAAATAGAGTAACAAAAATTATACTTAGAGGAGCTTTTATAGTTGATGCTATACAGTTTGTATATGATGGAAAATATAAAACTCAACTACATGGAGAACCTTTTGGGGGTAGCATAGTATCTATGGATTTAGATGTGGATGATTATATAATTAAAATAAGTGGTTCTATAGGATGGTTTACTGGTTTATCTATACCAGCTAGAACAATAGGTAAAATAACTTTTTTAACTAAAAAAGGAAAAACTATAACAGCAGGAGAAGAAAAAGCCTTTAAGAAATATGGAAACTTTACTCTGGAACCAGAATCTGGTGAACAAATATTTGCCCTTCAGGGTTCATACTCAGTATATAAATTTAGTTCAGAGTATAGCAAAAGATATTTAGATTGTCTAGGGATTGCTTGTATGAAATAATTACATGAAAGAATGTTTAAAAGCCAAATTAGAAATTTTTATTTAATAGATAGATTAGAAGGTAGCAACTAGAGTTAGTTGTTACCTTCTTTTACTATTAATCCTATTATATTTTATATAACTATATATCTTTTCCTAATTATATAATAGGATATTATTGTTATAATAGATACTAATATTACTGATATTATCGCAGTATCAAGTCTTCTTATTAATAACCCCATTATTATGTATTCCAAGCCTATTAAATATTGAAAAAGTATTTCTAGTTTAGTAGCTTTTTCTCTATCTATATTACCATATTTTAATTCTAATTTATTTAAATACTTTTTCTTACAATAATTAGTTTTACCCTTGATTAAATATCCTACAGTAACCACTATTGTAAATGTTACTCCATAACTTAAAAATATAATGTTCCAAGAGTTCATAGTATAGATACCTCCATTTAGATTTAGATTTATTTTTCTTAATCAAATTATATCAGTAGTATGAACGTAAAGAATGTCTAAAAAATTACAAATATTAACAAAATGAATAACATTATACAAGATTAAATAGAGAAAAATGTGGTAGGGTTAACCTACCACATTTTTACCTACTAATAAATGATGATACAAAAGTCAGTATAAAAAATGAAACAAACAATATAATGAACTTGTGCAATTTGCTTAGTTGAAATACTTTATTAGCAAAAAATAAAATTAATACTGAGAGTAATGCAAAAAGTAAATATTTTATAATAATCATTTTATATCCTATTGATTTCTTACAGATTGTAAGTAGTATTTAGTTACATAAGCCCCGCCTTTATTATAACGTATTTTTTTAAATTTAAAGATTTTCCCAGATGTTATATTTGACCCAAGATGCATTGTAATTGCTCCAACTATAGCAGCAGCAAGATACTAACCTACACCAGGAATGGCACCAGCCAAAAGACCTGCAACTCCTTTAGAAAGATATAAATCAAAGCCTGTCTTAGTCCAAACTATTTTATTTGTCCTAGCTTTTCTATAATATAATTCATTTTCAATAAGAGTAGTGTTAACATCGTTTTCCTTAAGGTTTTTAATTAGTTTATTCATATCTATGTATGTAACTGTACCTGGTTTAGGTAATTGAGAGTCGTTGATTTTCAAGTCTTCTATTGACGCTGGATTATTTTCCATATAATTTGGGATGTCATTTGAAAGCCCCATTGCATTGGCTGTTTGTCCAATAGGTATACCTACAAATAATGCTACTGATAACAATTTCTTAATCCTTGGGTTTCTTAGTTTCATAAAATACATCCATTTTAAATTAGTTATATATCAAAGATATATATTATTGTTGTAGAATGTAATTCTTAAGAATTAACTATATTAAATATTAATAAAACATATAGTAAAACTTAAGAATGCATACAATAAAACTGAATATAAATTAAGTATATGAGATAAATTTCATGTAATATAAGCTTATATATTATAATTATATATAAACTTATAATATATATTGTAACAATAAAACGAACTAAAATTATCATACTAAAACATAAGACATGTTAAATTGTATTAGATATATAAATTGACATACACCAAAGCACTCCTATAAAAAGAGTGCTTATTTTTTTGGAACACATTAAAGAAAAAACTATCAAGAATATTACTCAACATACCTTAGAAACGATTTAAATAGGTCTTTTTAACAACCTAGAACATATGATATAATAAAAAAATAGAAGTGTATTTGCAGTACACTTCTATATCTGTAACTAAGCATTCTCATGTCAGGGAATGATTTTTTCATTTCTCCAAACAACCTTGTTTTTTTCATCAACAATTATCTTACATATACTAGCAATAAAAAAAGACCCTAAAAGAGTCTTTCCCGAAAAATCTATATATTATAATATAGTTATATTTTCTGCTTGAGGACCTCTAGCACCTTTAACTATATCAAAGCTTACTTGTTGACCTTCTTCTAATGATTTAAATCCTGAAGTTTGTATAGCTGAGAAATGAGCAAACACATCATCTCCACCTTCTATTGATATAAAACCAAATCCTTTTTCATTATTAAACCATTTCACTATTCCATTATTCATTAAAAATACTCCTATTAACCTATATCAAGATATACTTGATTTAATTGTGTATTACTACAAATACTATTGTATCATAGATTAATAGAAACGTCTACTTAATTATATTTATTTAGTTAACATTTCTACTTATTCTTAATATTAAAAATACATTTAAGACCTTTGTATTACTATAAATTGGTACGAATGTAGATAAAGCTAAAAAAAATTCTCTAGAAAACAAAATCTATATAACTGTGTATCTATAAATTTATAATAATCATATGAACTATCAGTATAAGCAGTCAATATATGTGTATATCCATACAATTTATTTTTAAATATAGATATTATTACCCACCTAAAAAACTTTCACAAAACCAAAAGAGTATATGTTTTTGATAACTTACCAATATAACTTATAACTCATCTTACAAGTCTTATTTAATAAATATTTATACCACTAAATTCCTCTAGTTTTACCAATTTAGTTTTATTCTACAATTAAAACAATACAATATAACTAGTTATTATTCAACAGATATGTTTGAAAATTGAATAAATTTATGGGTATGAATAATATTTTTTATATATAAAAATAAACTAAAACAGTAGAATATATGGTAAATTTTACCTGTAGTTTTTGTGTTAAAAAGCTCCTATTATTAGTTTAAGTTAGACTGAATGAGGGAGCGACATAAGATGAAAGAAGAAATGTTAGTAGAAAAATTATTAAGAGCAGAATTAATAGTGATGGAATATTTATGGAAAAAAGATTCTAAAATGTCTAAAAAAGAAATTGTAAAAGATATAACACAGATGTATGGATGGCATAAAAGTACAATAAAAACACTATTAAAGGGGCTACTTGACAAAGGTTATTTGGCTAGGGATATTATAAAGTTTCAATCTCATTATAAAATAATAATAGATAATGAAGAATATTACGCTTTTAAGAAAAAGGTACTAAAATCTAGCAAGAGTAGAAAAATAATGCGCTCTCTTACTACCATGCATAAAAATGTAAGTAAAGAAAAGTTAGATTCATTAGAAGAGTATTACAGAAACTTAAAAGAGTAATATGGTGAAAATCAGATGTATATATTTGGCTAAATTCTCTTGTCTGAGGAGTTTTATTGATGTAGAATTTGCATATGCATAAATCGGCAAAAGGGTGTAAACTATGAAAATTAGTAAATTACCAGAAGCAGAATTAAAAGTTATGAGATATATTTGGGAAGCTAACAAAGTATTAACTTCTAGAGATTTGGTTAATGTAATGAAAGAAAAAAATAGATGGAATGAATCAACTACATTTACAGTTTTAAAAAGATTAGAGCGAAGGGAATTTTTAGGTACAGAGAAAACAGGTAAACTTACACACTATAATGCAGTAGTAAAAGAGGAAAAATATCTAAGGTTTGAAACAAAATAATTTTTGAAGAATATACATAAAAATTCAATTTCAAGTTTAATATCAGTATCGCATAGTAAAGATGATGAAGTGGATGAAGATAAATTAATTGAACTCGAAGAACATTTTAAGTGTTTGAAAGAAAAAAATGACAAATAGATACATAATAAATAAAATGAAGGTAGAAAAAGTTATAATTTCATACCTTTATTTTATTTAATATTCTGAACATATTAAAAAATGAAATAGGTTTGTCTTATATTTATATAAATTTTAACAGAATATGTATGGTATATAATAGATAGTATGTATAAAAATAGAATTTAAATAAGTAGCTATTATTGCAGTTAAATAAATGCTTCTAAGCCTATTTGGGTGGAAGAATGGTGGAAGAAAACTAGTAAAATATGATTCTTCCACCATTCTTCCACCTTAAAAATAAAAACTGCTCAATAAGAATTAATATACATTAATTCAGCTGAATCCAATCAAAATACTTAAATAAAAGTAATCTGAAAACAACATAATTAAAATCAATTAATTCAAATAAACCTCAATTTATCTTAAATCTTAAGAAATATTTAAGATTTAGGATAATATTTTCTTAAGATTTATATTCTATTATATATTTATAAGGTAAAGTTACAAAAATGTAAGCCAAATTAATATAACAATTTAGTCATTGTTGAGAAAGGGAGTGAAAGATATTGTATAATAGAGATGAGTATTATTATACAATAGAGGAAGTGAAAACATGTACAACATATTAGTAGTAGATGATGATAAAGAAATCGTTGATTCAATAGAAATATATCTTAAATCAGAAGGATTTAAAATATATAAAGCATATGATGGAATGAAAGCTTTGGAAGTAATAACAGAGAATGACATTCATCTAATATTAATGGATATAATGATGCCTAAATTGGATGGAATCAAGGCAACTGTGAAAATACGAGAAGAAAGAAACATACCAATAATTTTAATTTCAGCAAAAAGTGAAGATACAGATAAAATAATGGGATTAAATATTGGAGCTGACGATTATATAACAAAGCCATTTAACTTATTAGAGCTTATAGCTAGAGTTAAATCAAACTTAAGACGTTATGTAACTTTAGGCAATTATGAAGATGCAAGTCAAGAAGTTTTAAAAAGTGGAGCTTTGGAGTTAAATACACTAACAAAAGAAGTGAAAATTGATGGTGAAAATATAAAAATGACTCCAATTGAGTACAAAATCATTAAACTTCTTTTAGAAAATAAAGGACGAGTTTTCTCAATAGATGAGATATACGAAAAAGTATGGAATGAAGAAAGTTTTAATTCAGAAAATACAGTAGCAGTACATATTAGGCGAATAAGAGAAAAGATTGAAATAAATCCAAAAGAACCAAGATTTTTAAAGGTGGTGTGGGGAGTTGGTTATAAGATTGAAAAATTTTAGTGGAAAACTTATAAAAGAAAAAAGTTTAATATTTAATTGCGTTTTGATTTTGGTCATTTTTACATTTACACAAATGTTAGGAATTCTTATATGTTTTAACTTTTTCTCTAGTAGCTTAATTTATTCTATGGGAATTATGCTTGTATTAAATTTTATATTATATAAAATACTGACAATGTAGATGAGGTGGACAAGTTGGAAAAATATAGAGCATTGAAGTTAGTCTCATTAATCATAATATCTATCTCATTTCCATTAACTATATTGTTGGTAACAATAGGACTTGCTGAACCTAAATACAATATACAAAAAACTTCTACAAAGAATGGAATTTTTAATATATCTGATGATTTTTATGACAGTAATTTGTTTGATGATGAGACAATGTTGAATTTATTATACAATTTTAAGCTATCTATGGGTATTGGGTTAAGTAGTGAAGAAAAAATAAATTATGAAGATTTTTACACAAGAGGTAAGAGTCTAGATTCAAGTAGTAGCATTTCTGATTATAATAAAATCATGAAGAAGGTAGAAACTTCTTCTGAATATTTAAGTTCTCTAAAAAATATAAAAATGTATATTGTAAAGATAAATTCAGGCGAATTTTATACAAATACAGAATATAGTTCGTTAGAGGGTTTTAAGCAAAATATTAAAGGCTATTGTGACATAGAGATAGTAAATGATGGAGAAAGAAGCTCATATACTAAAAAAATAAATGGAGAAAAATTTGAATTAAATAATGTTAGTATGGAACTAAATGGAGAAGAGGACGCTTTTGAGGTCTATGCATCTTTTCCCAAAGAACCCACTGTAGATGATGGAATAGTATATACTAACTTTCAAGTATTTAAACAAGCTACAGAAAAAGTAAGATTATTTTTTGTAGCTAGTTTAAGTTTAGCAATTATATGTTTATTATCTATAATTTTATATAGTAGAATAAAATGTGAAGCTTTAAAAAGAAATAACATACTTTTACTAATATACAATAAGATACCTATGGAATTTAATGTAATATTGGTATCTATTTCAACCGTGTTTTTGACTATGTATATTTTTGATGTATCTTATGATATTTATGTTATGATGTTAGTTTCTGTATCCTTATTGGTAGTATCAAATAATATATTTTTTATACATGTTCAATTGAGTTATTTAGAAAATAAAATATGTATATTTAAGTCAAGTATTATAGTAAGAGTGATTTTATGGCTAATAAAGACTGTAAAGGAGGTCATTAACGCTATAAAAAAAGTATCTTTAGCAAGAAAAGTTATTATGATAGTGATAGCATCTTTAGTTTTAATCATGGCGATTAGCACTCAAAGTACAAGCTTTGGATTATTGGTTTCTATATGGATATTTTTAGGATTTGCAATATATATAACTAAAAGACTTTCCTATCTTAGCTATGTAATAGAAGGTACAGAAAAGATAAAACAGGGAGAGTTAGATTATAAGATAAAAATTGCAGGAAATGATAATTTTACATCTTTAGCCGAAAATATAAATAATATTGGAGAAGGTCTTGATAAAGCAATAGAAGAGCAAGTAAAGAGTGAAAGAATGAAGTCTGACCTTATAACAAATGTATCTCATGATTTGAAAACTCCACTTACTTCTATAATAAATTATGTAGACTTGATTAAAAAAGAAGAATCTATACAACCAGACTATATAAATGACTATATAAATGTGCTTGAATCAAAGTCAAAAAGATTAAAATTATTAATAGAAGATTTATTTGAAGCTAGTAAAGTAAGTAGTGGTAATATAGAATTACAGATTAGTAAAATTGATTTAGTGCAACTATTAAGACAAAGTATAGGTGAACTTGAAGAGAAGTTGTCTAAAAGTAATTTAGATATAAAATTAAATGTCCCAAATAATAAGGTATATATATGGGCAGATGGAAGAAGAATGTATAGAGTATTTGAAAATCTTTTGTCTAATATAGCTAAATATTCTTTAGAGGGAACTAGAGTATATATTGATGTATACGATTGTGATAAAAATCTAAAAGTAACTATGAAAAATATATCTTCTTATGAATTAAACTTTGACCCAAGTGAGATTATGGAAAGATTTAAAAGGGCAGACGAATCAAGAAATACTGAAGGTAGTGGATTAGGACTTGCTATTGCAAGAGATTTAGTAAACTTACAAGGTGGAAAGTTCTATATAGAAATAGATGGAGATTTATTTAAAGCAAATTTAGAGCTTCAAAAATATGAAGAAGAAGTAACAAGTGTAGATTGAGATAATATTTAAATACACACATACTTTTATAAAGAATAATAAATTTTATCATAATAAATTAAAATCTTGCTAGTAACGATTGAAATGTAAAAAACAGAGTGGTTTAAAACTACTCTGTTTTTTATTTAAAATCAAGATGATAATAAATTAAAATTGTACATATAATTTAGAAACTATTATCTAAAGATTATAGGATAATTCCAAATAAATATATAGATATCACACCTGTAACAATAGAAATTCCAATAGATTTAAACCTATAAGCTACAAGAAGTACAACTAGAAAAGATATAATTTTAGGATTAGTCATAGATAAATATAAATTATCATCATTAAAGAATACATCTTTAGCAGTTAAAGAAGTAAGTATTGCTACAGGTATAAATTTCATAATTTTTTTCAAAGGTTCAGGCATTTCTTTTTTTGAGAAAATCAACATAGGAAGAACTCTTGGAAGATATGTGACAATATACATTCCAATTATAATACAAAGTATGTAATAATTATTATTCATAAGACTCCTCCTTTTTATAGTAAGATTCCTCTATGAAGAAACCAATCAAAGATGCTAAAATTGAAGTAACTATTATCACCAAATTATTTTTAAATAATGCATATAATACAACTGAAATAATAATTGATGATATAAATACCACAATATAAATTTTATTTTTTATCTGGGAAACTATTAGAGCTATAAACATAGAGGTCAATATAAAACCAGAAATAGAACTATCTATAGATATACTTTCTCCTAAAAATGCTCCAATAAAATTAGCCAAAACTGATGAAATTAGACAGAAGAAGTTTAGATAAAGTGCATTTTTATCAGACCAATTTCCAGTAGTAAATTTTTCGTAATTAACTGCAAAAGTTTCATCTGTTATAGTATGACAAAATGGTAATATAAATTTTGGACTTTTATTTTTTATACACATATTTAAATTAGAGCTCATTAGAAAATGTCTTAAATTAACAATGAATGTAGTCAAAACAATAGATGTTATACTTGCCCCAGTAGAAATCATTGAAGCTGCAATAAATTGAGAACTTCCTCCAAATACTAGTGTTACCATTAGTGCTATTTGAAAAGGTGAAAGACCAGATTTTTGTAATAGTATTCCTCCTACTATACCTATAGGTATATAACCTAGAAATATTGGGATTGAAGCAATAAAACTTTCTCTTAGTTCTTGAGATTTTCCCATAATAAAATCACTCCTTTTGTTTTAATGTATTAAAGATTAGTAAAACAGTAAAATAGATTAGTGGTATAATTGCAATCATACTTAAAAATGAATTTGGATTAATATGTAAACTACCATATAAAATCAAGATAGTTTAAAAATACTATCAAAATCAATATACTGGTAATAATCTATATTAATCTCTATAAATTAATTACTATCTGTTGTAATTTTATTGTAACAACAAAAAAAAATACACACAATTAAAAAATTGTGTGCAATACAATTATCTTTTCTCATCCAATAATCTTTTCAGTACAGTAAGACCTGATTTAAGTTCTTCTGTACTTTCTGTAGCACATACGGCTATTCTTATTGCAGAAATAGGTTTTTCCTTTCCAACAGCAAAACGCTCAGATGCATAAACCTGTACACCTTTTTTAAGTGCTTCCATTTCAAATTCTTCTGCCATTATATCATCAGGCAGAATCAACCACCTAAAGATACATTCGTCACTTCCTAAAAGATTGTATTCAGATAAATACTGATTAATAATCTTGTTTCTTCTCCTTGCAGATTTGCGACGAGCATTGATTAATTTATCAGCTTCTCCTGAACTAATCATACGATAAGCAATTTCTGTTAAAAAATAGGATTGAGATAAATTAATATTGTATAAAGCACTTGATAATGCTTCTCTATACTGTTTAGGTGTAGAGATATAGGCCAAACGTAAGCTAGGTGCAATAATTTTTGATAAACTAGTAATATAGATTGTCTGATTTGGTATATAAGAAGCCACTGGATTTAAATGTTCTTCATTAAGTAAGCTATGAATAGCATCTTCAATAACAATTAGATTGTATTTAGATGCAATATTTGCAATCATCTTTCGCCCATTTTGTGACATTATATGTGTAGTTGGATTTTGATAATCTGGTATTATGTATAGACCTTTAATATTTTCATTTTTACAAGCATATAATAGACCTTCTTCACTAATTTCCATATTTTCTTGTTTAATTGGAACTAGTTGTATTCCAAGCATTTTAGCTGCAGTCTTTATTCCAGGGTAAGTTAATGGGTCTACACCTATTTTATCTCCATGTTGAAATAAACCTGCTAAAATGGCTACAATTGCATTTTGTCCACCACTTGCAGGAAGTAGACTATCTGCTGTAGTTTCAAGTCCAGCTCTATAAATTAATTTAACAATAGCTTCTTTTTGCCACTTGGCACCATCTCTTTGGCCATACTGAAATATAGTTTTAAAATCGATTTCTTTAATTATATGCTTAAACAAGGTATTCATTTCTTCTAATGTGAAATCTGGATTCATTGTACCCATTTCAATAAATGTAATTTTATTATCACTCGACATTAAGAATAAATTTGAGCGTGTATCATAAGATACAAAAGTCCCACTGCCAGTAACTCCACTTACCAATCCTTTTTTTTCACAAATTTTAAAAGCTCTAGAGATGGTACTGACATTAACATCTAAAAAATCTGCCAATTCACGTTGTGGTGGTAATTTAGTACCTGGCAACAACAATCCATTATTGATGTCTTGTTCTAACTGTTCTGCAAGAGCTTTATATAATATTTGTCCTTTTGAAGGTCGCTTTGGTTTCCAGCTCATAGGATAATTTTCAAAAGAATTAATTGGCATAAATTTTCACCTCTCATTATTAGTTTAATTGCTATCTTTATCTAAAACAATGAAGCCATATTTTTAATTATTCTTATTTTCTAACTCTATTTCCAAGTTCTTTATAAATTTATTAAATTCTTCTGGATGTCTTTTTCCAAATAATATTCGTACAAGGACTGAATTAATTTTTCCAAATACATTTCTCTCACTTTCACTTTCAGTGAAAATAAGTTTTGTATTTTTTAAATCAATATGTATAAGTTCATACCTAGTGATAATACTTTCTCTGTTATTGCTTGTTTTTATCTCATATATTTTATTTTTTTCAAAATTAGTTATTTCAACCTTAAATCTTTTGTTATTTTTCTGTTGTACAAATGTCCCCACTGCTTTTTTTTCATTAAAATTAGGAAAATTTAATCTTGCAGATTTTGTAAATATATTAAATATATCTTTTGCAGAATGTTTTAATAAGATTTCAGCTTTAAATGTATTCATATCGTTTTCCTCTCTGTATGTAAATTTAATACTCGTAAATTAATTTTTAAGTTAAAATAGTATAATATGCCATATAAAAGCATGTAAAAGTCATTTGTATATCCAAAACCATATGGTATAAGTATTTATACTATTATATAAAAGTAAAATTTTAAAACAGAAAGTGTTAAAAGCATAATTTATAATAATTTTTATTGTTGAGTAGATATGTATTATTATATCTAATTAAACAAGTTTTTCAATTATAAATTTATAAATATTATTATATTATAATTCAAATAAAGGATTAAATTATTTAAATTTATAAATAGTAAATACATTTAGTAAATTACTAAATATACAAAATGTAAATGATTATCAAATTGTATAAGTACCAATAACACCCAGTTACCTACAGGGTTTGAATAGCAAAAAATATTAAATTAAGTATGGCATGATAGTTGCTTATATAATTTATCAAGAAAGGAGTTATTAAGCATGGAGTTGAGAGATAAACTTGTAAACATCATAAATACAGAAAATAAAAAGGAACCATTAACAGATGTTCAGATAGCAAAGTTTTTAAGTACAACTAGAGAGAATATAACTAATTTAAGAAAAGAGCTTAATATAAGTAATTCAAGGCAAAGAAGATATCCTTATCTAAAGTCAGCAATTTCATCTATATTACAAAAGAATAAAAATATTTCTATATCAGAAATCACAAGAGAATTGATGGCAGAAGGTTTTAATATATCAAGAAGAGTTGTAGAGGAACTTTTGCCTAATGAAAGTTTGGAAATGAATGTAGTAGAGATACCTAAAGAAGAATCAGAAGATTCATTTGAAACTCTAATAGGAAATAAGGGAAGTCTTAAAAATGCAGTGGAACAGGCTAAGTCAGCTATATTATACCCTCCAAAAGGATTGCCCACGTTGATTGTAGGAGAAAGTGGAGTTGGTAAAAGTTTATTTTCTAAGCATATGTATGAGTTTGCAAAGAAGAAAAAAGTAATAAAAGAAAGTTCAAATTTTGTTGTATTTAATTGTGCTGATTATAGTGACAATCCACAATTATTGTTATCTTTGTTATTTGGATATAAAAAAGGTGCATTTACAGGTGCTGAATATGATACACCAGGTCTTGTAGAGGAAGCTGATGAAGGAGTTTTATTTTTAGATGAAATACACAGATTGCCTCCAAAAGGTCAAGAAATACTATTTTCTATATTAGACAGAGGAAAGTTTAGAAGATTAGGTGAAACTAATGCTGAAAGGAAAGTAAGTATTATGTTGATTGGAGCTACTACTGAAAATGTAGAAACTAATTTATTATTGACATTTAGAAGAAGAATACCAATGCTAATAACTTTACCACCATTACATGAGAGACTACTAAAAGAGAAAATAGACCTTATATACAATATCTTTCAACAAGAGTGTAATAGAATAAATGCAAAAATATTTGTAGATAAAAATGTAATTGAAATACTTGCACTAAAAAAATTTAGTGGAAATATAGGGCAATTACAAAATATGATTCAGGTTCTTTGTGCAAGAGCTTTTATGAAGTTTATAAATTCCAAAGGTGAAGATAAAGAGTCAATAGTAGTAGTAGATATAAATGAAGTTCTAAAGCTTAAAGATTCTTTTAAAGATGCAGCTTTTCAAGAGGTAGAATACACAGAAATAAGAAAATATTTAAAAAATGCTATATTTATGCCATTTAATTCAGATGAATCATCAGTAAAAGGAAATTTTTTGAGTGACGAGTATATGTTACCAGAAGATATATACAAAACAATTGAAAAAAAATATTATGATTTAAAATCCCTTGATATTGAAGATATAGATATAGAGAATATTTTATGGACTTTTATTTTAAATAGATTTGCTGATTTAAAGTTCAATCTTAATAGTGATGAAGAGCTTTTTTCAATGAGTGATTTAAATAGTTTTGTAAGTGATGATTTAGTCAAGTTAGTAAAAGAACTTATGAATGATATAGTTGAAAAAAATATTAGCTTAGAAGTAAATAAAAACATGTTCAAATATCTGGCAATACACTTAGAAGAAGCTATAAAAAGAATTAAATTAAATCAAAAAATAATAAACGTAAATTTAGAAAAAATAAGAAGTGATTTTTCAAAAGAATATGAAATTGGTAAAAATTTTGCAATAAAAATAGAAGAATTAATTGGTATTAAGATTCCAGATGATGAGATTGGATTTATAACACTATATATAAAATCAGCTCTAAAAAATGAAGTAAAAAAAGATAAAGTAGGATTAATAATAATTTCTCATGGACGTATAGCTACTGAGACTGTAAATGTGGTTAAAGAACTTTTAGGAGTAAAGTTTCCTGTAGCTATAGACATGCCTTTAGATGAAAAACCAATAAATATATACAATAAGGCAGTAGAATTATCAAAAATAATAGACCAAGGAAAAGGAGTTTTGTTTTTGGTAGATATTGGTTCACTTACGAACATAGGTCAGATAGTAAATAAGCGAACTAATATAAATACTAAAACTATTGATAGAGTGGATTTATTAATGGCATTAGAGGCAGCTAGGAAAGTTTCTATGGGAGATGAAGAATTAGATGAAATATTTTTTTCTTTGTTAAAAGATAGGATGGGATATAACTATGAATTGGAAAAACATATGGATAAATCAAATGCAATTGTAACTTTGTGTCTTACTGGAGAAGGAACTGCCAAATACATAAGTGAAACATTGGAAGAAAAGTATAATAATACTAAATGTTATCAAATGAGTGCGTTAGATGAAAATTTATTTTGTAAAATTGAAAATTTGAAGGAGACAAACAATATATTGGCTATTGTTGGAACAATAAATCCTAAGATATCAGGTATAAATTTTATCCCATATAATAAAGAACTTTTCAAAAACCTGGATATATACTTATCAAACTCAAGAAAACAAGAAGACAAACAAATTAAAGTGTATGAAAGAATGCTTGATGAAGATTTAGTTATTTTCGAACCAAATATATACTTTAAAAAGGATTTATTAGAGTATATATGTTCAATTCTTATAAATAAAGGATATGTGGAAAAAGATTACTTAGATTCTGTTTTACATAGAGAAGAAATGCTTCCAACATACTCTAAAGGAGCCATAGGTGTACCACATGGAGATTCATCTACTGTAAATAGTACAAGGTTTGTTTTTGTTAAACTAAAGAATCCTATTGACTGGAATGTAGGTAATGTAAATTTTATATTTATGCCAGTTTTTAAGACTAATGATAAAGATATTGTTAAAAATGTTCTTGAAATATTAAAAGATGAAGAATTTATGAATAATGCTAAGCAGTGTTTTAATAAAAATGATTTCAAAAATATTATATTAGATAAATTTAAACATCTGTAGCCATAACAAAAAATTGAGAGGAGTCAAAGTAATGAATGTAGATTTAATATCATTAGGCTTAGAATCTAATGATTATGAAAGTGTTATTAAAGAATTAGGAAATAAAATGTATGAAAAAGAATATGTAAAAAACACATACATAAGTGCTGTATTAGAAAGAGAAAAGACACTACCAACAGGTCTTGATATTGGTGAAATGTGTGTTGCTATTCCGCATACAGATTCAAAACATATAAATGAATCTAATGTAGCTGTGGGTATATTGAAAAATCCTGTAAAGTTTAATTCAATGATAGACCCAACAGATAGATTAGATGTAGAACTTGTATTCTTATTAGCAGTAAAGAATCCAGATTCACAAGTAAAATTATTAAAAGATTTAATGTCAGTTTTTCAAAATATAAAATTATTAAAAAATATAAAAAATGCGTCAACAAAAGAAGAAGTAGCTCAATTATTGGATTTTATAGAGTTATAGTGAAAGTCCAAACAATCAAGAGTAAGTGTTGTTTTTAAATGAATTTAATTTATATAAAATAAAAACTTAAAGTATAAAATTAGGAGGAAATTATTATGAAACAATTCAATGTATTATCAGTTTGTGGTTCAGGGACAGTTACATCATCAATGGTGGCAGGTAAATTAAAAGAAGTATTAGGAGATAAGGGAATTTCTATTACAACAACAGAAGCTAGACCAACAGAAGCACTAAATTTGGCACAATCAGGAAGGTTTGATTTTATAACATTTACTAGTCCACTTCAAACAGGTGATTATGGAATACCTACCATAAATGCATTTGCTTGTTTAACTGGAATAGGTGAAGAGGCATTTTTTGAAGAGGTATTAACTGTTATTGAGGGAATAAATAAGTAATATCTGGGTGTAAATTATAGTATTTAAATCTGTGATTTAGATACTATAATTAGTCTGAAAATTCAATTAAATATTTATAAATAGGAGGATAAAAGATGTTAGAATTTATGAAATCTATAATCGATACGTTTGGTTCTGCAATTATAGTTCCAATTATAATATTCATAATAGCAAAGATATTTAAAGTAACTACAAAGAAATCGTTTCTTTCTGCTGTATATGCAGGAGTTGCTTTACAAGGTTTTACACTTATATTAAATTCTTTTACACCAATAATAACACCAGTTATTAATAGAATGGTTGAAAGTACAGGGGTAAATCTACCAGTTTTTGATGTTGGTTGGCAAGCTACATCATTGGTCGCATTTTCAACAAGTGCAGGAATGATATATTTAGGCCTTGGAATTTTATTACAAACAATTTTATTTTTAGTAAAATGGACAGACGTATTTCAGCCCTCAGATTTGTGGAATAATTATTCGTATATGGTATGGGGAGCTATGGTCATAGGAGTAACAGGAAATTTCCCTTTAGGTATAGGATGTATGGTTTTATTAAACTTATATAGTTTATTAATATCAGAATTAGTTGCAAAGAGATGGTCCAGTTACTATAGATATCCTAATTGTACAATAATAGCTATGCATAACGTTGAGGCCTCTGTATTTGCAGTATTTGCAGACCCTATATACAATAAACTTGGATTAAACAAAATTAAATTAAATCCTAAAGAACTAGAGAAAAAACTAGGTTTTTTAGGTGAACCAATTACTTTAGGTCTTTTTCTAGGTATGTTTATTGGGATATTAGGTAATATGACAAGAATAAATACTATGGAAGCTTGGGGAGAAATAATGAAGGTAGGAATATCTACGAGTGCTGTTATGGCAATTTTCCCTAAAGTAGCAAGTATGTTTGCTCAAGCATTTGCACCTATAACAGAAGCTGCTAGAAAGATTATGCAAAAAGCTGGAAATCGTGAGTGGTATATAGCAGTAAATGATGCTGTTGGATATGGTGAACCTGCAACACTAATATCAGGTCTTATTTTAATTCCAATAATGCTTGTAGTAGCCATGATACTTCCTGGTAATAAGGTATTACCAGTTGTAGATTTATTGGCAATTCCATACATGGTACAAGGTTTAGTTGCTATACATAATGGTAATATTCCAAAAGTATTAGTTTCAGGTATAATTTGGTTTGGACTAGGATTATATATTTGTACATATACAGCACCATTATTTACAGATATGGCTACAGGAATAGGAGTTGCTATACCAGCAGGAGCAATGCTAATAACAAGTTTCAATATATTAGGAAAACCTTTGATGGGATTAGTTTTCTTTGCGTTTTTAAGTGCAAATCCGATTTATATAGGTCTTTCGATTGTAATTTACTTCGTCTTATGGGCGTTATTTAGAAAAAATAAAGTAAGTATACTTGATTATTTAGAAAAGCAAGCACTTAAAAATGTAGCAGAAGAGTCTGTGGCAGTTTAAATTTATAAGTGATAAAAAGAGTAATTAAAGGAGTTTATAGTTGATTTTATATAAATATCAGAGATTATTTGATAAGTATTTAAATGAAATATAGACTCCTTTTTATGATGTATATATTTATAATTTATTGTATTGTATAGTCAATTTTTTAGGTGTCTTGTTATACAAACATACTCTTTTATGTTTATACAATAATGTAGTCTAATTTTATAAAATGTAACTCATATTGGCAAAATACCTTGTATATAACGTATTCGCATGAATAAACTATTTATCTTTTGTATGGCATAGATATTGCTATATACAAGTATATAGCATGAAAGGAGATATTTATATGTCAGATAAAATGAGAGCATCAGTATTATACAATATAGGTGATATTAGATATGAAATGGTAGATATACCAGAAATAAAAGAGAAAGAAGTACTTGTAAATGTAAAATATGTTGGAATATGTGGTTCGGATTTACCTAGGTCTATGGTAAGTGGTTTGAGTGGAAATACAGCATATCCATTAATTTTAGGACATGAATTTTCTGGGGAAGTTGTTAAAGTTGGAGAAAAAGTAAAAAATATTAATATAGGAGATAGAGTGACAGTTGCTCCATTAGTACCTTGTAGAGAATGTAACCATTGTAAAAAGGGTAATTTTGGTTTGTGTGATGATTACAATATAATTGGAACAAGAGTAAATGGAGCATTGGCAGAATATGTAAGAGTTCCTGAAGAACATATTTTAAAACTTCCAGATACATTGGACTATGAAACTGCTGCTGGAATTGAACCAGCAACTATAGCTTATCATGGTATTTCAAATTCAGGTATTAAAGTAGGAGATAGTGTAGTTGTATTAGGTTGTGGTCCAATAGGCCAATTTACTATACAATGGGCAAGGGTTTTTGGAGCGTCTAAAATTATAGCTATCGATATTTTTAATGAAAAATTAGAACTTTCTAAATCTCTAGGAGCAAATTATACCTTGAATTCAAAAGAAGTAAATGTAATTGAAGAAATAAGAAAAATAACCAATGGTGGTTCTGATATTGTTATAGAAACTGCTGGTAGTAGGTTTACACAAGAACAATCTTTACTAATAGCGAAAAAAAGAGGGCAGATAGTATTTGTAGGAATATCACATGCAGAACTACCGCTTAGTGTAGACGCTACTGAGTGTATATTGCGTGGAGAACTCACTTTAAAAGGTTCTTGGAATTCATATACAAGTCCTTATCCTGGAAGAGCATGGACTGCAACTTTGGATTTTATGGAAAAAGGTGATATTGTTTTTACACCAATGATTTCACACAAAATAGGGCTTAATGAGGTAGGAGATTTTTTAAGTAAAATGAGCAAGAAAGAGATTAAATTTAATAAAATCCTAGTAGAGATATAATAATTAAATTATAAAATTTGGATATTAAACAAAACAAGAGTAATTTTTCTAAATAAAATGTAGGGGGGAGAAAGATGTTAGAAAGTTTAAAGGAAGAGGTACTAAAAGCGAATTTAGAATTACCTGCAAGAGGGCTAATTACTTATACCTGGGGAAATGTGAGTGGTATAGACAGAGAAAAAGGATTGGTAGTTATAAAACCAAGTGGTGTAGAGTATAGTAGTATGAGTGTAGAAGACATGGTAGTAGTTGATTTAGAAGGCAATGTAATTGATGGTAAATTGAAGCCGTCTTCAGATACTCCAACGCATCTAGTTTTATATAAAGAGTTTGAAGAATTAGGAGGAATAGTGCATACACATTCAAGTTGGGCAACTATTTGGGCTCAAATAGGAAAATCTATACCAGCATGTGGTACTACTCATGCAGATTATTTTTATGGAAGTATACCATGCACTAGAAAAATGGTTCGAGAAGAAATTTGTAATGATTATGAAAAGGAGACTGGAAATGTGATTGTTGAAGAGTTTATGGGAAAAAATCCAATTCATTGTCCAGGAATAATTGTGAATGACCATGGACCTTTTACATGGGGCAAAAATGCGAAAGAGGCTGTACATAATGCAGTAGTTTTGGAAGAAGTCGCAAAAATGGCTTATTATACAGAATTAATCAGCCCTGAGAATATTATGGATAAAGTGCTTATGAATAAACATTTTTCGAGAAAACATGGAAAAGATGCATACTATGGTCAAAAATGATTATTTGGAGGTAAATTATGTTGGAGTCTTTGAAGGCTAAAATTGTTGAAATAGCAATTAAAGCAGAACATTATGGCTTATGTAAAGAAAAGGCTGGTAATTTTAGTATTAGAGATAAAGAGACTGGATATGTTCTCATAACACCCTCTGGTATAGGAAGAGGAGAACTAAAAACAGAACATATTTGTGTGTTAGATTTAGATGGAAATGTAATAGAAGTTAAGAAGGGAATTAAGCCTAGCAGTGAGATATTGATGCATATTGAAATATATAAAACAAGGGAAAATGTGAATGCTATATCACACACTCACTCTATATATGCAACATCTTTTTCGGTAGCAAAGAAACCCATTATACCAATTGTATATGAGTCTGTTAATTATGGTGGTTATGTGGATATTGCTCCATATGCAAGGCCAGGAACTTTAAAACTTGCTAAAAATGTTTCAAATTTATTGCTATATACAGATGCTTGTTTGTTAGAAAGACATGGATTAACAACTGTGGGTAATGATTTAGAAGAGGCATTATTAAAATCAAGGTATGTAGAAGAAGTAGCAGAAATATACTATAGGTCTTTAGTGTTAAATCAATTTAAGGAACCTGAAGCAGTAGATGTTGATGAATTTAAATCATGGAAATATCCAGAAGAAATAAAATTTTAATCTATACAAATTACATTAAGATATTAATTAAAATATAGATATACTATTTATGTGAATTATTATTTTTGTAAATGTATTTAGTATACTTTTTTAAACGAATATAGAATTCCAGAGTCGTATGAATTTGACTTGGAATTCTATATTTTTTATTTATGCATTATTTTTCAACTGATTTTCTGGAGAATTTATATATTCAAAGTATTTTTTAGTTTCAGATACTATTATAGGAGATAATGCAAGTAAAGCTATTAGGTTAGGTATTGCCATAAGTCCATTTACAATGTCAGCAATTATCCAAACAACTTCTAATTTTAAGAATGCACCTAATAGTACCATGGCAACAAATACAGTTCTATATCCATTCATGCCTTTTACACCAAATAGGAACTCAAAACATCTTTCTCCATAATAACTCCAACCTAAAATTGTAGTAAATGCAAATAATGTCAAACTAATTGTAAGTAATATTGGTCCAAATGTAGGAATTGCTCCATTAAAAGCTGCCTGTGTCATAACAGCTCCATTAAGGTCTGAACACCATACTCCTGAAATAACAAGAGAGAATCCAGTAAGTGTACAGATTATAATAGTATCTATAAAAGTACCTGTCATAGATATAAGACCTTGCTCCGCTGGCCATTCAGTTTTAGCCGCAGCCGCAGCTATTGGAGCACTACCTAGACCAGATTCATTTGAAAATACACCACGAGCTATACCATTTCTAATAGCTAGTGAGATAGTTGCTCCTAGGAAACCACCAGTTGCAGCAGTAGTTGTAAAAGCACTTTTAATTATTAGCATAAAAGTTTCTGGTATCTTGTTCCAGAAAGATATTAAAATAATACCACAGATTACAATGTATATAACAGCCATAAAAGGTACTATTTTAGTAGCTACATTAGAGATACTTTTAAGACCTCCAAACACAACTAAGGCTACAAATACTGCTAATATGACACCTGTAATTCTAGGGTCTACACCAAAACTACTATTTATTGCATCTGTTATTGAATTTACTTGAGTGAAAGTACCTATTCCTAAAAGTGCAACTAATATACCACTTATAGCAAAAAATATTGCAAGAGGTCTCCATTTTTCACCCATACCATTTACTATGTAATACATAGGTCCACCAGACACTTGACCATTTTTGTCTTTAGTTCTATATTTTATTGCAAGAACACCTTCTGAATACTTAGTAGCCATTCCAAAGAATGCTGCTATCCACATCCAAAAAAGGGCACCAGGTCCACCAGCCTTAATAGCTGTAGCAACACCTACAATATTACCAGTACCAACTGTAGCAGCTAGTGCAGTACATAAAGCTGCAAAACTTGAAACATCACCACTACCTTTGTTTTCAGCAGAGAAGATTAATTTAAGAGCCCTTGGAAGTTTAGTTATTTGTATAACTCCAAGTTTAACAGTAAGTAATATACCAGTACCAACAAGTAGTACTAGTAAGGGTGGTCCCCAAATAAAAGCATCAACTTTGTTTAAAATATCAATTAGATTCATAAAAACACTCCCTCATTTTTTTGCTTTGCATAATCAATAGAATTTTTAATGAAGTAATTGACAGGAAATAAGTATAATTTATTAATAATTTCTAGTGTAATAAAAAAAGCTAAATCTAAAAAAGATTCAGCTCTGGATATACACTAATTAACAACCAAAATAAAAGTATTAATAATACTGATTTTGGTAGATAATCCCTGTCCTTTTGCCTGAGAGATTGAGCATAAAAGCCTTGCCCCTTCGGCGCCCATAATGGGTCTCTCCAGAGTTCCGTAAATTTTACAGTCCTACTTTTAAAAAGTACCTGAGAGTGTTACTCCTTCGGTGTGCTAGATAGCAACTCTTCTATAAAATCTTAACCGGATATTGATTTGTCATAGCTTATTGTATTAATAATATTAATATAAGTTTTTATGTTTTGTCAACTAAAAAATTAAAAAACAGTAAGAAAATATAAAAATGTAAGTCTAATTACGAATTATAAATTTAAAAATATAAGTAATATACGTGAAGTTTGATGTAATAATAAGCATATAAATTAGGTATAAAATAAGTTTTAGATAAAAAAATAAGAAAATCTTAAATAATTAATTAGATACCATTAAATTATGGTAATATTATAGTTACGATATTAAGAAAAGTTCTATTTATTTAGATTTTAAGTGCAATATGAGATTGAACATAGAGAAAGGAAGTATTTTTAGATGGGAAAAATATTAGTACTAGCAGAAAAACCTTCTGTTGGAAGAGATATAGCAAAAGTTTTGGGGTCGAAAAATGAAAAAAGTGGATATATAGAGGGGCCAAAGTATGTAGTTACTTGGGCATTAGGTCATTTAGTTACACTTGCAGACCCTGAAAGTTATGGAGAAAGATATAAATCATGGAACTTAGAAGACTTACCAATTCTTCCTAAGTATCTAAAGACTGTTGTAATAAAAAAGAGTGGAAAGCAATTTAATACAGTCAAGGCTCAAATGAATAGGAATGATATAGATGAAATAGTTATAGCAACAGATGCAGGTCGTGAAGGAGAACTTGTGGCAAGATGGATAATAGAAAAATCACAAGTAAAAAAGCCTTTAAAACGTCTTTGGATTTCTTCAAGTACAGATAAAGCAATAAAAGAAGGTTTTGCAAAATTAAAAAGTGGAAAAGAATATGAAAATTTATATTATTCAGCAATAGCACGAGCAGAAGCTGATTGGATTATTGGAATAAATGCAACTAGAGCTTTGACAACAAAGTATAATGCGCAACTTTCTTGTGGAAGAGTTCAAACACCTACTCTTGCCATGTTACTAAAGAGAGAGGAAGAAATAAGAAATTTTAAACCTAAAGAGTACTATGGATTGGAGTTAATTGCTACAAAGGGAAGTTCAGACATAAAATTTATTTGGAGTGATAAGAACAACAATTCTTCAACATTCAGTAAAGAAAAGATAGATTCTACATTAAAAAAGGTGAAAAATTTAGATATAAAAATATCTGAGGTAAGTAAATCATATAAGAAAAAATATTCTCCTGCACTATATGATTTAACAGAGTTGCAAAGAGATGCAAATAAAATGTTTGGATTTTCAGCAAAAGAAACATTGTCTATAATGCAAAAGTTATATGAGCATCATAAAGTGCTTACTTATCCTAGAACTGATTCTAGATATTTAACATCAGATATTGTTGGGACATTAAAAGACAGGATAAAAGCTGTAAATGTTAGTGATTATTCAAAGATTTGCAACAAATTATTAAAAAGCAATATTACAGCTAATAAATCTTTTGTTGATAATTCAAAGGTAACAGACCATCATGCAATAATACCAACAGAGCAGAAGGTATTTATGAGTGATTTTAGTGATAAAGAGCGAAAAATATATAATCTTGTAGTAAAAAGATTTTTAGCAGTATTATCTCCTCCATTTGAATATGAGCAGACAACTATAAATGCAAGTATAGAAGGAGAAACATTCAAAGCAAAGGGAAATAAAGTAATAAATTTAGGATGGAAGGAAAGCTATAAAGATATTGATGATGAAGATGAATATGAAAGTATACCAAATGTTTTAGAAAAAGACATACTTAAAGTTAAGGAATTAAAGGTAACTTCAGGTAAAACAAATCCGCCACCATATTTGAATGAGGGCACATTATTAACAGCTATGGAAAAAAATGGTCTTGGAACAGTTGCTACAAGAGCAGATATAATAGAAAAATTGTTCAATTCATTTTTGATGGAAAAGAAAAATAAAGATATATATATAACATCAAAAGGGAGACAATTATTGGATTTGGTTCCAGTAGATTTGAAAACACCAGAACTTACAGCTTCATGGGAAAAAAAATTATTGGAGATTTCAAATGGAAAACTTAATAAAAACACATTTATAAATGATATGAAAGCTTATTCAAAAGACATTGTCTTAGAAGTGAAAAATAGTGATAATAAATTTAAACATGATAATTTAACTAAAAATAGATGTCCAGAGTGTGGTAAATTCATGCTGGAGGTAAATGGTAAAAAAGGTAAAATGCTGATTTGTGAAGATAGAGAGTGTAATACTAGAAAAACTATATCACAAGTAACTAATTCAAGATGCCCTAATTGTCATAAGAAATTAGAACTTCGTGGAGAAGGTGAAGGAAGAATTTTCACTTGTAGCTGTGGATATAGAGAGAAATTGTCATCTTTCAATAAAAGAAAGCAAGAGGAAAAAAAGAAGGCATCAAAAAAAGATGTTAATCAATACTTAAAAAATCAAAACAAAACTCAAGAAACATTTAATAATCCATTTGCAGAAGCACTAGCTAAATTGAAAAATAAATAGTTTTTAAATTATTATTATACACAATTAGAAGTTTAACTATATATTAGTTATATGTACTGATATAATATAGTGTATAATTTAGGCATGAAAGTAGGGCTGTTAAATGGATTTAAATATTATATTTGAATATTATTGTAAAAAATGTGAGGATACATGGAATAATTCAAGTGTTGAATTATCTGAGAATATAGAAACATATAGTAAAAATTCACAAAAAAAGAGTGAAAAAGAATTGGATAAATTGATAGATACATTATCAACTCACTTAAAAAAATATCCAAGTGATTTTGTATTGAGAAGAATGTGGGTAAAAAAAGGCGAGGTCTTTTTACAAAATACATTAGAAAAAGACAATATTTTCAAGTTAGAAAAAATGGATGTTGAAGATAGAAAAAAGTTTTTAGGTATAACAAAACAGTTTATTAGAGATGCCAGAAAATTTGATGATGATTTGCCTATAAGTGATATTATGCAGGCAATGAGGAATGTATGGATTTCAAATGCATTACAATTATTATTTGATAAAGAAGTTTATTATTTAATAGCTGGTTAGAAAAAAGACTCTTGGGAGAACAAATTAAACCTAATAACTACCATGAAAGTAAAGTATCCCAAATGATTGATTATATTGAAAGTGTTTATCCTAGAGAACAATTTAAAGAAGTCTATGAGTCACTATTATTGATATTTAAAAGTCAAGTAAAGAGCTTAAAGCAACAAGATAGAAAAAGTAATTTGTGTAAAGAAGAATTATTATCTATTTCTATTGAAAAAGGTGGTTCATCTGTTTTAGTAGATGGACACTTAATAAGTGGTTTGATGACAAAGGAAGAAATAGAGTTTTGCATTGGTTATGGATTTTTATTGCAAGTATCTGACGATTTGCAGGATATAAAAGAAGATTTAAAATTCAATCATGAAACTGTTATGACAGAAACGATAAAAAATGGAACTTTAGATAAAATCACAAATAAATTAATAAATTTTACTATTGAATTGATAGATGGTTTTAAAATTAATAATAAAAACGAATCTGTAATAACTATGATAAAGAATGATTGCTTGATGTTAATCTTATTTTCTGTAGTGTATAATGCTGAATTTTTTTCTAAGGAATATATAAAAGTAATAGAAAAATTTATTCCATATACAATATCTTACTCATTAGAAATTAAAGAAAAATTTAAAAATGTAGATGTTTTAAATAATGAAGACGAATATAAAGAAATGATTGATATTATTTGTAAAGAGTAGCAAAAATAGTGAGATGTACAATACATCTCACTATTTTAAGTTTAAATAAAATGTAAAAGCTAATCTATTTAAATGCAGTGATAATACCATTATCGTGTAGATTTTTTATGATTGTAGCTGCTATGGGAAATCCAAATAATCCAGCTATTCCAAATAGTTGAGCTCCAACAAACATACACATTAGAGTTATTAAAGGGTATAGACCAATTTGGTGTCCTACTACCTTTGGTTCTAGTATCTGTCTAACTACAGTTATAATGATATATAGTATTAGAAGCCCTATTGCTAAGTTGATATTGCCATTAATTAATGAAATAATCATCCAAGGTGTCAAAATACTTCCTGTACCTAAGACTGGTAAAATATCAACAAGTGCTATGATGACAGATATAGCAAATGCATTTTCAACTCTTAGGATATTAAGTCCAATAAGTAGCTCTATAAATGTCACTGATAGTAGTATTGCATATGCTTTTAGCAGTTTTAAAAGAGCATTAATACTACTATTTTTTATATTTATTATCATCAGCTGACTTTTTTCTGGAAATTGTTTTAAGATAAAGTTTACTATTTTTTGATAGTCAAAAGTAAAGAAAAAAGAAGCAATCAAGGTAATAATAAGTTTTAGCATAAATGCAGGTGTTTTACTTGCAATACTTGCAATAGCATTAAGTGCATTTGTTGAAACAGAGGCGACTAAAGACATCATCGATTGACTTATATTATCCCAACCAAGTATCAATGCTAGGTTAACATTAGGTGTACTAGCATCTATTTTAGAAAACAGAGTATTTAGTGTTGGTTGTATATTTGATTTATATATTTCAGGAAGTCTAAAGAATATGTCACTTACACTCGTAAATATTTTTGCACCAAAACTAATTAATAAAAATATGCATAATCCATAAAAGGCTAAAAGTACTGTTACAGAAATAAATGTACGATTTAAATTCGTATTATTTGTAATAAGTCTTATAATAGGTCTTAAGATGGATGCAATTATAAAACTGATGACAAAAGGCATCAACAATGGTAATAAGAATTTTAACGCAATATATACAATACTTCCTATTAAGACAACATATGTAAACTTAATTATAAAATTCTTTTGCTTTTGAATGTCCATAATATAAATCCTCCAATGTATTTGATATTATTCTAAATATGGTCTTTTTACATAAAATATACTACTGTATATTGATTATAAACTATAAAGCTTCTACAAAGTAAATAAATTATGTAAAATTTAGGTTAATTTTGTATAAAGATATACTTTTATATTTTACAATTGCTAACTAAATACTAAAAAATATTTTAAATAAACAATATGAAATTGTGATAAAATTAATTTATAAATATTATTAAATATAAGTACAATAGATAGCTTTTAAGAGGTGGTAAGATGAAAAATTTTAGAGATTTAGGTGGTAATAAAACTGAAGATGGTAGGACTGTAAAGTATGGTTTATTTTATAGGTCTGCAAAATTATCAAATCTAAGTAAAAATGATATAAAAATTTTAAAAGAATTAAATATTAAATATATATTTGATTATAGAAGTGACGAAGAAGCTCGTAAACATCCATCAACAATAATATCAAATATAAAAAACATAAGAATTCCAGCTATGAGAGAGTTAGAAGAATCAGAAGGAAATTTTGGTTCTATTGAAGATATGATTGATGGTTTGTTTGAAAAAGATGGTGCATTTAATATGTTAAACAATAGTTATTATAATTTACCAATAAGAAATCCATCTTATAAAAAATTAGTAGAGCTTGTAAAGGATTATTCTAATTTACCAATATTAAATCATTGTACAGCAGGGAAAGATAGAACTGGTGTAGGGAGTGCTATAATTCTTATGATTTTAGGTGTATCAAGAGAGAACATAATGAAAGATTATTTGAAAAGTAATGAATTTGCAGATAAGGAAATAGAAAGGTTTGTTGAATATAAGCCTAAATTTAAGGGAATTCCAAAAGAAAAATTAAATTATATATTTGGTGTGAATGAAGAATATATGAAGACTGCTTTTAGAAGAATTGATGAAGAATACAGTAGTGTGGAAAAATATTTATATGGAGAATTTAGTTTAGATAAAGAAGAAATAAAAAAATTGAGAAATCAATATTTAGAGTAAAAGGTGATTTTATGAGTTTAAATATAACAGCAAGACAGATAAGTATAATAAAAATCCTGTTAAATTCTGAAGATACAATTAGTGGTCTTGCCTTGAGTCAAGAAATAGGATGCTCTTCAAAAACTATACAAAGTGAAATAAAAGATATTAATAAACAACTTAAAAAAAGTAAAATTCTATCAATACGAGGAGTTGGTTATAAGCTAGAGGGGAGCTTTGATGAGGTGAACCTAAATAGCAATCTATATGATGATGTAGATAGAGTAGAGTATATAATCAGAAAAGTGTTAACCTTGAGTAATGAAGAAAAAAATACCATAAGGCTTGAAGATTTAGCAGATTCCATGTATGTGAGTGTTTCAACAGTAAAAAATGACTTAAAAGAAGTAAAAAGAATATTAGAAAAGTATTCCATTTCGATTAAGTCCAAGCATAAGCAAGGTATCTGTATTTCTGAAAATGAAGATAGAATAGTAAATTGTATAATTGATTTGAGTAATAAGAGAGATAATCAATTGACTCTAAATGATTTTTTAAATGATGATATAAGAGAAAAAAAATTAATAATAAAAAAAATTTTATTAGATGTATTAAATGAAAATGGCTTGGTATTAACTGACATAGAATTTAAAAATGTGTTGAATAATATACTAGTTATGTTAAGTCGACACAAGTGCGATGAAAAAGAATTTATAGAAAGTTTTGTAGAAAATTATAGCAATAAAAGAAGTTCAATTTTGGAAAATGAACAAAATAAAGAAATTATAATAAGCTCAATAAAAACCTTTTGTAAAAATTTAAAATTAGCTACCTCAATAGATATAAGTCATGATGAGATATTTGAAGAATTTTTATATAAGCATATTAGTAGTCTGTGTAAAAAAATAAAGCTAGGTATAAATCAATCACCTATAATAGCTCAAGACATTAAAATAAAATATCCATTTGCTTTTGAGCTAGCTAGTATAGCTAAAAAAACAATAGAAAAAGACTTAAACATAGAAATTAATGAGGATGAGGTTGCAAACATAGCTCTACATATAGGCGGAGCTGTTGAAAGGGCTTCTTATAATAATAAAGATAAGGTTTTCAAGACTATAATAGTTTGCACATCAGGTATAGGGACATCAATGTTAATAAAGGCTAAATTGGAAAATGTATTTAAAGAAAAACTAGAAATATTAAAAGTTATTCCTTCATACTTAGTTGAATATATAAAAGTTATAGATGTTGATTTTGTAATATCTACTGTTCCTATTGAAATAGCAGATATACCAGTAATAAATATATCTCCTATTTTAAGTGAAAAAGAAATCAAATTAATTGAAAAATATATAGAAACAGGAAATATATATTTAGATTTAGATATAAAAAATCTTCTTGATAATGAATTATTTTTTACTGATTTAGATTTTAAAAGGAAAGAAGACGTTATAAATTTTATGGCAAGTAAACTTGTGCAAAAAGGTTACATAGATGATGATATGAAAAATTCTTACTTTGAGAGAGAAAAAATAGCTACAACTGAAATAGGAAATATGGTAACCATACCACATGGAGCAATTGGAAAAGTTTTTGAAAACAAAATAGCAATTGGAATATTGAAGACTCCTATTGCTTGGGAAATATCAGATGTTCGTTTGATAATAATGTTAGCTCTTGATAAGGATAAAATATTGGATTATGAAGTTATATTTTCAAATATATATAAAAGAGTAGATTCTATAGCAAAAGTTATAAGTATATGTGAAAATAGCAATTTTGAAAAGTTTGTAAACTTATTTAAGTAGAGAGATATCATATAGTATTGCATATACACTTGTAAGTTTGGATAATATAAAACTAAATAAAATAAAAACGATAAATTTCTCTTTTAATTAAGAGAAATTTTTTGACTTTCAGAGATATTAATATGAAGTTAAGATATAAACATAAAGTAAATAAATAAAAAGAGGTGGCAAGATGATTTATACAGTGACATTAAATCCATCAATAGATTATATAGTTAAACTAGATAAATTAAAGACTGGAAATACAAATCGTGTAAATGAAGAATACGTTTATCCAGGAGGAAAAGGTATAAATGTATCTCGTATACTAAAAGAACTTGGAAATGATAATACATCTTTAGGTTTTATAAGTGGCTTTACTGGAGAATATATAATAAAAACATTAGAAGAAAAGAATTTGAAGACAGATTTTATAAGGTTAAAAAGTGGTTTTACAAGAATAAATGTAAAAATAAAAGAATTGGAAGAAACTGAGATTAATGGGCAAGGACCAAATATAGCTGATGAATATATTGACTTGTTGTATAAAAAACTTGATAAATTAAATCAAGATGATATTTTAATATTGGCAGGAAGTATACCTTCTACTTTAGATGAAAAACTATATGAGAATATAATGTCTAGACTAGAAGAAAAAAATATAAGAGTTGTAGTAGATGCAACTAAAAATCTTCTTCTTAATGTTTTAAAATACAAGCCTTTTCTAATTAAACCTAATAGTGATGAATTAGAAGAACTGTTTAATGTTAAATTAAACTCAAATGAAGATATAGTAAAATATGCTAAGAAATTAAAGCAACTAGGGGCTAAAAATGTTTTAGTCTCAATGGGTAAAGATGGAGCACTGCTAGTTACAGAAGAAGATGAGGTACTTATAAGTAATGTACCTAAAGGGAAAGTTAAGAATTCTGTAGGAGCAGGTGATTCAATGGTGGCTGGATTTATATCTGGATATTTGAATACTGGCAAATATGATTATGCTCTTAAATTAGGAGCAGCATCAGGTAGTGCAACTGCTTTTTCATATGACTTAGCTAAAAGAGAATACATTGATGAGTTGGTAAATGAAATATCTGTAAATAGATTCTAAAATATCTAAAAATATATAGAAAGGAAGTTAGGAATTATGAAAATTATAGATTTACTAGATGAAAAATCAATTAAGTTGAATTTAAAGTCAAAAAACAAATCAGAAGCAATAGAAGAATTAGTTGAATTAGTTGCAAACAGTGGTAATTTAAAGGACAAAGAAACTTATAAAAAAGCTATTTTAGCTCGTGAGGAAATGAGTACAACAGGAATTGGAGAAGGTGTAGCTATTCCTCATGCTAAGAACACATCAGTTACTAAAGCTTGTATAGCAGCAGCAATATCAAAAGAAGGTATAGATTATGAATCATTTGATGGAAGCTTATCAAATCTATTTTTTATGATAGCTGCACCAGAAGGAGCTAATAATACACATCTGGAAGTGCTATCAAGATTATCTACAATACTTATGGATGAAGATTTTAGAAATAAACTTATAAATTCAACTTCTGAGAAAGAATTTAAGGAAATAATAGATAAAAAAGAAAGAGAAAAGTTCAGTGAGGAATATCAAGATGAAATAATTAAAAAAGAAAATATAGTAGATACTAAGGATAAAGATATTAATAAATATCCTCAAATTTTGGCAGTAACAGCATGCCCAACTGGAATAGCACATACATTTATGGCAGCTGAAAGTTTAAACAAAATGGCTGAAAGCAAAGGAATATCAATAAAAGTGGAAACTAATGGTTCAGCAGGCATCAAAAATAGACTTACAAAAGAAGAAATAGAAAATGCAACATGTATAATAGTGGCAGCAGATAAGAATGTTGAGATGGCTAGATTCAATGGGAAGAAAGTCATAAAGACTAAAGTTGCTGATGGTATACACAAAGCGGAGGAACTTATAGATAAAGCTGTAAATGGTGATGCTCCAGTTTATCATGGAGGAGAGGCAAATCACAACGAATCAAATGAAGAAAGTGAAAGTGGATTTAGAAAAGTGTATAAACATTTAATGAATGGTGTATCTAATATGTTACCATTTGTTATTGGTGGAGGAATACTTATAGCAATAGCATTTTTACTTGATGATTATTCTATTAATCCTTCAAATTTTGGTTCAAATACTCCAACAGCAGCATTTTTTAAGGGAATAGGAGATAAAGCTTTTGGATTTATGCTACCTGTACTTGCAGGATATATAGCATACTCTATATCTGATAGACCAGCATTTGTTGTAGGTTTTGTAGGAGGAGCCCTTGCAGGTGATGGTGGTTCAGGGTTTTTAGGTGCATTACTTGCAGGTTTTATAGCAGGTTATTTAGTAGAAGGACTTAAGAAGGTATTTAGTGTGTTACCAACCTCATTGGAAGGAATAAAACCCGTATTATTATATCCTTTATTTGGAACGCTTTTGATGGGGATTATAATGACATTTTTAGTAATACCTCCAGTTACAGCAATTAATAATGCAATGGTTGGATTTTTAAATGGCTTAGGAGGAACTTCAAAAATAGTTTTAGGATTGGTTTTGGGTGGAATGATGGCTGTAGATATGGGTGGACCTGTAAATAAAGCAGCATATGTATTTGGGGTTGCATCACTTGAATCAGGGCAATTTGAAATAATGGCAGCGGTAATGGCTGGAGGTATGGTTCCACCTCTTGCGATAGCACTTGCAACTACATTCTTTAAAAATAGATTTACAAAAGAAGAAAGAGATTCTGGTAAAGTTAACTATGTAATGGGATTATCTTTTGTAACTGAAGGAGCTATACCTTTTGCAGCTGGAGACCCACTTCATGTTATACCAGCATGTATAGGAGGTTCAGCAGTAGCAGGAGCACTTAGTATGTTGTTCAATGCAGCTCTTCGTGCACCTCATGGAGGAGTATTTGTTATACCAGTAGTTACTCATCCACTTGGATATATATTAGCTATAGCTATAGGTGCTGTGGTTGGAATGATGCTTTTAGCATTACTTAAAAAACCACTAAATCAAGAAGCATAGTAAATAAAGGTTATTTAATAATTAAAAATACTTTATTTTATAAAAATTAATATATTACTGCATTATCCTAGAGCAAGGAATTCAAAAAAGTGAACTTTGATATACAAAGTTCACTTTTTGTGTAAAGTTATTTTAAGAGCTTATAATTTTTAACATGTAAATTAAATTTTATAACTAAATTGTTAATTATTGATAGAAAATAAAAATAAATATAAATTTAACAAAATAGTATTAATTTCAAAAATAAATTACAAAGAAAGTATAGAAAAGAAGAATATCAGTGTCGAATTATATAGAGAAAAGCAATAAAAAACCTTTTCAAATTATGATATTATGTTTGAGTACACAAATATATAGAAAGAGGGAGTGTTATTTTTGAAATTAAAAAGTAAAAAAGTATTATCATTATTATTGACATTAGTTTTAGGGACAACAATGTTAGTTGGCTGTTCAAGTAAAGATGGTGAAGCTACAACACAAGATGATTCTCAAAAAGATAAAGGAATTTTAAATGTAGGAGTATCGGTAGAATATGCACCATGGTGTTATAAAGAAAATGATGAAAATAAAGGTTTTGAAATTGATGTATGGAAAGAAATATCAAAAAGAACAGGTTATAAAATAGAGTTTAAAACTGCTAAATTTAGTGGACTTATGGGTATGTTAGATGCTGGTAAAGTTGATACAGTAGCACACCAAATGTCAACTACTCCTGAAAGAGTAGAAAAATATGATTTTTCGGATACTTATGCATATAGTAAATATAAATTTATAGTGCCAGAGGATAGCACTATAAGTAAGATAGAAGACATAAAAGGTAAAAAGGTAGGTTGTGTTCTAGGTGGTAATGGAGAAAAAACTATAAGAGATTTAAATGAAAAACATAACTTAGGACTTGATATAGTTACATATGATGGAGTACCTATGGAAAAAGATGTAGAGAATGGAAGAATTGATATTGCATGGCTTTCAGAGGTTAAAGCTAAAACAACTATAGAACAAGGTAAACTTAAATTAAAAGTTGCAGATATAGATACTGGTGTATATGAAGTAAATCAATATCCATTTAGAAAAGAAGAAAAAAGTAAAGTTATAATAGAGGATGTAAATAAAGCTATAAAAGCAATGCATGAAGATGGAACATTTACAAAACTATCTGAAAAATGGTTTGGCTTAGATACAACTAAGGAAAATTAATTGGAGGTTAATGATGCAAGTATTTGATTTTGGATTTGCAGCAGGTATATTTCCGTTAATATTAAAATATTTGACAGTAACATTCAAAATGTCTCTGTTATCTTTGGTATTGGGAATTGTTGTAGCTTTACTCATAGCATTAATTGTAGATGCTAAAGTTCCTATTTTAAAAACAGTATCAAGAATATACATTTCATTTTTTAGAGGTACTCCTCTTGCTGCTCAACTTTTTTTCATATACTTTGGTCTAATACAATTAGTACCAGAACTTAAAACATTGGAAGCATTTTCAGCAGCAGTAATAGTAATTGGTTTAAATTCTTCTGCCTACTTTGCAGAAAGTTTAAGAGGTGCTATAACATCTGTAGATAAAGGTCAAATAGAAGCAAGTTTGGCATTTGGAATGACGTATGTACAAACAATGAAAAGAGTTGTCTTGCCACAAGCTATAAGAGTTGCAATTCCTCCCTTTACAAATACTTTTGCAGATATTATAAAAGGAACTTCTCTTGCTTTTACTATTGGGGTTACAGAAATTATGGCAGTTGCTCAATCAGAAGCAGCAGCAAGTTATAAATATTTGGAAGCTTTTACTTGTGTAATAGTAGTATATTGGATTGTAAATCTTATATTAGGCTTTGTTCAGACTAAGCTAGAAGAAAGGCTTAGTGAGGTATATTAATTTTATAGAAAGACTTATAAATTTGTATAGATATGTTTTGTTATTAAATATTACTGGAAAATTTGATTTCTAGTAATATTTTTTTGTAACTATAAAATGCTAATCAGAGATGTATTAGTTTTTATTTTGTAAAATTTGTAGATTCTATAAACTAAATTTTGGTATGTGTTATTAATTGCGTTGACTTAATTATATAGTTATTTCTATTTATACTAAGTAATATAACAGAGTACTCATTACAAAGAGATATTTATTTTTTATTCTATTTATAATAAATAGACTTGATGATGGGAAAACTACTATTATTTAATATGTAAAGGAGTATTTTATATGAACGAGTCGTATTGGTTTTCAAATTCAAATCCAAAGGAATATAAAAAATTAGGCGAAAATATAAAAGTGGAGTGTCTTATAGTAGGTGGAGGTATAACTGGATTAACAACTGCATATTTATTAGCAAAAGAGGGTAAAAAAGTAGCGCTTGTCGAAGCTGATAAAATAGGATATGGAACTTCAGGAAGAAATACTGGTAAAGTAACTTGTCAGCATGACATATTTTATTCTAAGATAGAGAAAAAATATGGATTAGAGAAAGCAAAATCATATTATAATGCAAATAATGAAGCTCTAAACTTAATTGAACAAATAATAAAAGAGAATAATATCAAATGTGATTTTAAAAGAGAACCATCTTTTGTGTTTACAGAAAAAGAAGATACTATAAAGGATATAAAGGATGAATATCGCACATGTAAAAAAATAGGAATAGAGTGTGAATATCATGAAACTATAGAAGATATTCCATTAGATATAAAGGGAGCTATTAGTTTTACAAATCAAGGTCAATTTAACCCCAAAAAGTATATTGATGGATTAGCAGAAATAGCAGTACACTTAGGTCTAAAAATATATGAAGATACACCAGTAGTGGATTTAGAAAAAGGGAAAATATGTAGAGTTAAGACAAGAGAAGATAATATAATAGAAGCTGAGAATGTTATAATTTCATCCCATAGTCCATGGTATGATGGATTGAATTTTTATTTTGCAAAAGAATACGCAGAACGTGCTTATTTAATGGCAGCAGTTTTAGAAAATAAATTGCCAGAAGGTATGTTTATAAGTATAGATGACCCATCCATAACTTTTAGACAATATAATGATGGAAATGAGAACTTACTAATCTTTGGAGGAGGAGACCATAAAGTTGGTCAAGGAGGAACTGAGAAAGAAATATTTAATGACTTAGAGCATTATGGAAAAAAGGTCTTTAAGGTAAAAGATTTTAAGTGTAAATGGTCAGCTCAAGATAATATGAGTTTTGATAATGTTCCTTATATAGGTTACATTAATAAAAGAGAAAACAATATTTATGTAGCTACAGGTTTCTCTAAATGGGGGATTACTAATGGTACTGTTGCAGGAATAATAATAAAGGATTTGATAGTAAATAATAATTCAGCTTATAAAGATACTTTTAATCCATCAAGATTAGGCAGTTATTTCTCGAAGGATTTTATAAAGGAAAATGCAAATGTAGCAATGAATTATGTAAGTGGAAAATTAAAAATAGGTAGTGGAGATATGCCTAAAAATAATGGAGAAGGAAAGATTGTTAATATCGATGGGAAAAGATATGGTGTGTATAAGGATGATATGGGGGAATTTTATATTGTAGATACTACATGTACTCATTTAGGATGTGAACTGAATTTTAATAGTGAAGAAAAAACATGGGACTGTCCATGTCATGGTTCTAGATTTGACTACAAGGGAAATATACTTGAAGGACCAGCTCTTAAACCACTAAATCTTTATGGTTATGGCGATAATGATGTTAATCCTAAGCTATTATAGACTTGTTTTAGAAAGGTAAAGTGTGTATGAATAAACTTTTAAAACCAATAACTATATTATTATATATAGTTTATATTTTTTCTGCTATATTTTTTGCAATCAACAAAGAATTAGGTAACATAGGATTAGTAGCAATAAGTTTAGTTGGTACTTTTATACTGAGTTTTATAAATAAGCAAAATCAAAGGTTGTTGAGTAAAGAGCTATATATAGTTCTTGCTTTATTTATAATGTTTTCAGCATTGTTAGGTACTTGTTTTAATTTTTATGATATAAATTATTATGATGATTTTTTACATTTATGGTCAGGAATAATATCTGCTATTGTGGCATTTTCTATAATCAAATATTTCTATACACAAAGAGATATAAGCAAAATGAGTAAAATATTTTTAATCATATTTGTATTTATGTTTAGTATGGGAGTAGCTAGTTTGTGGGAGATAGGTGAATTTTTAATGGATACTTTTATTGGTACTACTACACAAGCTGGTGGACTAGAAGATACTATGATTGATATGGTAGATGCTTTAATAGGTACAATTGTAACAATTCCTTTTATAATAAAAAAATCAAATGAATAGTTTCACAATTGATGATAATGGATTTAATTTTATTCATATTAGTTTTTAAGAAATTATATGATAAATTAAATCCATTTTTTGGTAGATATATTAGTATAAGAGATTGTATAATTTCTTATATTATGAAAATTAATTTGAAATATTTAAACAAGTATATAATTATAAAGACAATATTTTGCTCTAAATACATATATTCTACAAAAAGCATAATATAAATTTTGTTTTTTTGTTACAAAATGCAGAACTGTATAGGTATATATATAGATGATAAATATTCTTTGACATTTGACGAAAATTAAGCTCTTTTACTATTGTAATGTAAAAATTATATTTAATAATGTAAATTTTAATAAATTAAATAGTATGGTAGGTAGAATATTTTTTATATAATATTAATTTTGATGATACGAAAATTAATCATTGTATACATGTATATAAATAAATATAAAAAGTTAAACATAATAGGGGGAGAAAATGTTAAAAAAAATCAATTTAGAGAGTTGTTTTAAGCATGCCATAGAAAAAGGATATAACTATTTAGGTGTAGTTGTAAAAGTAGATGAAAATCATAGGGAGTTAATAATAAATACAAATAACAACTTTCAGAGTAAGCTTAAGTATTATAAGTTAGCTTATGATGAAAATTTGAATCATAATGTAGCAAATAATATGAGCATAACTGATTTTACATATGGAAATACTTTAGCAGATATTGAAAGTAAATTAAAAAAAAATTTTATATAAAAGAAAAAATATACTTTTTAATTTAACAAAGTATATTTTATATAGGGTATATTACCAAGTGAATAGAAAATATGTCCACTCAAAAAGCCACGCAATACCAACAAGTCTAATAACCTCAAATAAGCTTGTTAGCATTATTTAAATGCTAACAAGCTTAAGTATGCAAATCTAAGATATTTAAACAAGGGAGGTTTAAGGAATATGAATAAAAGTATAAATGAAGAAGATGTATTGAGCTATAGACCTAATTTAAAAGTAGGTAGATTTGATGATTTTGAATATAAATCAACAAAGTGTACAAGTGAATCTATTACAGCTGAGAATTATAAAACTAATATTTTAAAATCATTTGAAATGTATCATCCATCAATTGTAGTATCAAAATTAAGTAAACTTATATCATTATCAAAATCATATTTGAGTTTGATAGAGAATGATACATACCAAGGTAAAATTATGAAAAATTATTGTTTTTCCATTACAGAAAATGAACAAGACATACTAAAAGAAGAAAATTTTAATAATTTATATGGTGACTCTAAGTTTGAAAGTTACTTAGAAATTTTAAATATAAAAGATGAACTATTGAATATAAGAAAAGTCTTTATAAATGGAATTTATACAACCAAAAAGAATGATTATTTATTTGATGATGTAGATTATTCATTTATTGATAAATTGAATCAATATGAATATGAAGATATTAATCATAATATAAATTATTTTTCTTTATTTTATGATGTCCAAAGTGCATTTATTTTATTAGAATACTGTAATGATATAGAAAAAATAGTTAAAGAGTTATATTTGATTGAAAATAATAAAAAAAGGCAACCAATAAATTCAGAAACTTATACTATTCTAAGCAAAAAGTTTAATCTTATAAATAAAACTATGAAAAATGATTTATTTAATGACAAAAGTGTTTATGGGAATATAGAGACTTCTTTACATAATTTGTTTTTAGCTAAACATGATGTAAATACATTTATAAATGGTTTTATGAATTTAGATGTTTTGACAGATGATTCCAATTTAGTTAATGAAATAAAGGAAGATAATTTAAACGATATAGAAATTAGAATTGACGAACTGATAAGCGCTTGTATGTTATCTGTAATTTATAAAAGAGATATTTACAATTCATTATGGAATAAATCAAAAATAAGAGAATTTTTTACTAAATAACTTACAATAGAGAAAGATAGTTGGTATATTCAGAAAATGAAAAGTATTAATAAGGAAGGTGAATATGTGGCTGTTAAACAAAAAAATATTAAAAAGAAAGATAAAGAAGAACTTTATTCAAAAGCAGTAAGAATAAAATGTTGTTATTGTATTAAAAAAGAAGGTTGTTTGTATCAAGCAAGAAAGGAGTCTAGTGAAAGTTCAGGTTATATAACTTATTGTACATTAACTCCAAACATTCCTAGAAAACAACGTAAAAAAATAAAACGCTAGTCAAAGGAGAGAATATATGAAGAACTATTTAAAAAAGAGATTAAGAAACAGAGGGTTTTGGGTTTCTCTATCGGCGATGTTAGTACTTACAATTCAATCTTTTGGATATGTCGATATACTACCAAAAAATTATTCTGATACAGTAAATTGTTTTTTAGCTTTACTCACAGCACTTGGAATATTGAATGATAATTCTACAGAGAATAAGTGGTATTTAGATGACAAGTAATAGATTTTCTTAAATAGCTAATATATTTATATTCTAAAAAACTTTTCAAAAATATTTATAATAAAAATAAAGGAGAAAATATTATGATTTTTAATGATTTGAAGATACCAAGAGGTAGTTCTTTTGACCCAATGCAAGGAGTTAGATCTATAGACAATATAGATGGAGATGTTACAGAACTTGTCACAGTTGAAGGGGAAGTCAATGTCAATGTAATAGGGCAATATACTTTGAAGTATTCAGCCCCAGATAAATCTGGAAATGTAACAACAATAAATAGAACAATAACAGTTGTAGATACAGGTGCTCCTATAATAAGTGGTGCTGATGATAAGACTATAAATTTATTGGAAGAACTAGATTTAAGAGCTGGAGTTACAGCAATGGATGATATAGATGGGGATTTAACTGATTCTATAGTTATAGATGGAACAGTAGATAATGTTATACCTGGAGAGAATAATATTGTCTATACTGTAGAAGATAAATCTAAAAATAAAAGTGTAGTAAATAGAATAATAACAGTTGTTGATAATATAGCTCCTATATTATTTGGTGTTGAAGATTGTACTGTAGAATATGGCTCAACATTTGATTCAAAAGCTGGAGTTACTGCTAATGATAATATAGATGGAGATTTAACTTCAAAGATAGTAATAGAAGGAGTAATTAATACTTCTATTTTAGGAGAACAAATATTAACATACAAAGTTACAGATGTAGCAAATAATGAAGCAAGTGCTATAAGAAAAGTTACTGTTGTTGATACTGTTAAGCCAGTGTTTTCAGGTATAGATGACTTAACATTAAATTTAAATGAGAACTTTGACGCTTTAGAAGGGGTAACAGCTGTAGATGAAGTTGATGGAGATTTAACAGATTTAATAACTGTTGAAGGTGGAGATTTAGTTGATACATCTGTTGTAAAAGAATATCAAGTTACTTATAAAGTATCTGATAAATCATCAAATGAAACTATAGCAGTTAGGCTGATATCTGTAATAGATAATATACCTCCAGTATTAACTGGTGTTGAGGACAAGACTATAGAAGTAGAACCAGTGCCTAAAGAAGAAGTTTAATAAATAGTATGATAGAGGTGAAATTATGAGTAACTTTAATGTCGCTTATAGTGCTGGTGGGAATTTAGATAAAATAAAAAAAGTTGGAAATATAGAAGAAATAAATAACATAGAAAGTATAGATAAAATAGATAGCCTATCTGAAATAGAAAAAATAGAGACTCTTAAAAATATTGAAAACTTGGAGCAAGTTAAACGCGTAGAAAAACTTGAATCTGTTTCTAATATAGATAACCTCAATGAAGTTAATGTAGTAAAAGAAATAAAAGCGATAGGGAGTATACGAGGATTTGCATCAAAAACACAACCATATAATTATATGAGGCTAATAGAAGTTCCAGCACTTAGAGGAGTATTTGAAGAAGAGATAGTTTTATCTCCATCTGAGGTTGAGATTCTTGCTATATCTGTTACATGTAGTGGATATGGAGAAAATGACCACTATAATTTATATTTTAATGGACAATTGTGGTTTAAAGATTGGTATTTAGGAGAAGTAAAAGAAGGTCTTTTCTTAGGTTCATCTACATATGTATATCTAGCACCTCCAGATTCAAGAGTAGTTTTAAAATTTCATAATGATAGTGGAACTTCTAAGAAATTATGGTTTGGGATAAGAATGTTAAAAGACCCAGAACCAATTTAGGGATAGAAAGGAAAATTAAATATGTTAAGTAATGAAATAAAAGACTTTGTATTCCATGAGTTTAAAACAGATGCAGATAGTTTTGTAAAAGATTTAGCAAATGTTTTAGCCTTAGGAAATTATACTAAAGAAGTAAAAGATGTATCTGGAAATTTAATGAGAAAGTCATTGCCTTCAAAAGAAGATTGTTGGAATATAGTATATCCAAATCCAAACTTTAAACTTATAAAAGATAGAGAAGTCTCTTCTTTTGATGAGGTAAATGCAAGAGAATATGAGATAATAACTAAAGATCAAATTTCTAAAATAACTGATTCTGTTGTTGTAAGAGCTGTTACAAGACCAGTTGATAGAATTACTCAGCAAACAACAAAAGTTGGTTCTGATGAAGTTTCAAAATATGGACTTTTGGATGAAGCTATAGAAGAAAATGCAGTTATGTATATGGAAGTGTACTTTCCAAAGTATTTATGTGATACAGAATTGGATGACCCTACTCAACAACGAGATGGAAAAACTGTACCAAAAGTTGTAAATCTAAAAACTGGTGTAAAAGATGCACAAGCTAGAAACTATCATAACTGTTATATGAGAATTTTTGATAACCCAAATAAGGATTATTCTGGTCCAGCAGAAAATGTTATAGATATGGTAACTGGAGATATAGCTGAATTTAACTCTGCTTCATCTGAATGGTGTAAACTATCTTGGTTTACAGACTTTGATGAAAAGTTTAAATCTGAGCTTGGTATAACTGGATCAGATGCTCTTTTAAGAATTCCTATTACATCTTCCTTAAACAATAAGACTAAGATAAGAGTACTTGCTAATATACATCCAAATAGAGTACTTATAAATGTTACAGGTAATCCAAATGTAGATTATGAGGATAATAGATATTTAGTTGGTCAAGCATATATAGGCTCTATTGACAGTTTTGATTTTGCTAAAAAGGATATAGCTGGAAATTTTGGTATATTTGCAACTTCTTCATCTGTACCTTCTATACCAAAGTTTAATATTAAGTACAGTGAGCCTTTCAATGGAGTTAATACACTTGGCACTGATGGTGGCAAAACATCAGGAAAGGCTGTTATATCAAATGCAGGTGCTAAGTCAGCATGGGTAAATATAGGTACATTTCCTTGGTTAAATAATTCACTACTTAGTAATAGACCAGCAGATACTGTAATAAAATATACCTATAATAGAAGAGATATACCAAGAGATTTTGGATCAAATATTGCAGGTGGGAAAACGACTATATATGAACCTAGTTTACAAGTTACAATAGGTGCATCTGTAAACAATGAATTTGCATCTGAGTTTGGATTAATGAATCCAAACGTAAAATATAGTAACGGATATGGAACATCTTATATTACACCTAATGCAAGAACATCCATATCAAGAGAAAAAATTACTTTTCCATCTGAATTGCCAATAACTATAGATAAATCAATAGTAAAGGATATGACAGTGGAAGTTCAGGTAACTTATAATGAACAAGACTTATACAACTATATAAGAAAATATGTAGCACAAAATGATGGAAAAGGTCTCTTAAATGACTTAAGTTATTATATCTATGGTTCACAAGATGGAATGGTTGAAAAACCAATTTATTTTTATCTAGGTTTTGATGAGGTAGAAGAAAGAACTACTCAAGAAGGTGGTTCAAATAGAGATAAGTATGGAAATCTTGTAGATATAAAATACCATCAGACTTACGGTGTACATACAGCAAATGGAACAACAGATTTTGCAATGTATAAGACAGATTCTGCTGACTATTTCCAAAGTCACTATTTTATGTTCTCATCAACAGAGCAATTCATGAAAAAACATATGTATGGCAAATCAGTTTATACAAACGAATACTTCGCAGATAGAATAAAAATTGTCCATAGTGCAGAAGGTGTTCGTGGAGCTTTATCAGGTATGATAGTGATAGATGCTGAATCACTCTTCCCATTTGATGAATTAATAGTAAACAAATCTTTTGAGAAATACGAAGATAAACCAGAAGAAACATATATATACCTTCCATTAACTACTCCTTATACTCCTTTTGCAAATTCTCCAAATGAAAGATATGGTGTTGGAATATTAAAAGAACTTAAATATAATGAAAGTAATGATGATTCTAAGTGTGAAGCTGCATTAAGAGAAATACAAGATATGTATAAAGATATTTATTCTTGTACAAACAATACAGAATCAGTTTATTTTGCTGATAAAACAAATAATGGATTAGAAATAATCTGGGATTCTTCTGACATGAATATAGTAAGTTTTTCTAAAGGAGCAGATGTTGAAGAACCTACATTAGAATTAAAAATATCTCCTGAAAACCCAACTATAACAGTTGGAGCAAAAAAAGCTCTTTCCCTACTTGAAGGAGAAGAAGTAGTAGTGGATGATAAAGTAATTTGGATTTCATCAAATGAAAGTATAGTTACTGTTTCTCAAAATGGAGAATTGGCAGGAATAAAAATAGGTGGAGCCGTTATAACTGCTAGATATAAAAGCAGAAAAGTCCAAACTGAAGTAAATGTAAATTCTACAGATGAGTTGGATGAATCAGATTTACAAGAGGAACCTGTTATATAAAATATGATTAGAAATAGAAAGGATGAATATTAATGTTAGGTATAATTAATAGACCAGATTTCTATGAAGGAGATAAGGAAATATACTTATCTGCTAACGTAAAATCTGGAGAAGTCTCTAAAACTAAAAAATTTAAGGTGCTTGTAAAAGCATCAAAGCGAACTGATTTGCAAAGTATCCTAGAGGATATAGGAAACATATCTATACCAAGTATAGTTACAGAAAATCTAACATTCATACAAAAAGGTAGTTGTGGTTCAACTATAGTATGGTCATCTTCTAGTCCGAATATAATAGGACAATCAGGAAGAGTAACAAGACCTGTATTTGGAGAAGCAGATGCAAAAGTTACTATAAATGTTATTGTATCAAAGGGAAGTGTAAGTAGAAGTAAAGAATTTAAAGTTACAGTACCAGCATGGACTCAAGAAGGTGAAGTTGAATCTGCAGCTAATGCAATAACTTGGGAACTTATTAGAAATAAAAATTCTGATATAAATAAGGTTACAACTGATTTAATACTTCCAACTACTATAGGAAATGAAATAGCAATAACATGGACTACAAGTAATTCTGCTTGTCTAAGTGATAAAGGGGTAGTCACTAGACCTGCATATAAAGATGGCGATAGTATTGTATCTGTTACAGCAACTCTTACTAAGGGTGAACTTACATCTATTAAGACTATAACTAATATTAGAATACTTAAACAAGACCCTACTAATCAAGAAAAGGTTGATGATTTTGTAAAAACTTTTGATTTTGCTTCATATATTGCACCAAATAAATCATTAACAGAACTTAGCAATAATTTTACATTACCTGCTAAAGTTGAAAATATGTCATTAACTTTTTCAGCACTTGATAATGAAGGTGAAGATTTAACATCAGCAAATATAAAATTAGAACTTGATAGTCAGTCTCTTTCTTATAAAGCTATAATAGTAAGACCTAGTTCTAGCATTGGTGACTTTAGTTTTAATTTAAAAATAGAAGCTAAAATCACTGTCTTATCAGGAGAAGAAACTTCAGAAGAAATTAAGGCCTCTAAGATATATTCAGCTAAGATATTAGCTATGATTGAAGAATAGATGATTGCAACTTTTAAGTTTAGCACTGGCGTTTTCGTCAGTGCTAATTTTAAATATAATCTTTCTGGGGATGAAAACTCTATAAGTTTATTTTATAAGATAGAGTGTGAACACACAGAAAGCAATATAGGCAATACTTTGTTGAGGTTAAAAAATGATATAAAGTCAATGAATATTAGTAAAAAACAGAAATTTTTTATAAAAAGTAAGAAGTCTTTACAACCAGTATCAGTTAAGAATATCTGTATAAATAAAATATATAAAAAGCTATATGATAAAAATAGTGATGAATGTATAAGTTTTTATAAAGGTCTTAAGGAATTTAGAAATTTTAATGATGCATTGAAGTATTTAATTAGAGAAGAGCAATATTTAGATAAATCAATTATAGAATATCTACTATTTGTAGAATATAAAGATACTAGAAATAAAATTCAAATAAATAATGATTATAATACATTTCGGACGAATCAAAACACATTATCTTTCCAAGACAATATAACAGAAGTAAGTAATATTGATAAGTATCTAAAAAATTATGATTATGAGGATATGATAGGCACACCAAGTAAACAAATTTTTAGAGACAATATAGATGTAAATATAAGTGAAACAGAAAATGATACATACATACTTGATTTTGAAAAAAATATTAGAGATTTAGACAAAAAAATAAATATAAATGATTATATAAATCTTAAAAGTTCAATAAATAATAAAATCTTTATGGAAAAACCAAAGTTGGTTGAAGGTTATACTGAAAATCTATCTATAGATTTACAAAAACTTATAAAAGATGGAGATTTGAGGAATGTTTTTATTGAAGAAAATAAAACATCTACATCAAATTCTTCATCTAATATATATATTAATTTGCCCTATTTTATTGATATGCCAAACATGTCAGAGATTTTAATAAATGAGAATATAAAACTGAGAAATAATTTTAATAAACAAATACTTATAGAAGATAAAAAGTATTTATCAAAGGGATATTCAAGTAAAATACAAACATTTTTAGAATCTAAATATAAATTATATAAAGGTGAAGATTATATAGCGTTATATAATTTAATAGACAATATTGAAAAAAACATAGATGGTAGTCTTCATGTTGTAGATAATATTAAAATTTTTACACATGCAGGTTCAAATATTCAAATATATGAGATACTCGATAGTTATGATTTTATAAAAGGAAAACCTACATTTAATTTATATAACCTAGATATGAATACAAGAAAGGCTGACAATCGAAAAATTTATATTTCTAGTACAGATTTATTTTCCAAATACTACAATCCAAAGTTTGATTTTAAAAATGATGAATATAACTTATTAATATCAAAATCTAACAATAAGGAAACATCAATAACTAAGTATGAGTTGTTTGGAAAATATCAAGAGGGTAATTTGTATCTTATTGACTCAATTATATCACCAGAATATCTTTCAAAATCTTCATTGTATGTATTTGAAAACTATATATATAAGCTATTAGAAAGTAGCAAATATACACTTCTAATAAATAAAGAATTTGAAAAAGGAACAATACAAAAAAATGACTTTAAGATATTTTATGATTCAAATCTGACGAATTTTTATAAAGAGGGTAATTTATTAAGTATTCCAAGTTGTATAGACGAGTTATATAAATACAATACTAATCTCTATAATATGTATCAAATTCAATTTGGAATAATAAAAAAAATTAAAGGTGTATCATCTAATGAATCGCCAATTGAATTAAAATTTTCAAAGTTACCTACATATAAAAATAATGATGGCTTCTTTGGAGTTGCAACAGAATATTTTCCTGAATTTGTGGTTATTGATGGAAGTCAAGATGAATTGATTCTTCCTAAAAACGGTTTTGATTATAATATATATAAAGATAAGATATTTGGTGATAACCTCATAATATTAGATAAGGACAAGTATGTAAAAAAATATACACAAGCAGGAAACCAAGTAATTGAATTGCCTATAGAAAATCCAGTAGATTATTTTGCAAATATAGCAATAGATGTTATAAATATTGATGTTTCTGTTATGAAGTATGTTCTTGACACACTATACAACCAATGGAGGCATAATATTTATAGATATGCTGGTATAGAGCCTGAAAAAGCTATAAAAGATTTAATAGATTCAACCATGAAATATATAGGTGAAAAATACTATTGGGATAGATGCAAAATACCACATCTTGAAAGAACATTGAAACTTTTCTTGTGGTATGCAGAAATGAGTATATTATGTAATTCAGAGTATGAAGTTGTGTATATAAGAGAAGATTGTGAGATTGATTATTCTAAAAAAACGCTGGGAAATTTAGAAAAAAATATACTATATATTGATAACTTAGTATTGACTGATGATTTTGTTTTATCAAGTCAAGAAAAAGGTGTAAACTCTGGGTTAAAATTTAAAGTTAATCAAGAATTTGATTTACAATTAAAATTTAAAGCTTATATGGAAAATAGTGGCGTGTTAGAAATACATATAGGAGAAGCAATTTATACGTTTTTAGGAGATGAAAAGCCCTCTTATAATATAGATTTGACAATTCCAAAAGAAATTAAAGAAGTAGAAATTTTGTTTTTTTATGATAATGAGGAATCTTTCATAGATATAGCAGTTTTTAAAATAAAAGATATGTTCAATAAATCTGTTAATATAAAGTATCTTGGAAAGCTTGGAAAAACGAATAAAACTGTTGAATATTTGATAGATATGTTAACTATTGCAGGTGAATCTATAGAGGATACACAAGTTAAATTGGGAATTCAAAACTCAGTACAAGTTGCATATGCACTTGATACATTTAAAGATTACATGTTTAAACATCATGATAATAAAGAAAAAGGTAGACGAAGAGTAATCAGGAAATAACAAGTATAAATTACTAAGTAATTATCAAAAATGTTAGAAGGGAAGAGATATTATGGTAAATTATCAAATTCAATACAAAGAGAAAGTAAATCAAAATGTATTATCTGGACCACCAAATGAAGCAAATGAATTTTGGAGAGTAGTATGTGACATGCCAACTTTACAATCAGCAATAGCAACTACTAAATCACTAGTGAAAAAATATGGGTATGAAAATTTTCAGATATGTAAAGTAACTAGTATAAGGGTTGAAGTTCATGCAGAGTAAAAAAAAATTGAATAAAATATCTACAGGACATATATTTAGTGAGGAATTCAATGGTGCAATGAATCCTCTATGGGATATATTTCCAAGTGATAATAATAGAATCACCTTTACAGGTGATTCTATTAAAATACTTGAAAATGCTGACAAAACAGAATTATTGATACCATGTCCAAAAGAGTCTGGATATGTATTTCAAACACATATAAGATATGAACCAAAAGAATCTAATAATGGTGGCTGTATAGTAAAGTCTATTACAGAAAATTACATAGAATGTGAACTATCAGCAGAAATGGAATTAATATATTATTCATATTTAAAAGTAATATATTCTGAGAACTTTGTATTAAATCTTAGAGCATCAAAAGATGGATTAAATTGGGAAGATTTTGGAAGTACAAAATTACTTGATTCTAATTCTATAGGATATTATCTAAATGACAATAAAAATTCATTAGAAATATTTAATTGTGAAATGTATAAGAGTAATTTTATAACACTTATAGGAATTGATAAAACACAAAATATTAAAATATATGATGAAAATAATGAAGAAATAGTTACAAAGATAGATATGAAATATACTAAAGATTCTGTTGTAGTTGATTTATCATCAAAACTTTTTCCAATAAACAATGTAAGGATAGAAGTTGAAAGTGAAGGTAGATTATTTGACAGTGTAACTATAGATAAGTTGTATGGTGGAGATGTGTATTCATTTGAACCAGAAATTAAATTTATTGTAGATGAAGCTAATATAAATAATGGTGATTTTGATTTAGGATTAGTACAAGGTAAAGATAGAGTTTATGAGTTAAAAGTAGTAAATGAAGGAAATCTTACTAAAACTGGAATTTTAAAAATAGTAGGAGTTTCTAGTTATGATAAAGGCAATAGCATGGCTTATTTGATGCCATATGGGGATTCAAGTGGAAATTCTGATTTATTTAAAGAACTAGAGGTTAGTTTGTTGCCTGGAACTACAACTAAGTTTTTGATTAAAATAATAAAGGACTCTAGTTGCATAACAATTGATGATAAATATAGTTTTAATATTATATTCATGTAAGGTGGTAGGTGAGATGGGTGTAAAAATAAAAAGATATGGAAAAACAGAATATTTAAATGACCATAATCAATTAAAAAATACGGATATAGAAGATCAACATCCAATAAAAGCTATTACTGGATTGAATAAAAAATTAGATGATATAGACAACAATATAAATATTAATGTAAATAATATAAGAAGTAACAGAGAAGATATAGATATTATTAATAGAATGATAGAAAATGGGGAGATTGGTGGAGGTTCTGGTGGTGTAGCTGATATAACTCCCCTTATTGAAAGAGTAAAAGTGTTAGAACAAAATGTAATTATACTAAATGGTAATAATTTGGAACTAAAAGAGTTTGTAGTTAATGTATTGGGCGAAGTGAATCGTTTAGAAGATGAACTTGCAAAAACAAAACTTATTGTAGATGAGTATCATAAAAACACCAATTTGAATAAAAATAGTTTTACTGATACTTTGATAAATGATGACTATATACAAAATCTAATTGATTGTAAGATTGATATAAATAATGACAATGTTACATAAAGTGAGGTGATAAGATGCAAGGAATAGATAAATATACTTTGGTGTACTTAAAAGCAGAAGATTTTACTGATAGCAGTTTTAATAATATAGAGATAACTTCTGGTGGTGCTCAAATTATAGATGATGGTTGTTTTGGAAAATGTTTTGATTTTACAAATGTAAACCAACGATTGAGAGTCCCAGATGGTTCATATAAATTAAATGAGGAATGGACTATCGATTTTAGATTGTATATGAATTCATTGAACACTCCTACAACTTTTGATATTTTAGGTAAAGGATACTATCAGGGTGGAGTTAACAATGGATTTGTTATTAGAATAGAAGATAACGGTTCAATTCGTATTATGCTAACCAATGGTTCAACAGTAAGAAACCAATTATTTACTTCAACTAAAGCCATAAAGGTCAATTGTTGGCAACATGTGTGCTTTATATACAAAAACTATAATTTAAGCATTTATATTGATGGAAAATTCGCATGTTCTTTTATTGATTACAATGTAGATATAAATGGAACAGGTAGAGATTTAATCTTAGGTGGTGGATGGGAAAATGATTCTACTAGAACCTCAAACCATAGAATAGATGAATTTAGAATTTCTAATGTGGCAAGATGGACAAACGATTTTGAAGTGCCAATAGAGCCGTACGATTATTCTCCTAATATTGAGATAGTGGAACAAACAGAACATCATATAAGTTTTAATGTATTATCAAATACAACTACTGTAAATAAAGTTAAAGTTTATATAAATGATGAAGTAGAAAAAGAGTATATTGATATTTTTGAAAATCTAATATTTGATATTATATATGATGAAAAATATATAACTGGAGAAAATGAAATAACATTTGTTATTGAATACAATAATATTAAAACTGTAGAAGAAAAAATATATCATTATAGACAAAGAATTGATGAAAATACAGTGTTCTTCCTAAATGGAATAGATATAGTGGATAGCAGTTATAATCCAAAAGTTATAAATAATAATGGAGTAACAATGTCTGATGGCGGTAAATTTGATAAGTTTTATAATATGAGTTATGGGTATTTGCAAATACAAAATTTTAATCCTCACTTTAGAAACTTTTCAATAGAGTTTTATTTGAAGTTTAATGATAAAAGTACACAAGATATATTATTTGATACTAGAGTTTCTTCTTATAACAAAGGATATTTAATTTATACAGAATCTAAAAAATTAGCATTCTACCTTAGTGATCATTCATATTCTTCTATAGATTATTCAAACTTCGATAAAAATGTTTACCATCATTTCGCTTTTGAAATTAAAGACTACAAATATATAAAGATTTATCATAATGGTATACTTAAAAAAACAGATACTTTATCTGAAATACCACAAGAACATGCAAGCAATAACATATATATGTCAAAAAGATGTGATGGAGGTAATTATCGTTTTACTAATGAATTAAGCATGTTTAGAATTTCTAATGTGAATATATACAATGAAAATTTTACACCAACAAATATTCTCTATTGTTACGAACCTATATTGAAGGCAAACCAAGCATCTGAAAATCAATTAATATTATCAATAAATGATAAATCGAATGTAATGAATAAGCTTGAAATTTTTATAAATGATTCATTAAAAGAAACTATAGTAGATAATTTCAATAATATTTCTTTCAATTTATTGCTAGATGATTATAATAATGGCTTTAATGAATTTGAATTATTAATGACATTTAACAACGTTAGGCGTATTATAAAAAGATTTAAAATTTATAAAGCTGATCAAAGGTTAATACTTGCAAGTAAATGTTTTGAGGTAAATAATATTTTATTTGATAAAATATATACTCATTTTAAACCTTTCTTTTTGGGTCACGGTAGTATTAATATTTTATACTCAACAGATGATAATGAATTTACTTACTGCGATATTAATACTTTTACACAAATAAATTCAAATAATATAAAATTAATGTTCTTAATGGATTCGGGTGCTATAATTGATGCCTATAAAATTTATGTTAAAGATTGTATTGATACAAGTATCATTAACTTTGATAAAGTTTTACCTCCACCAAACAACATAGATAAATTCCCAATAGCTGGTGGAGGAGGACTTAGTGAAGAATTATTTGATGCAATAAAAAATAATTTTTATATTTTAAACAATAAAATAATGGAAGAACAAAAATATATAAAAGATATAAATGATAGAATTATCTCAGTAGAAGATAAAGTATATGATATTGAATTTGATGTGGACGAATATCATAAGAGCTCTGGTTTAAAATATAATCGACTAACTGATACTCTTATTGATGATAGATATATAAAACAATTAATAGATTGTGAATTAGATATTACTAATGACAGTGTTACATAGAAAGAAGGTGAATAAATGGCTACAGTTGGTGAACAATTACTGCAACCAGAAGAGGGCTGGAAAAGAATTGATAATATTAACAATAGTTTTAAATATATAGGGTTATGGAAAAAAGACACAAGTATAGGTCTTTATAATAACACAGGAATGTTCATACCAGAAAATGCTACTGTAGAAGAAGTAAATTCAAGCTATATCAAATTTGCTTTTTATGGCTCAAAAATAAGAATTTTTCATTCTAGATATCCCAGCCATTCCTCTAATATAAAATGCACTATAGATGATATTGAATATGAACTTTATTCTATTCATGGAGAAACTATAAGGCAATATCTTGCTTTTGAAAAAATGAACTTAGAAAAGAAAACTCATCTAGTAAGGATTGAAAGCAATGATAGTGTTAGGTTTGATTTTGATTGTATAGATATAGATACTGATGGACACATTTCAGAGTTAATTGAAGCTAAATTAACGAAAAAATCTACATTAGAATCTATGGAAATAGGAGATATAATTCCTTGTAAATATACATCCCCAATTTCTGGGAAAGTAGGATATTTTTCAGAACTTGGGATTTGTAATTGTGATGGAATAGATGTAGACACTTCATCAGATACACCAGATGGAAAGTTTTATTTTATAAAAGTTGACAATAATAAATTTATTGCTGATAGAAATGTTCAATCATCTATTTCATGGAATGAATTAAATAAAAGTAAATTAACTTGTAAAATGTTTTCTCCAAATGCGTTAGTATTTGATGGTAAATCATCATATGTAAGTATCCCTATAGAAAAAATTAAGACTACTAAAGAGATAACAATAAAAATAAGAGTATATTTAGAAGACTGGACAGTTGGAGAAGAACATAGGTTTTTTAGTTGTACACAACTTGGAGGTTATGCATGTTGTTATGTTCCAAAAGATAGATATCTTAGAATAGAGATTGCCACAGATCATCCTAATTCTCCAACTTTATATTTTATTTCTGGATTTAATATTGATTCATCTAACAATGGATGGAAGACTTTTTATATACTATATAATGGAGAATCAGTTAAAGTATATGACGAAATAACTTTAAAATTGGATGAAAAACGAAATGGTACTATCATATATGGAAGTACAAATCATTTGGTATTAGGTGCAGAACCAGGAAGAGGTTTTTCTGTAGAATCAGGTACTCGTTTGACTGGAAAAATATCAGAGTTTGCAATATGGGATAAAGCAATAGACCCAGCAACTATAGAATATAATCTGACTGGTAGTGAAGAAAATCTAATATGTCTACTAAAATCTACTAATGCAATTGGAGACAATCTTTATGATTTATCACCAACTAAAAATACTGCAACTATTAGTAATTGTGTGAAAGAATATGATTATATTAATAACTATTATTATACTATTCCAAATGGAGGTATAGCCTATAATGATGATACAGTTGTATCTTTTCCAAAAAAAGTTTTAACATCAAATGAAAGTGATGACTACATTCTAGAACAAAGTTCAACATACAGTGCAGGATACCTTGCGTATTTAGCTTTCAACAAAACAAATATAGATTCTTATGACTGTTGGCATAGTAATTCTGAAGCTAATCCATATATAAAAATATCATCAAAAAAAGAAAAAATACTAACTTGTGGATTTATGTTAACCAACAGAAATTGTCCTGGCTCCATCCAACCTCCATCCTCTTGTACTGTATATGGAAGTAATGATAATACAATTTTCGAAAAGATATGTGAAACATCAAATTTGCCTTCAGGAAATAAAGCAACTTCTTGTCATTATTTTAATTCGCAAGTAGAATATTTACATTATAAGTTTAATTTTCAACGTGTAGATTCATATGTAGCTATAGGTGAATTAGAACTATTTAAAGAAGATGAATATAAAAATACATCTCCAGGTCTAATTAATAAAAACCAAGGTGGTTGGCCAATGGAAAACGATTGGGATAAATACATAAGAAATAGTGATTTAAAAGAAAAGATAATAGCAGGTGATAATGACATATGGAACTATCACAATATAGTTTCTTTATGTAAAGAGAAAGTTATTACAGGATTAAAAGATATTAACAATGAAAATATAGAACCTACAAGTGGAAATATATTAATACCAATTCGTGGAAAAACTGAAGATGTTGATGATTTGTCAGCAAAAAGATTTAATATATGTTTATCTTCATCTGTCGCTAAAAATATAGGTTTCAGACCTATGTTAATTACAGAGAGAGGTGGAAAAAATGGCTAATATAGGAAGTTCTTTGTCACAACCAGAGCAAGGATGGAAACGATATGATAATGCAGATAGCAGAATAAAATATATAAATAAATGGACTATATATAATAATAATACATCTGCTTATAACAATACATCTTGCATATCCAATTATAAGCATAATGAGAATGGTGCATTAGAATTTAGATTTACTGGTACAAAACTAAGATTAATGGATGCTGCATCTGATGCTTCCCACACTAATAAATGTACTATAGAAATAGATGGAGAGAAATTTATAGCTAGTCAATGTACACCAAATCTTGTACATCCTAATTACATTTATCAAATGTTATTTTTTGAAAAGCTTGATTTAACTGACGGCATTCATACGGTTAAATTATATATAGAGCCTGGAACTCCTCCACCTCCAAGTGCTCCTTATGGAGATCACTACTTAAGTCTAGATTCAATTGATATTGATACAAGAGGACAATTACTACATTATAAACTAGAACCAAATAAAATAATCAATGATATTCAAGTTGGAGAATATATATCTTGTGATTATACTTATGATAATGGATTTTCAAATTTTGGTGATGGAAAAAGATTAAACTTTATCTGTGTTAAAAATAATTTTAATCAGCATATCTTAATTTCTGATATAGTAATTCCAAACTTAAGCTTTGATGAAATAAACAATAAAGGTTTTATTTATGGAAAAGAATTGGATAATAACCCATATAAAGGTTACTCATGTATTATAAAATCAATTACAGACAGTCCATATAATGACAGTTACTTACATTCAGAATATGATAAATATATTTTAAATTCTACTTTAAATGACTTAATTGTTTCTGGAAATAAAGATATATGGCATCACAATTTAGCATCTATAACTGACACTTTTTCTGATTCAGATAATACTAAAGTGATAATTAGAGGTGGTACAAGTTCAAATTTATATAATGTGGTAAATACATCTACTAAAAACGACACAATCGGGTTTAGACCAGTTTTAATTATAAATAATATATATTTATATCCAGAATTTGATATTGATTATACTTTTGGAGAATGTGATGGAATTATAAACTTAACAAATATATTATTAGATAAAACAATAGAAGTAACAAAAATAAAAGTGAAAATAACAAATAAAAATAATACAGAGATGTTATATACAAATTTATTAGATGTAAATGAAGGTAATTTAAATTTAGATATAAGTAATGCTGACTTGTCAAATGGATTAAATCTCTTAGAAATAATTATAGAAGATGAAAATGGCTATGTTTCAAATACTAAGAGTATAAGTGTATTTAAACACAATGAAGGTCTTATTCAATATTCTAAAATAATCTTGACTGAAAATATATCATTTGATAGAGAGTATAAAAATATGAAAGTTAAATTAAAATCTACTGGTGCAATTATTGGAATTTACACTATAGATAATATTAACTATAATGTCTTTGACATAAATTCTATTTTTAGTATAAATTCAAATAACGTTAATCTACTATTATTAATGGATAAAGATACTGTTTTAAATGCATATAAATTAATCTGTGATGATATTGAACCAATTAATTTTGATAATACTGAATTAAATCCACTTCCTCCATATGGCGAAGGAGGCTCAGAGTCTGTAAACAAAGAAGAGATAGTGAAAATAGTAAATGAAATTGTAAATCCGAAAATTGATTTAATAAATAAAAATCTAAATATATCTGATTTAAAAATTCAATTAAAATATGATAAAGAATTAAATCTTTCAGCTAATTATACATCTAACTATTATATAGACACTAAGCTCGATACATTAGAAAGAGAAGGTGAATAATATGACTAGCACTGGAAGTATACCTATTCAAACAAAAACTGGTTGGAAAAGATATGACGATAATCATATAAATATATTGTATTCTAAACATTACAAGAGAACATCTTTAGGTACATGTTATGGTGGTTCATGTTCATATGTTATTGATGCACCTCATGATGAAACTAATATTAATTTTACATTTATTGGAACAAAGATAAGATTGTTTTGTGTTAAGTTTAATGATAGGTCTGATGTAGTTGATATCGATATTGATGGTGCAATTGAACAATTCAGTACAAAAGACAATAGTGGCAATATTTCTACAGCGGTATATGAAAAGTTAGGATTAGAAAATAAAATACATAATGTTAAAATTTCTATAAATAAAAAAAGTCAATCTGTTCATTTCTTATTTGATTGTGTAGATATAGACGAAGATGGATATATCTTATCACCAATAGAAGGTAGATTAACTCAACGAACTTCAATAGAAAATATGGAAATAGGAGATATAATATCTTGTAGATATACTGTTTCTACTGCTGGAAAAATAGGAGATTTTTCAGAATTAGGAAATTGTAACTGTGAGGAAATTACAAGGGATGTATCAAGTTCAACTCCAGATGGAAAATTCTTTTTTGTTAAAGTAGATGATAATAAATTAATAGCAGATAGAAATATACAAAATAATATATCTTGGAATGAGATTAATGGTAATTTAGATATCTTTTATAGAGAAAAAATATTTCCTCTGAATATTTGTGAAAGTGATGAGACAGATGAATATGTTTTAAAAGCGAGTAGTGTATATGCAAATAGGTATGCTTACAATGCATTTGGTAACAAAATAGGATGGCACAGTGGATTATATAACTATCCACATATATTACAAGTTAGTTTCAAAAGAAAACCTCAAAGAATAAACTCATATAAGTTTCACTTTGGAAATAACGAACAGTTTCCACAGTCAGCAACAGAATGGACTATAGAGGCTAGTAATGATGAATTAAATTGGATTATTTTACATACAGTTAAAGAAAATCCAGCTCCAAAACATGATCAAATTAAAAATTATATCTTTAGAAATGAAATTTTTTATAATCATTATAGAATAAAAATAACAAATTCAAATTCTAACTCTGGATGTGTAACTATAAAATGTTTAGATTTTTTTTATAAAAAATTTTCTATGTGTTTACCAGATGGAGGAGTGGCTTACAATAATAATATAACAATATCTTTTCCTAAAAAAGCTTTAAATGCAAATGAGACTGATGAATATATACTTTATGCAAGTGGGTCTCTTAGTGACGCACTTCTTACGTATAAAGCATTTAATAAAACAAATATTGACTCTAATGATTGTTGGCATAGCCCTAATGAAGCAAATCCATATATAAAAATATTTTCAAAAAAAGAAAAAATAATTTCAAATGGATTTATATTCACTAATAGAAATAGTGATTCATTCCCTCAAGCTCCTAATTTATGTATCGTATATGGTAGCAATGATAACGAAAAGTTTGAAAAGATATATGAATCATCAAGCTTTCCTCAAAATGCTAGGGCTGTATCTTACCATTATTTCAATTCTCAGGTAGAATATTTATATTATCAATTTAATTTTAGTGGAGCAACAGGTTATGTAGCTATAGGAGAATTAGAAATACTTAAAGAGTACGAATATAAAAACTCTTCTTCAAGTTTAGTCAACAAGACTCAAGGAGGTTGGCCAACTATCAATGATTGGGATACATATATATGGAAAAATAACTTAAATGGAAAGATAGATACAGGTGATAATGACATATGGAATTATAAATATATTGCCTCTTTAGCAGATAACATTGCGATTTTATCAGTTGTAGGCACAAATGGACTAAGACCTTCTGGAATTTGGATTGTGGTTAGAGGGTATAAAGATGAATATATAGATGATTATAGCCCTAAAAGATTCGACATAGTTCCGCATAGCCACACATCTTCTATTTTAGGATTTAGACCCATGTTGGTTATAGGTGGTGACGAATAATGGCTATTATAGGTGAACAATTACTTCAACCAGAAGCAGGTTGGAAAAGATATGATGAATCAAAAATACGAGCTATAATAAAGGGAACATTTTGGGGTAAAGAAGATTTTAATGGTTTTTATGGAGGATCAAACATTTGGCTTAAAAGTATTGATAGTAGTTATAAATTTAAATTTTATGGAAACAAATTAAGACTTATATCAGATAGAAATACAAATAGACCTCAAAACAATACTAAATTAATAATAGATGGAGTTGAACATATTTGTAATACATATGGTCAAACAAGCGGTCAAATACTTGTTATTGAAGTAGTTAATTTAAAAGATTCTATACATGATGTCATAATATCTCCAGTTAAAGAGGGTCTTGTAACTATCGACTGTGTAGATATAAATGAAGATGGATATATTGCTGATTTACCTTTAGAAAAAAATAGAATTATTAATGTAATAAAAGTTGGAGAATACATTTCATGTAATTACACTTATAATAATGGTTTCACAGATTTTTATAGTGGGACAGACATGAATTTTATTTGTGTAAATCATACAGATAGAGAATCAATATTAATATCTGATAAAGTCTTTCCTAATTTGTCTTTTGATGAAATAAATCAAAAAGGATTTATATATGGTAATGAATTGGATAATCAGCCTTACAAACATAATTTATTAATAGTGCGTTCATTAACTGGTGGCTCTAACAATAATGGTTTATCTGAATATGATAAGTATATTGTAAATTCAGATTTAAATGGACTAATAACTCCAGGAGATAAAACTATTTGGAATTGGGACATTTGTAGTATAACAAGCTCTATATCAGCATCTGATAATTCTAAAATAATAACTAGAGGGTATTCTAGTTTAACAAACTATTCAACAAATAATACTTTTAATAACAAGGGACCAACATTTGGGTTTAGACCAGTATTAATTATTAAACATTCATATATATTTCCAATATTTGATATAAATTATTTTGGAGATTTTAATAATTGTTTTAATATAACTAATATAATTTTAGATGTCTCAATAAAAAAACCTAAAGCAATAATAGAGATAATAAATATAAATAATTCTCATACTTTAGTATCTACTGATTTAATAGATATTGTAAATGGTTCCTTAAGTGTAGACTATGCGTTTAATAAAAATGATTTTATATTAAATGAGAAAAATGAACTAAAGATTACTTTAATTGATGAAAATAATTTTAGTTCATTTATAAGAATAAATACATTCCCTACTGAAGATAAACTTTTTATATTTAATAACTCAATAACTTCTACTATTATTGAAAATAAATATAGCAAAGATAGAATGATTATTTGTGCAAATATAAAAGACAATTACAATGTTTTATATTTAAATAATGATAAATACATATCAGTAGATCTTGAAGAATTTATTGATGTAAGCGAAAGTACAAAGTTAAAATTCTTATTAGATAAAAATTCTAACTTAATTTCTTATGGAGTAGCATTTGTATAATAAGAAATGAACATTATAATGAATTAAGATTTAAATAAGAAAATAATTATTAATAGATAGTAAATAAAATTTAATCTAAAACTTACAAAATGGATATAAGTAAGAGTATATTAAATAATGTCAAGATACATAGTGTATTCAACTAATCTTAAAGAATCATAACAAATAAAGATGCTTAAAAGGAATTAAATAAATATGGACACATCAAAAAAGCTATTTAATGAACATGAATTTTATGGTAAAAATATTTATCTATTAGGAACTTCAGAATTTGGACCAGTGAACACTCCAATAAAAATAAACTCAATTTCTCATATGAATTCAAAATTTGGAAAAACAGGCTCTTTAGTTAAAGCATATAAAATTATAAAAGAATCTAAATTAGACTGTAAAGTTTATCTATGCAAAGTTACAGGAGCACATGCAGAAGTTTTTTTAGATGCAAAATGTACTAATGGTGAAGTAATAAAAAACTGTATACATATTAAATCAAAGTATGCGAATGAAATATATAATGATATAGAAATAATAGTAAATCAGGATGATTTGCAGGTAATCTATCCAAAAAGTTTAGGGGATTATGTATTAAAATATCCATATAAAAATTATCCTACACTATATGACCTATCAGAAGCTATAAATAAAGATTCTCAAAAACTAAAAGGGATGATAATTTGTAGTATTTATTGTGATTCTTATATAGAAACAAAGGAATCTATAAGTGAAGTAAATCAAAGTATATACAAACTTAGTGGAGGATATAGTGGATTAGATTGCAATAAAAATACAATGTACAATAATTTAGATAGCACATACACTATTTTGGAAGGGCTTGACATAGATATTATTATGCCTTTAGGAGTATACTATGATGATACATTTACAGATGATATAGAAAAAATAGATAAATATTATGACCTAACTAGAGAATATCTAACTCTGAAGGATGGAGAAAGATACGTAACTTTTTATGAACAATTACTTAATTTCTGCATAGTACAAATGAAAACAGGTATTATAACTCATGGTGTAATTGGCCTTAATCCAACTAATGAGATTTGGATAGATGAGAAAGAATATATTGGTAGATTAGAATATTTTAAAAAAATAAATGAAGTGTCAAAGTTTGATAAAAATTATGAACAATTGATAAGTGTAGTAGCTGGTGACATATATACCACATATGGTACTAATATTGTAAATGCAAGTATTGTATATGCTCCTCTTATAGCCAGTTTAAACATAATAGAAAATACTACAAATAAAGAAATTCCAGAGTCATTTTCATTATTTAATACTTTTGATATTTTAACAATAGAAAAAATGAATGAGCTTGGATATGTATCATTTAGATTCAGTCAGTTACTTAGAAGAGTAGTTGTATCAAACGGAATTACAATGAGTGAGCATACAGAATATAAGTATCTATGTAATGTAAGAATGATTCAATTGACTATGTGCTATATAAAAAAAATGATGTATTCATACATAGGTGAAAATATAGATGCTTTGCTATCATCTGGATATTTAAAAGAAAACTTAACACAATTGTTAGATGAATTAATAGATAAAGAAATTATAAGTGAATATATAATAAATGAATTGTTTAAACATAAGTCAGGAGAATTATTTTTAGATTTAAGTTTAAAGACAGTATATATGTTAGAGTATGTTAAAACCTATAGTGGATTAAGTATAGGTAGGTGAAAAAATGGATATGGAATTTATGCAAAATAATAAAAATATACTTACAACTGAAGAATATATTGATAATTTTGAAAAAATGGAAGAAATATTAGAAGACATTTTAAAGGTAGAGTTAGAGGATACTTGGGGAGCAATTTCCTTTGACACAATAAAAAAAGATGAAGCAAATAAAATTATACTTCCACAAATAAATTATATTGTAAAATTAAGAGAAACATCTAAAGGAAAAAGTCATAAACCAATGTTGACTGATGTAATAGATGAATCAAATGAAAATAAAGAAAAAACAGGTAAGGTCATTAAAGTATATAGACAAAGTTTTGATTGTATATTAGAATTTAGATTTCTAACTAAAACACAAAGAGAATGTAGAAAACTCATGGAAGATTTCGAAGATATAATAGTGTCTTATACAGGATTTCTAAAGAAAAAAGGTCTTGGAGAGATTTTCTTTTTAAAGGAGATGTCGACTGAAGATAACATAGGTTTTGATAAAGATATTTCAGTCAAAATATCTGAATATTTTATACGATTAGAGAAAGTAAAGACTTTAAACGTTAATAAACTAAAAGGTATAGAAATGAAATTTTCTATACAGGATAGAATTTAACCAAGAATAATGTGAATTTTACTTGGTATAAAATCTGTAAAATCTACAAGATTTAGAGGAGGAAAACCTTTATGGCAAATTTAGGAAATTTGTATCCTAATCTTCCAGGAATGTTAGTTGAATTTAAAGATGGTGGTTCTGCACTTAGATTTAGCTCAGATGAATACAATACTGATAGCATGTTGTTACTTGGTACAGCAGTTGATGGACCAGTAATGGAGCCAGTAGCTATAGATGATTCTTCTATAGAATTACTATTTGGCTCAGATATTAATTTAAATGGAATTCCAAATGGTGCAACATTAGTTCACTCATATAAGCAAGCTAGAGAGGCTGGATGCCAAGATATAAGAGTGATGAGAATATCTGGTACATGTTCAACATCAAATATAAGTGCACCATCACAAGTGGTTGAAAGAAATAAAAAAATAGATGAGGATTTATCCATTATTCAAGGTTGTGAGAAAACTGATATAAAACTAAGTGGAAAAGGAATTGTTCCAAGTTCGATTAGAGTGTATGTAAAAGGAATTGAGCTATTATCTGGATTTACATATAATGAATCTACAAAAAGTATATCAATAGAAAAAAATGCTTGTGATGCAGGAGTACCTGTTTCAGTATCTTATAGTTATAGATATTGGGTTGAGCAGAAACCAGAATATTTAACTTTAAATAAAGATAAAAAAATTTTTCTATCTAATATACCAAATGGAGCTGCTATAGTAGCTACTTATGATGGTAAACCTATAGAGGATGACATTGAAATGAATGATAATGTTATAACAATGCCATCTTTAAGTGAAGGAGAAAAAGTAGCTGTTGGTTATAGGGTAGAAGTTGTTGGAGAAGATATAGAAACTCAATTAGATGGAAATATTTTTATGACAGCTACAACAACTCAAAAACTACTTTTAAGCAATACTCCAGTAGATGGAACACTTATATTATATGTTGGTGGAAGTAAAGTACTCGATTTAAACTCTTTTTCAATAGATAAAAAATCAAAGACTATAACTCTTAAAAAAGAATGTTTTGAAATGGGGCAAGTAGTATCAGTAAGTTATTATATGCCATTTAAAGAAAATATAGAAAGAAAAATAAGATTAAAATCTAGGTTTGCTGGAGATATATATAATTTAGGTCAAGTGAAAGTAGAAGATTTGAGAGATACTTTTGGCAATTATATAGGAAAATATGTAAAAATAATTAAGCCAGAATCTAAAATGAGTATTGGTGAAGAACCATTGATATTGTCAACTCTTGACTACATAACCTTTGGAGAGTTAGTAGATGCAATAAATACTTTACAAACAACATATTTTGCAGAAACAGATATACCAGAAGTACTAACAAAAGACTTGATAAAATCAGCTACATATTTTATAGGAGGCTCTAATGGTTTAGACATGAATAAAGAAGATATGTTTAAGGCATTATCAGGAGAAAGGGATAGAAATGGATATATAGTAAAACAAGGTGCTTATCAGTTGCTTGAAAATTATAATGTAGATTGGATAGTACCCTTAGGTGTTTATGCTGATGATAAACTGTTTGACAGACATCAAAATTTTGCATATGAACTTGCTTTATTTTGTGCAGTCTTATCTTATAGAAATAAATCTACATATGGCGTGATATCAATGAAGCCATTAAAAGACACCTCTTTGTCAGGTGTTCAATTACACTCTAAATATTTAACACAATATAATAATGAGTTTTTAATGAAAGATGATAAAGGCTCTATAATTACTGATGGACAGGGAAATTGTATAGACCTTGGAAAGTTTATATCAGTGGTTGCAGGGCCTACACCTATAGTTGAACATAAGGTAAGTTCACTTAGAGAAGGAAGTGTGGCAGTGCTTTATGCTGCTTTAAATACGAATATCTTACCATATTCATCTCCAACAAATAAGATATTAAGTGGTGTAAAATCATTAAAGTACTCTTTTTCAAATGCACAATTAAATGATATAACAGGGAATAAATTTGTTTCATTCAATTCTAAAAAATTAAATAGCAGAACTTGTTTAAATAAGGTTTTTGTAGTGGATGCTCCAACAGCCGCAAAGAAAGATAGTGTATACTCAAAATTATCTACATTAAAGGTTATGAGAGCAGTAACTGATAATATAAGAGAAGTAGCAGACCCATTTATAGGGGAAGCAAATACAATAGAGCAGAGAAATGCATTAAGTGCAACAATTGCAAAGAGATTAGATACATTACTATTACAAGGAGCTATACTAGATTATAGTTTTAACCTAATAGCAACGCAACAAGATTTAATATTAGGACAGGCTAAGCTAGAAGTTGGTATAGTAGCACCACAAGAACTTAGAAAAATAATCACTATAGTAGGTTTAAAAAAATAAAATGGAAGAAAATATCCATTTAGATTTAATGGTTAGGAGATATCACTATGGCAAGCACGAATATAAACACACTAACAGCATTTTCTGGAGCTGATTTAATTGTAAGCTTTGCAAATCAAGTTATTGGAGAATTACAAAAAATATCATGGAGTATAGAACGTGAAAAAAAGCCAGTATATACATTAGGAAGTCCAGATGCACGAAGTTTTTCAAGTGGAAAAAGAGAGATTAAAGGGTCATTAGTATTTGCTATGTTTGACCAAGATTCTCTAATTAAATCTATGAAAAGCATTTTAAAATCATCAGAATCTACAGTATTTACAACTTCAGGAACTTTAGCTATAACTGAAGAGGAAAATTTTATAAATGCAGTAGAAATGTTGAAGTGGAATGTTACAGCACAAGATGCTATGAATATGAATAGTAAGTCTAAGTATAATGAAAATAATTCTAGAGTAAGTGATGAAAACTTTAAAGTACCTAATGGATTTAGTCCAATAAGAGATAATAGAATAGTTTATTTAGATTCTTTGCCACCATTTGATATAACAATGACATTTGGAAATGAACAAGGTCAATGTGCATTTCAAAAAATATATGATGTTGATATAGTAGATGAATCTAGTGAGGTATCTATTGATACAATCGTCTTAGAGAAAAAGCTAAATTATAGAGCTAGAAAAATATCACCACTTATACAAGGTGTGTACTCAAAAGATGAAAAATAAAAATAAATCATAAAATTAAAAAACTCATGTAGTTAAATCTTTGTAAGTATATTTTGTGTATTTAAAAACTACATGGGTTTTTTCTAAATATAAATAAAAAGAGAGGTAAATAAAATGGATTTAGATAATACTTTTTACAAAGCATTCTCAAGTACAGATTCTCTCGCATTTATTTTATTTCCAGAATCTAAGCCAATTCTTTTAGGTAGCTTGACAAGTATATCCTACTCAATTCAAAGAAATAAAAAGCCAGTAGCATCAATAGGAAGTACACATGTATCTGGATATACTCGAGGACCTAAGATGATTTCTGGGAAAATGGATTTTACTTTAATAAATCAGAATCTAATAAGTGATTTGACAAATAAAGTTTCAATTTTATCTAATAAAAAAAAGATTAGTTCAGATGAATTGCCCTTATTTGATGTGATGATAGTATCTTTAAATGAATACAAATATGCCACACAAATGATGATATATGGAATAGATATTACCAATGATAGTCAAATTATTTCTATTGAGGATGTTTTTATAAAAAATATAATTCACTTTGTAGCAATGGATTTGAAGGATTTTGCAAATTTAGAAACTCATAAAACAGTATCAAATAATATAAGTAATTCAAATATATACTCAAATTCAGTATTCTATTATGATTTTACGCTTGAAGGATATGAATATTCAAAAAAAAGCAAATTGAAAGGCGTTAAATATGACAAATTTAAACTTTGATGATGTAAATAAAAAAAGGAGAGATTATAGTACATATAAAGAAGAGTTTTATGGTAGTTCGGATGTATTGATTTATATAAATGGAAAACATAATAAACAAATATCTGCAATAAAATTTTATGTCAAAGAACAAAGTAAACCTATTTATGGATATACATCTAATACATTTGATAATATAGCTATTGGAAATAGGATAGTATTAGGTTATATAAAAATCCCTGTCAGCAATGCTTTAAAAAATTTCTCTAATTCTTTAGAACAAAATATAAATACTTATGATGAGTCTATTTCAAATAAAGAAGAAAAAATATCTATACCAGATTGGATATATGGATATGATTTAAGAAATCTAAATGATAAATGTATATATGGAGAATATGACAATGTCTTATATAAAAATCAATGTAATGTATATGACAATGATGTCTCATTTCTTTATGATAAATCTCTGTTCTATGTTAATTTTGGTAGCAAATATGATATTAGAGTACATTCTGTTCAAACAGCTTTAGTATATATGGGATATATGTATGAGGAACGAAGCTTTAGTGAATTAAAATATGGTTATTATTGTGTGTGTACATATGATATGATTAAGGTTTTTCAAAAAGAACATAAGATAATACCAACTGGAAGATTGTGTAAGAAGACCTGGAGTTTGATATTTAGAAAATTATATTCCAATTATAATATAATTATTTTGAAGAATAGTGAAAAAGAAATCTGTATTAAAGATAAACAAGAAGAGAATCAATATAAATCGCCTTGTAATCTAAAAGCTATAAATTCTTTTATATATAATGAAGTAGAATGTGATTATAATTTGATTGATGCTTTAATAGATGATTGTTATTATGGAAAGAATAAGCAAAAGTTTGACTTAGAAGATTCAGACTATCAACTTTCTTTTAATCCTAATAATATAAATACACTTAAAAAGAGTAAGTTTTCTATAAGTCTTATATATGGAGACAAAAAAGAAAAATATCGAAAAATTATTGGAGTATCACCTATATCAGTAAGTCAAGAAATAGATACAACAGGAAATCCTGTATACGATATTTATGAATTTATAGCAAAAGATGTAATTGAAATTAACAATTAAATAGTGTTTGGAGGAGATTAAATGAATTATGATGAAAAAGAAATAGATTTATTGGCAAAACAGGCTAAGTTGGATTTAGAATCTCAATATGGAAAAAATATAGATGAAATTGATTTATATGCAGATGTTTTTAATGATGGCAGTAAAAATGAAAAACTGAAAGATTTAGCGTTAGAAGATACACCATTATTTAAAGATGGACCAGGGACAATTCAATTACAAACATGGAAAAAGAAATGGTCTGATTATGATATATATATGATTGATATTTTAAAAAAAAGGTTTATATTTAGAACTATTAATAGATTTGAATATAAGCAGTTATTGTCTCTTCAAAATATTGATACTTTAGAACGTGAAGAAATTATATGCCAAACTGTGACATTATGGCCAGAAAACTATGATTGGAAAGATAATTCTAAGGCAGGATTAGCAACTTCATATTCTGAAGTTATTATGGAGAAGTCAGGTTTTACAAAAGATTTTGTAATAGAGGTAATATAGAATGCTTTCAATACAAGATATTATAAATATAAAAGAAAAAATGGGTTATAAAAAATTAATTCATATCAAATTTGGCACACATGAATATATATTTAAATTGATTAATCTAAATATATATATGAAAGCTAGTATTATTTCTAATACATACGAAGAGTTTAATGATTTTATATGTCAATCTGCATTAATATATCCTGAGGAATTTATTTTTTCAAAAAGTTCAGTGGCAGGATTAGCAGATGAAATTTCTAAAAAACTAATTTATGAATCTCATATTTTAGATGAAAGTTCAATAGTAAATTGTTTTGAGGAAAGTAGAGGAAAACTTAATACTTTTTTAGAACAAAGTAAGCTATTTGTAAAAGCAGCATTTCCAGATATTTCTTTTAAAGAAATATGTAATTGGGATTATGAGAAGCTTATGGATATGACAGCTAAGTCTGAATATATTCTTAAACTAAGAGGTGTAGATGTAAATCTTGAATATGACAAAGACTATTTAAATAATAAATCTAATAAAGAATATATGAATAGTCAAAATAAGATAAAAAGTTTAAACAAGAAAAACCTCAAAATTAATTATATAAAACCTAAATACTATCATCTAAATTCTAATAAATTTATAAATACAAAATGGGATACTCCAGATAAACTAAAAGTGATAGAGAATAAAAATATACAAAAACTAAATATAGAAACTAAATATATAGGCTCAAATGTTTTGAACATAGGGAATAAAAATAATAAAGATAATATTACTTATTCAATATATAAAAAAGATAAGAATAAAGACTCTACTGAAAATGAAGATGACTTTAAAAATGGTAATTATAGAATTAATTCTAAAATAAATAATTTTTATATCGACGAAAGTTTAAAAGATTATAACAACATATCAAAGATTCATTTAGAAATAAGAGATATTTTAAATAGAGCAGGATATAAAAATATTGATATAAATTATATTTTAGGTGGAAAAGATTCAAATATAGATTTAAATTTTTATGAAAACAGACTTGAAAAACTTAAAATAAAGATGTTAAAAATGATTGGAGATATTATACATGAATAGTATAAATAATATTGAAGAAAAATTTTATGAAGAATATGAAAACTTTTTATTAGGAAGAGGAATAAAAGCTAAGGTAGTTTTTAATAATATTAAATCTAAATTAAATGACGAATATTATAATTCAGAAAGTAAAGATAACATAATAGAAGATGATATTTTGGTAAACAATGATAAAGCATTAAATATGAAAATATCTGCTCAATCCCCTTTAGATGCTAATATAGATTATGGTGAAAAGATTATAAAAAAATTATTTAAAAATATAAAAAATTTAAATATAAGAACTACAATACAAGATGATAGAAAAGATATAACAAGCGATGAAATTGAAAGCATAATATCTAAAATCATTTTATGAATTTATAAAAGTACTTATGAGCTAAAGAGGGTGAATTTATGGGTAATGAGTCTAATAAAAGTTCAAATCAATCATATTATGGAGCTATTGCTCAGGAAATAACAGATAGAGATAGTCAAGAAATAGTTAATATGCTATATAAAGAAGCAACACTTAGAAACTTAAGTAATAAATATAAACCTTTAAGTTATTATGAATATATTCAGTATGAACATAGACTCAAATATAAAGACAATGTTGATAATATTTTTAGAATAGGAGATTGCTGTTTTGAAATACCTCCAGAATATATAAGTGTAACTTCTACCAATGATGGTGAAAGTTTTAATGAAAATAGGTTTGCAAATATAGGACAATCTAAAAAACAGAATATAAGAAGAGAAATATTTGTAAACTTAATGACAAATGGTATAAATCAAGTTAATGGATATAAGGTGGAATCACCATTTGATTTCAAATATTATGTAGATGGATTAAGAAATTTAATTTGTCAATTTAAATATACTCCATTTGTTCCAATTGAATGTAAAGTTGTGAATAATGCAAATGGTATAAATAATGTGGCCTTAAAAAGTATGTCAGTTGAAACTGTAGAAGGTTTTTCTGAGAGTCTAAGAATTAAAATAATTATGGAAGAGCTTAATGTAAATCCTTATTTTAATAAAGATTATGTCTCATTAGATAACCATATAGATTGGGATTTGTATAGATTTTATACTCAAAAAAATCTTGAAAATTCTAATTTATCGAGGATTAATAAGATAAAGTCAGTAAACTTTACTGGTAAATTTACATTTAAAAAATTACACTCAAAAAATATAGATTCCAATAAAATAAAGAGCAAAACCACAACAACAAATAAAATTTATTTTGATGAAATATTAAGTGATAAAGAAAATGTGTATCTTACATATATCAATTTTAATTTAAATAATATATTTTCTAACATAAAACTAAATAATGGTGAAATACCAACAAAACAATACATGGGATTTGATAAAATTGACTTTGTGTTTGTATTTAAAACTAGTGATGAGAGTATAATAAAAAAATTCAACAAATTAAATAATAAAAATAGAAATTTTGAAAATGAAAATATAGATATTATAAAAGTGGAAAATGAACTTGTTAATTTGACTGGCGCAGAATACATAACGATAAAAGATGTTCAAGTAGATACTGTTTTAGGATTTTCTGGACTATACAATATAACTATTAAATGTAGAAGTTATGATATAGATAAAATCCAAAAGACTAAACCAATAGGATTTAGACCATTCGATGAAGTTAAGGAAACAAATGGATATGAATATAATGAAATTCCTGAGGGTAGATTAGGTACAAAAGAGGATTTTATAGATTGTACATCTAGAGGCATAGATAGGAAAACTATGCAAGATATTTGTGTTAACAAGAAAATTATGTATTTAGAAATGTATCCAACTCTAAATTTACCAAAATATTACGAAATAGACAATGCTATACAAAATATAAGAGATTTTAGATTTAAAAATGGAGTTAAACAAACATCTCTTATAAAATATCCTAGAACAGATATTGTTATGAATAAAATAGAAGAAAATGAAAAATATAATGGTTTTGTAGAACCAGATTTTTATATTATATATCCTGATAAATTTGAATTTAATAAAGTTAATGTACAACTAGAAAATATTAAATCAGATACAGTTATAGAACCAGAATATAAATATGGATATGAACCTCAAGATATAAATAAATTGGAGAACGAATTTAGAAAAGAGCTACATTCTGATGAGAATTTAATATTTAAGAATGAAAATTTTAATAAAATACATGGTAATGAGATTGGAAAATTTAATATTGAACAAGTAAAACCAAAGCAATCCTTTAAAAAACTTCCTGAGAATAATCCAAGTACAGTTGTAGAAAATATGTTAGTGGATGAATTTTTATATTCACAAAAAGGTACATTTACTAGAGCATTTCCAAACTTTATATTTATGTTATGTGATGAAGATGTAGACTTTTTAGAGGGGAAAAAAAGTTGGACAAACTACTATATATACAAATCTGTTGTAGATATAAAAATATCACAAAATGTTGATTCTCCCATATCAAGTGCAAAAGTAATCATTTCTAATGGTTTTAATAATGATAAAAATTTAGATGATAATAATTATATAAAAAATGATGTTTTAAATATATTTAATAAAAATCAACCTATATCATCAAAATGTTCAGAGGAATATAAAATAGATTCAAAATCTGAAATTGATTTAGATATAGTAGAAAAGAGAAATAAATTAGACAGTCAAAAAGTTTTAAAAGAAGGAACCAGAGTACATATTCGTATGGGGTATGGTTCAAATCCTTCAAAATATCCAGTTGTATTTAATGGAACTATAGTTGAAATAAATATCTCAAAAGATAATATATCAATAGAAGCAAAATCAGATGGTATAGAGCTTACAGATAAATATCTAGATGAAAAAATGAATTTTTCAGATGATAATATAGATTTAAAAAAAGATGCAAGTAATATAATATTAGATTTAATAAGTAAGAGAAATTTAAAAATAGAATACCAAAACGTTGAATGTAATGAAAAAAATCTTAAGAGTAAATACGGTGTAGAGCATTTTGGTATGTACGATTCTAACTCTATAGGAACTTACAGAACAATTCAAAATGACATATCTAAAAATATATATTTAAGTACTTATAAAGGAATATACTTCAATGATATTCAGAATATTGATTATATAGGAGAATCGATTTATGAGTTTTTACCAATAGGTAAAAAGATATGGGATATATGTAAAATGAGTGAAAAATCTATGCCTGAATTTGTAGTATATCCAAGACCATTTTTATTTGAACATAGATTGTTTTTTGGTTTACCTATTTGGATGTATAAATTTAATATAAATAATATAAAAAATGATATATATGAGTATTCTAAGGCTTTTTCACAAATGCATATAGTAGATTTTTACGACTCAATTATAGATAATAATATAATTATAGATAATAATAATTTAATAACAAATGTAAAAGGAATCTATAATGTATTAGGAAATTTAGAATCTACACCTTTTATAATAAGTGATAACAATATAAAATGGTCAAACCAAAAGCTTAAAGTATTGGACAATTCAAGAATACAAAATTTTAATGTATTTTCTAACCTAGAGGATAAAACTTTAAAATACAGAGAATTATATGCAAATAATAGACATATGGCCATAAGAAATTGTATATCAGAAATTCAAAACTCATGGAAAGAAGCTTACGATGGCGAGTTGATTATTACAGGAAAACCGCAAATAAATGTATATGATTTAATAGCAATTAATGATTTGTTTGGAGGAATGGTAGGTGTATGTTTAGCAAAGAAAGTAACACATTCACTAAATATGAAAACTGGATTTACAACATCAATTACTCCAGGTTTGTTAACTACAAATTCATTAAAATATAGTGGTATGAGTAATGTACTAAAATCATGTAATAAAGTATTATTTTCTGTATCAAATATATTAAATAATGAAAGATTAGCAAATCTAAACGATACAACTGATAAATTTAAACGGACAAGATTATATAATTATGAAAATCTAAATAATATGCTTACTACACAATATGAAATGTTTAATTATAAAAACACTATAATTACATATCCATTATATAAAGTCTAATTCATATATGAAGTTTAATCTAAAGTAGGGGGGATTATGTGAAGCTCAAAGATAAATTAATAGATAACATCATAGATCCATATTCAAATACAATATTTACAACTTCTATAGGAAAAGTCATAGATTTTAATATGCATAAAAATACAGCAGATATATATGTAGAGAATGTAAAAGGTAATAGTGCCGTTTTTTCAAACGTACCTTTTCAAAATATAGGAGAAGGAGTTCATCTATTACCATTAGAAAAAGATGATAAAGTCTATATACAATTTAATAATGGTTCTGTATTTCAGCCTAAGATAACAGGAATAGCAAATGAATCTCACCAATATCTATCAAGAAAAAGAAAAACTCACATTAGAGATGGATGTCTGTTATCAAATATAAAGAGAGACTCAAGAGAAATAACTAAGAAAATGAGTGAGACTTGGTTAGATTATGATAATAAAGATAAATCAAAATATAAAGACTTTATGGATAAAAATCCTATTGATAGTGTTTTAGAAAAAATAGAAGGAAAAGGAAGTTTTGCAGGTAATGAAGTTGGTATATATCATCCTAAGAAATCTTCAATTGTAAAATTAAGAGATGATAGCAGTATAGACATATTTACAGCAACTAATGTTGGATTAAGGATAAATGCTGAAAATAAAACTATAGAAGTTTTTGGAGATTTTTCTACTAAATCAGAAAACTGGTCAATAATCTCAAATAATATAAATATATGTGCTGAAGATAAAATTATTTTATCTGGAAGTGAGATAGTTATTGATACAAAAAAGATAGAAATAAATGGAGTAGATAAAAATGTTTGATTTTTGCATAACAGATAGTGGAGAACTTATATATGATAATAATTCCAACAATTTGCTGTATTTAAATTCAGATGATTTACTTAGACAAAAATGTATTTGTAGAATAAAATCTGTAACAAAAGATTGGTTTAATGTGGACTATATAGGTTCAGATATAGAAAAATTTTTAGGAAAACTAAATAATAAAGATACGCTAGATTCAATTATAGCATCTATTGAAAATGCATTATTTTATGACAGGTTGGTTGGAGAAAATAATTTGTTTTTTATACCTAAAATACACAGAAATAAGATAGAATTATTAATTTTCATAAAAGAAAGAAGAAATAACAATCCGATTGTTATTAACATGGAAATTGACATAGTTAGTGGGGTGAAAATCAAGTATGATATTAATACACAATAAAAATTTTGAATCTCTGGTTAAAGAAACAGAAGTTGAGTTAAATAAAATTGGGTTTGACACAAGCCCTGGTTCTATAGCTAAACTTTTTTCTGACATAATAAATAAAAATATATCAGAATTTTATGATGTACTTACAATGAGCCATCTTCAAGCTTTTGTAACTACAGCTACAGGCAAATTTTTAAACGCTATAGGTTTATTAGTGGGATGCAAAAGATTATTTGAAGAATCAGATGAAGATTACCGAAAAAGAATTACTCATCAAACATTAACTTTGGCTAAGGCAAATGAAACTTCAATAAGATTAGCCGTTTTAAGTATAGAAGGTGTAAAAGATGTAATATTAAAAAGATACTCTTATGGTCCAGGCAGTATGACTATTGTGCCAATAGCTGAAAATATAGGTGATGAAGATTTGCTTTCAAGTGTAAAAAAAGCATTATTAGATATAACATCATTTGGAGAAAAGGTTGTAGTAAAGTTACCTAATTTTAAATATCTAAAGTTAAATATAGATTTAGTTTTTTCTTCATATGTGGATGAAATAGAGAAACAGTCTATAAGAGTGTCTGTAAGAGAAAAAATTATAAGCTATATAAATTCAATAAATATAGGAGAATCACTATTTATAAATGAACTGACGCAAAGAATAATGCAAGTTAGTGATTCTATACTAACTTATTCTTGTAACAGTATTAAGATAAACAATAAAAATTGTTTGTTAATTAATCATGATTGCAGATGGGATGAGAAATTTATTGTTTCTCCAGATGAGGATTCTGTAGTAATTATATAGGGGACATAATGACTGAAAACGTATATTTGGAATTAATAAAGAGTTTTGTAGCAATTATAACTGCAATTATCACTGTAGTTGGAGCTTACTTAGGTAGAAAAAAATATAAGATAAAGAATAAAGAACAGTATAGAGCCAAAAATAATCAGTTAATGTTGTATTCGCATCCAATATTTAAAAAAATAGAGCTAAATAAAAATATTATAAAAATACATTTTACACTTGAAAATAAGGGAAAAGAGGCTGTTTTTAGAGAAATATTAATTAATCATATGAATATATTTAAAATTCATGCTTTAAAACTATGTAAAAAAGTGGATTCTGGAAAGATTGTGGATACAGATGAATTATATACAGAGAGTGTTTACACATTAAATAATATTATTGCTGATTTGAAAAGTTTTTATAAAGATAGCAATTGCTATTCACAAGAAGAAGTAAATGTACTTGATATAGTAATGGATAAGTATAATCATTGGAATTCAGATAGGCAACAGGAAATAGTTGCTAGGATTCAAGAAATTTGTGTATCTGCTTTTTATACAGATATATACAATAAGTCTATAACAGTATTTGACACACTTCTATTTGTAATGAATGATATTATGTTTGATGCAAATAAAACATTAAATAATTTAAATGGAGATTTAGTAGGGCTTAAGTTTAGAGGAGTGATTATCTAAATGAAAGAAAGTGATTTTGCAAGATATACAGAAAAAATAAGATCAATGCTTCCCTTTTGGTTTGAAATGAAGAAAAACCCTAACAAATCTATTGGGATTGAGTTTTTAAATATCTTTGGCATGGAGTTAGATGAAATAGAAGAAATATTGCTTTATGCTTCAAAGCAAATCTATATTGAGTCAGCAGATGAGGATTTTATCGATTTGGTATATAAAGTTTTATTACCAAGCAACTTTAATGTAAATAATATTTCTATGGTGTATACAAATCAACTTATACTTGAAAGAAGTTGGGATTTGTATACTTTTTTTGGAATAAAGAAAAATGAAAAAAATTTAGAAAACAACATAAGTCAGCCAGATTATTATTTTATTGATAAAAAGAAAAAAGTAATTTATGTTAGAGAATCATATGATAAAGAAGAAGATTTGCCTTTTGGGAAAATAAAAGTAAAGTGCAATAATAAAGAATTTTTATTTGAGTTAAATTTACATCATGTATGGAATTTTTTTGATGAGTTTGGTTCTTTAGTAGGATGTTCTAGGCTTAAAGGAGAAAAGAACCATGAATATAAGCTTAGAATTCTTGATGTTTTTAAAAATCCAGCTAATTCCACAAAACGAGGTCTTGCCAATGGAATTTCAAGAGAGCTTGGAATTAGAGAAGTAAAAGAATGGAAAGATATGAGTAAAGATTTTGTTATATCTGAAAAGATGGTTTTGGTAAATACTATATTAGTAGATAACAATTTAATAACTTTAGATGATGTTTACATCACTTCTACAGGAGAAATTCTATTAAAAGGAAATCCTGATAAAAAAAATCATTCATCAGTTGTTTCTTTTATAAAGAGTCTTGAAATGTATGAATTAGTAGATATAAATAATAAAAAATTAAGTATAGAACTATATAATTCAGATGCAACCCCAACCAAGTTATTAATTGATTATGTAACAAAGATAAAAGAAGATACTTCAATTTTTTGGAATGATTTTAAGTATGATGAAGATATATGGGTAAGAGAAGATGAAGATTATGACAATAGTTTTTCGTTTTTACCAACATTTCTTGACTCAAGTATAAAAGGTTTTTCAAAATATGGATATTATAAAAAGTAGACTGGAGGTGAAAAGATGGAAGAAGAAAAGAGTACAATTATGAAAGAAAATGAAATACCAAATCATACTAAATTTGAATTGCCAGAAAGAGTGGAAATGGTTCCACATATAAATACTAATATAGCAAGTAGAATGAAAGCTTTTCAATCTGGAATAGGAGATTATAATGATTGTAAGTTATATAAATCAGAAGATACTACATATAAAAAGACATTTAAACTGTTAAATAAAATATATGGAATAAGAGCAAGTAACAAAGTGAAATACAACACTATAAAATTTTATTATAGATATAAGATGGAAGCAAAAACTAATTATATAACTTATGATTCTAAAGTAAGAGTGAAAGTAAGTGCAAGAGAAGTATCTTCAATTGGGGAAAAAATTGAAGGAGAACCATTTGGACCAACTTACACATCTGAACTAACTTTAGATTATATATTTGATGAATATACTCAAGTAGCAGATATTTATTTATATAGTTTGATGCCAGAATTAAAAAATAAGGATTATTCAAAGCGATATAAATTTGATATAGAAGTTTATGATATAAAAGGACCAGTAAGAATATATTCATATACGCATGGATATAGGGATTTTTTAGAAGATAATGAAAATGATAATAGGGTTGAATTTAGTGAATATGGTTATTTTGACCATAAGGTGTGTATAAAAGCTATAGAAGTTACAAGACAAAAAGAGTATATAGAGATATTTCCACCATTAGAATATGATTCGCTTGTTGGAGTTATAAATGGAGATTTTCAGGTATCAGAAAATGGTAAAAAAGATATGATGGATACAGCTCCACCCTTTGAAGCTTCTATTGATGTTTATGATAGAAAATATTATTGTATCATAGAAAAATTTAGCCCAGAAGAAGCTTATGTTTTATATGAATTTGAAAATCAAGTAGACGAAGAGAATTATACTCTAATCAATGGAGATAAAATAAAATTTTATTCAGATTCTATAATTGCAGATTCAACTGAATATAAGGAGTTTTTAGGACAAGTTGATAGAGGGGAATTCATAATTGATGATAATAGAAAACACACTTATATATATGGTCTTACAGAATTTAATTTAAATTCAACTGAGTATAAGAGGTTTGAGCTTGTAGTGGAAGCTAGTATAAGTGATGTGGTGATTTTAGATTATCCCAAAGTGCTTACTATAAGATATGGTCATATTGATGATATTATAATTGTGTCTTTAAGGACATTACAAAATGCTTTAGCACGTTGGTGTCCAAGTATACATAATGGATATTATTATTATAATCAAGATGAGTATTATTTATATAATAAATGCAATATGAATGGTCAAGAAAAAGTATTACAGGATGCTTTTAATAAATTTAGAGTATTAATAAAAGTTACATTGAATGTATCAGAGTCAGAAGGAAAATTTGAAAGATACGATATTAGAAAAACTAATAAAAAAGACTTATTACTTGACAGTTCAAAATTTTTCTACAAAGATAATATGCTGTGGCCAAAACCAACAAAATGTTATAACGATTATTATTATGACTTTCTTGATGAATATATTTATGAAACAACACCATTTGTATTCAACAAAAAACCTACATCCATTCAAGAAATATCATGGATACAAAAATCTAGTCTATTCAGTACTGTAGATGTATATTATGTAGGGCATAACGATATTTATGGAGAATGGATGCAACCAGTTAAATTGATTTATGGACAACCCATTCCTCAAAATTTAATACTATGCAAAGTATTTAAATTAAGATTTGTACTCAAACCGTCTAAAATGCCTAAACTACAACATCGAGAATTAATTTATGAATGTGAGTCTGATTGGAGAAATTTTATTGACTCTTTCTTGAGTTTCAATTTTTATTATAGAGAAGAAGTATTGATGCCATTATCAGATAATTCTATTTCAGTATCTATAACTAATATAATTGATTTAGGAGATACAGTAGAAGAATCAGCAGATTTAAGATATATAATGCCAGCAATGAAGTTTGATGGAAAAGTAGAATTTTATATACAGGATGATAATGTGTTGATTAATCTAGAAGGAAAACTAAACTCAGATAAATGGATTCAAGTAGAAAATAATACAAAGATTGAAACTAAGAGATTTGTGAGATTTAAAATTGTTTTGAAAGAGGGAGCAAAATTATATAGTTTAAATCTAAAAGTTGGAAGATATGAGTATACAGGAATGAATTTAGAAACATTTGTACCTGCGATAGGAAATATACAAGTTAAAGCCACTTATAATCCTACAGAACACTCATCTAAATATGAAAATATAACATCATATAATCTACCATATGATACCCAACAATATACAATTATAAAAAATATTGAGGAATATGCAGAGGCAGTCGCAAAAGCAAATGATTTCAAAGTAGAAAATATTCAAAGTATAAAATTTACCAAAGTAGATGTATATTCTGAAGAATATAATCTTTTATATGATGGTGAAGGTAAAATAACTAAAAAACCATTAAAAGCACAATCATTATATGTATCTCAAAATGATTTTATAGCAGAATTAGACCAAGATGGAATAATATTTAAGGTTCCATATACTAAAACTATAAGAATGTCTCCTATACCACAACAATATTCACCTATTATTATATATGAAATTGGAATAGAGGAACCATATACTCAAGTATTTTTTATAAGTAAAACAGGAGAATATTCACTTGAAAATGAAGAAAAATTTGAATCTCTAGGATTTAAAACTTTATACTTACAAAATATAGGTATAGATGAGACAACCATAGAGATTACAATAAATGATATATCAATGAATAACTATAATATTGAAAATAATGTTGTAGTTTTTGAAAAGGAAATTCCTAAAGGAAGTACAATAAATGTTAGATACAAAATGAATAACTCTTTTATAGCTTTATATGACTATGAAAAAGATGAAGTTGAAATAAAATTGCATAAATTTGAAGAAAAATACCCAACTAAGGTGAAGGTATATTTTGAAACTCATAAAACATCTTCACTAAAAGAATTAAAGCATATATCATTAAATCCAATCTACAATACCCTATACAATGGATATATATACATATCAGACTATACTTTAGAACCTTACTTTTTAAAGATTTACTCAGAAAACAACTTTATATTTGCAAATGGAAAAGATGATATAAGCATCTTAATATCAGTAACAGATAAATATAATAATCCAATTGAAGGTGCATCTGTAAACGTAGAAGCTGCTCTTGGAACAATAGAAAAATTAAATGATAGAACTGATATTAATGGAATAATTGCATGTATTTATACAAGTTGGACAGGCAATTGTATAGATGTTATAAAAGCAATTGCCAATGAAAATGCTAAAGATGAAATTAATATAGTAAATAGAAAAATATAGATAAGTTACAAAAGGGGAATGTTTTATGGATATTAGTAAACTGAAAACATTAAATTATAAGATTACAAATGGGTCTAACCTTCAAGGAGCTATTCTGATAAATGATGGTCAAATAAATTCTTTAGGAGATGCATATAAAAAAGGCTCTATTGAAGAAGAGACTTTTTTAAAATTAGCTGGAGATGTTACTTTTAATATTTCAAACAATATAATTTATTTTAATTATTCTGCAAATGATTTATACATAGGAGAAGACTCTTTTGACTTTGTTGTGAAATTAGAAAATGGTATGACATATATTCAAACAATCGATATTTTAATTGAGCAAAAAATAGTACCTATAAATTCAAAAGAAAGATTTATAGAAATATATTTTGATGATGAACAAGAAGATAGAGTAAATGTGAATATATCAAGCAATGTTGACCAATCTATAGAGTTACCAACCACAGTAGTTTATAGTTCAACAGATAAAGAATTTAATATTGATTAAAAAATAGCTACGCACACTCGTGACTTTAGTCATGAGTTAGTAGCTAAAATAGTCAGCATATAGGGAAACTTATATGTAGAGATAGGATAGAACCTATCCAATACTACTTGAATTGCTGGAAACCCCTAAAGCTAACCAAACTAAAACATAAGGATGAAATAAACCTAAGTGTGAAAGTTACGAAAGTAGAAAAAATTGGTTAGATGGTATAAGGTTAAACCCTAAGTACTTTAAAATGGGCAATCAGCAGGTAAACTCCGAATAGGAGAAACTTCAACGACTATTCCTCTTGAGGGAAGTACACTACAAGTTATTGGTAGTGGAAGTGGGTAGACCTTAACGGATAATGCCGAAGGATAAGATATAGTCTGTGCTTACATGAAAGTGTAAGAAGTTCATAAGAGAACTGCATAGGTAGTAGCGAACTTATGTGAACGACAACCTCAAAAATGATAAAAGTTAGGACTTACGGTTCTTACATATGTTATTTAAAAATAAATATAAAAACCTTAAAAATACTTGTTTTAGGTAATTACATATGTTAATATTATGGTGGGTGATGAAAAATGGAAGTGACTCATGGTAGAGGGTATGTGTATTTAGTACAATACCATATAGTATGGTGTGTAAAATATAGACATCCAGTATTAACAAATGAAATTGAAGAAGATTTAATTAATATATTAAACAAAATAGCTAAAGATAATAAATTTCAAATATTAGAATGTAATAGCGATAAAGACCACATACATTTACTAATAAATTGTTCACCACAACACTATATACCAGATATGATAAAAGCATTAAAAGGTGTATCGGCAAGGTTGTTAATGAAAAAATATGGAGAACAGTTGAAAAAGAAATTATGGGGAGGACATCTTTGGAATCCTAGTTATTTCGTTGCTACTGTATCAGAAAATACAGAAGAACAGATAAGAAGATATATTAATAATCAGAAAAAGCAAGTAAAGTGAGGTGGTAGTAGTGGAAAAAGCATATAAGTTTAGAATGTATCCAAATAAAAAACAGCAAGAGTTAATTAACAAAACTTTTGGATGTTGTAGATTTGTATATAATAAATATCTTGCTAAAAAAATAGAAGTTTATGAAAGCGATAAAGAAACTTTTACTTATAAACAGTGTAGTTCTGATTTGACCAATTTAAAAAAAGAATTAGAGTGGCTTAAAGAACCTGACAAATTTTCACTACAAAACACCTTAAAAGATTTAGAAAACGCATATAAAAAATTCTTTAAAGAAAATGCAGGATTTCCTAAATTTAAATCAAAGAAAACTAATAGATTTTCATATAGAACTAACTTTACAAATGGAAATATTATGTACTTTAGTCAATATATAAAATTACCTAAACTTGGTATGGTTAAAGTAAGGGATAAACAAGTACCTCAAGGAAGAATACTTAATGCTACTATATCCAAAGAACCAAGTGGTAAATATTATGTATCATTATGTTGTACTGATATAGATATTGAAGCATTTGAAAATACTAATAATCAGATAGGTTTAGATTTAGGAATTAAAGAATTTTGTATCTCAAGTTGTGGAGAATTTATAGAAAATCCTAAGTATCTTAAGAAGTCATTAAATAAACTTGCTAAATTACAAAGAGAATTATCGAGAAAAACAATTGGTAGTTTAAATAGAAATAAAGCAAGATTAAAAGTTGCAAGACTTCAAGAACATATAGCTAATCAAAGGAAGGATTTTCTACAAAAACTATCTACTAAATTAATACAAGAGAATGATATTATTTGCATAGAAGATTTACAAGTAAAGAATATGACTAGAAATCGTAAACTATCTCGCTTAATTTCTGATGTGTCATGGTCAGAATTTATTCGTCAATTAGAATACAAGGCTAATTGGTATAGTAGAAAAATTGTAAAGGTAGGTAAATTCTTTGCAAGTTCACAAATATGCAATAAATGTGGGTACAAAAACGAGGAAGTTAAAAACTTAAATATAAGAGAATGGATTTGTCCTTGTTGTAATGAAACTCATGATAGAGATATAAATGCAAGTATAAATATATTAAAAGAAGGATTAAGACTAATAACAGTTCAAAATAAATAACTTATGTAAGAACCGTAGGAACTACGGGGATAGCTTGTGGAGAATTGGTAAGACGTATTTTATATGCAAAATTCTGTGAAGCAGGAACCCTGTGACTTTAGTCATGGGAGGTTCAGAAATGTGTTGAAACTAATGATGCTATAAATAACTTTAGTGTAATACCATACCCTTTATATGATTGTAAGGTTGAGATAGTGACTAAAGTTAAGAACGATATAGTAAATAATGGAGCAAGTATAAAAGTAATTAACAGTGCCAATATATCCTTTATAAAAAATAAGAAGTTTTTAGGGAATGAATATGGAAAAATTATATTTAAAAACTTTGTAAATAAAGAATACAATATTGATTCACCTACAAGAGAAATAGTTTATATAGTTTGGCATGCAAGAACAATTGCAACCGAATATAATCCTAAAGATGATATTGTAGTAAATCAAAGACCTGATATAAGTACGCCTGATTTCAAAATACCTACTATAGATTATCCGCAAGCACCAAAATATGAATCTATTTTGGAAAAAGAAGAATGTATATCGGGAGATTTATTTTCCAATACAAAAGTGCATAAGGAAATCGATAATAAAGGTAATAAATCTATTAAACTTGGAAGAAATATTCCAAATGGAGCAGTAAATTTAGCCTATTATTATAATACAACAGCATCTCTAGATGATACTGTTTCTGTAATAGAAACCAATACCAATAATGTAACATTGCATTTTGTTGATGATTGGATTCATAAAAGAAACTTAGCTACAAAAAATGAAGACTATTTTCCAGAGACTATTGAGTTTGATGGTGAAAAAGGTACAGAATTAGAAGGATATTGGGGAATTTTATACAGAGACTTTGTTATGTGGGATGAATCTACTATCACTGATTTCAAGCCAGAACATAAAGTTCAACATGAGGAATTTCAAGGTCTATTAGCAAAAAGAGTGCCTATAGATAAGATATACAATGATGGTGACAGATATGGTGTTTTAAATCTGACAAATTCGATATTCGAAGCTGTAAATTTTGTTGAAACTGAGAATGAATTGATTGACTATAATCCCAAAACTTATAATGCATATACGCGATATGAAGGTTTAGTTAGGAAATTAAAGGTATTATATAATGGGTCAGCTAAGTACAGTGGTGTTGTAAATAAAAAAGATGAGATATCAAATCTATATCCAGAACAGGCAAAGGAAATAATAATGTATCCAGATGAAAGTGGTCTTTTACATAAGATTAATGGAGAATATTTGGTAGATGATGATTTATTTTATATAACAAATAAATTTAAGGACAATGTTCCATTGTATTACAAATATAAGTTAAAGTACAAAATTTATGATAATGTTGGATTAGATATAAATGGTCTGTATAATTCAGAAAACATAAGTCTTGTTTCAGGAAATAATTATCCAATAGATGAAAATAAATTTAAGTATAAGGTCTTTATAGAAGAAACTAAATATGAAAATGTATATGATACATATATATATACATCATTTATTCCAACTATAGAAAATCCTATATATGTTATGTATGATGGTTTGTCAGAAGAAGCTTATAGAAAAGACAGTGTAAATCCTTTAGAAATCAAAGTAGGAATACTTGAAAAAATAAATCCAGTTCAATGTTGTGACTTAGAGTCGTATAAAGTGAATAGGTTTCAAGGCATAACAAATAAGTCTTCTATAGAAGTGTTCGAATATGAAATATTAGAGGATAAAAGAGCCAAAATACAAATTGAATATATTATAGTGGCTGATGATTTGGAAATAGCACCTATTACAAAGGAAATAATAAATAAAAAATATGCATTATATTCAGAACTCGATAGTTTTAAGAATGAAGATATGATTATATCTGAAAAGGATACAAACGGATATATGACAGCAAGAGATATATTTATGAAGTATTCATCTGATGAAGATAGAGACAAAATAAATGAAAATTCAACTTTTAGAGTTAAATATAATATTCAAAATTTAAATACCATGTATTCAAAGGATAAAACTTTGATATATACAGCATCAGATGGAAATGGATTTATATATGGGAGAACATATGAAGATACTGGATTTCCAGAACAAAATTCAAGTATTATTGGAAATAATAAAAACACTAGAACCTTAGATAAAGATTCTATATATAAGTCAGCTAATGGAAAAGTTTATAAAGGATATTCAGTAGTATGTAGAAACATAAATCAAATTATTGTGGGAACACCTCTAGAAAAAGAACCTTTAAAAGGATGGTTCCCAACCATTAAATATGCTTATTTCAGTAAAAAATACGAAAGAATTGATAAAACAATAGAACTTATATATTCTATACCAGAATACGACTTACAAATATTTGGAAAATATGGGAAGCCATACATTGATATATCTGAAGAAAAGGGAAGTTTTGTTGGAAATAATACTATTAAAGTAAAGAATACTCCAATGTATATAAAAGTAGATAATAGTTGGAAACCAACTAATTTAAGAGTTTATAAGATATTAAGTGATAACAATAAAAAAGAACTTGAAATAAAAGGATTTAATTTCAAGTATGGATTTATAGAAATTAATGATTCAATAAGTGACAATGATAAAATACTAGTAGATTATAGCTATGAAGAAAAAAACCTTCATTATAGAGGCTATTATAAAAATCAAGATAAAAATAGTAAAATTATAGATTTAAATTTAAATCCAAATATGTATAGTTTTTATACAGACACTTCAAATGAGATAAATGAAATGAGAAACTCATATGATTTATTTAATCGAACAATCCATTTCTTTTTAAAGCCGATGAGAATAATAGATAGAGGGACAGGTGATATTCTAAAAGACAACTATTTTTGTGTATATCATAAATTTGATAATCAAGAAGCCTTAGAACCATTCGATTTACATATAGGTAGAATTTTTGTAAGACATCACACCTCGCTAAAGTCTACAAATCTAATAGATACTAGATTAAGAGGTGGAGGTATTATCAAAGAAATGGAAGATAGACTTCGTCGAGATTTAGAGCCTGAAAGCGATTATTATTTAGATATTGGTACACTTGATGGTAAACCATATCAAGAAAACTCTGTAATTATAATAAGAATAGATAGTAAGTTACTTTATAAAAATGGTGGAAGGTTTTCTGAAGAAGATATTAAAAAAGCTGTTCAAAAATGGGCTGCCTATGGTAGTTATCCTATTATTGAATTTGTAGATGTAATAGGAGATGAGGAATTGCCTCAAACTAGCATAGAAGTCCATAAAAATATAGACAATCAAAAACATATCAGACCAAGTATATGGATAGAAAATGTGAACTATAATGTATAACATAATTTGAGATTCATAAAAAATATATTTAAATGAAACTCGTTAAAAAACAAATAAATTAGATGATTAGTAAATATAACTTTAAAAATGTATTACTAGATTAAATGAGGTGATTTTATTGGGTGTTTTACCTTCAGCAACACTACTTACAAATGAATTGAAGTTGCATGATTTCAAAGGTGTTAAGTTATCAGTTACATTTGGAGATGCTGACTTAAATGATGGATATTCGTATGCAAAAATGAATTTTAGAGCAAGTGATATTAAATTCGATTGGTGGATAGATAAACCAAGATTAAATATTATAACAAGTGAATTAACTTTAAACGATAAAAAAGTTTGGAGCGAGTTAAATCAAGGACCTAATAGTGGATTAAATGCAGATTGTCTAGATGGATATCATGCTGTTGATTTTAAAGATAGATTAGGATACAACCATTTCAAACATGCTGTAATGGTTTCTAATAAAAGATATATCAAAATAGCTACATTTACTCCGAGAAGAGTTGGAAATGCTCCTGATTTTTCTACAGATGGTAAACTTCCATATCAAGGTATATTTGCAAATAGCATGGTAGCTAAAATGAAAAATGAAGATTATATTGATGAATTTGTTAAATCTACATCTGATTACATAGACTACACAAAGCCTAATATAGGGAAGTTTGACCATACTGATATGATGACAGAAGGAATTTACAACTCACTATTTAGAGGTTCCATAACTCTTCTTAAAGGAAATAATCCAACTACTATGGATATTCATATTGGTTTGTTTGAAGACCCTACAAACAAAAATAAGGATGGATGGACTTGTACAAATAAGTTTTTTTATGTGTCATTACATGATGAAAAATTACCATTTATAAACGAAGATTTATCTTCTGAAGAAACTTTAACAAAAGAAGATAGAATAACAACACACAAAAATAATGATGTAAAGAATCATTTAAATAACAATATAGAAGATAAAGAAAAAGCAACTATAGAAAAGTTAAATATAGAGGAAAGTGTTTCAACATATTCAAGTATGACACCACCAAGTGAAAATCATGCACATGAAAGACCTCTTGATTTAAGTGGTTATAAGACTCCTCCAGACCCTAGTAAAAATGACTATAAAGCGGAAAAATTTCCACCATATAAACATGAAGGAGATAGTTATCAAAGAGATATAGATGTATTAAGATTGTATCATGTGAAGTCAGACTCTACTACAGTTGATGGTGTGGAAATAGTTACTCATAAGTTTGAATTATATTTAGCTATAGATGAAAAAACAGAAGTACATATACAACCATATATGTCTAGTTCTTGTATAGTTCATCAATATCAAAGTCCAATTACAATATCTGGACTTCCTGAGACAAATCATTTTATAAAACCAAAATCGATTTATGATAATAGATATTCTCATATTAGACATAGACATTATGATTATGAGTCTAGATTGGATAAGATTGATAATGAAGTAGAAGAAATTTGGGATACTTTTGATTATTATGTTGTAATAGCTCAAGGAAGTGATAATGCTAAAAAAATTCTTATGACAGATGATAATGGAAATGTTTTTTGTTCAAATGATAATATGGAAAGACATACAGATTATAGAAGAAATGGCTCAAGAGTTTTAGTTAGTGATACTAATAAGTGTATTAGTGAAAGTTCAGTTACAACTAGAGAACTTGCTCAACTTAAAGAGGTAAGAACTAATGTTCAAGAGCAGTTAGATGAACTAAGGGATGATATTGATGATATAAAAAGAGACATAATCAATATAGAAAATGAAATTAAAAATATTAAAAAAGATTATGTCAAAAGACGAGGGGATTCCATGTATGGGGATTTAACCATGATTCAGAATTCTAAGATAGTTATAACTGATGAAGGAGATAGAAAAATATCATTACGTGGAGACATTAAGGATACTCAACATCCTGATAGTGATGGAGAGGTTGACCATTTTTGTTTATATGATGAAGCTATTGAGTATAAAGATAATACTGGTACTGAGAGGAAAGGTAGACGAATATTATCATATAGACCTCAAGATGGAAATGGTGGATGTGTGTGGTTTTTCAATAACGCTATTCGTTTTGGAGATGGAGAGGGTATGCCAGGTCCTAGACTTATACTATCTTTTTGTCCCCCTGGAGATTATAAACCATTTAAAAAACCTAAAGTAGGTGATATATGGATAAAACATATATTGGATACAAAAACAGAAGATAAAGATGCGGAGAATGCTAAATACCCTATAGGTCTTTATGTTTGTACTAAAAGTGATGGTAATACAACTATTGGTGAAAAATATCTAGCAGAATGGACTCCAATAGCACAAAAAAAATAGTAAGTATATTAGGATAAAGGGATTGTTTTAATTAAAATTGAAACAATCCCTTTTATAGTAATCTTATATATTATTTGTGGCAAACTTAAATTGCAAAATTTATTTGTATAAAAAATTGATAATATAATAAAAAATGTTGAACAAATTCGAGTATAAGCAAGGTATATTAAGAGTGAAAGTGGTTTTACAATAATAAAATAGAAAAGAGGTGAGCTTATTTGGAACATCCCAAAATAAATATATGTAAATCTACAGAAGGAAATTTACTACACTATATTTATAGATTTAAAAATATTTCATCAGAAACAGAAATAGAAGAGTACATAAATAATCAAGACCCAATTATAGAAATATTAGAAGAAAATGCTGACATAGAATCGACTAACATCAAAGATTTTTTACTTAGTAGAAATGATTTTCCAAAAGGATATAATGGATATACTGAATTTACGCTACCATTTGAAATAGTAATTCCTTTTAAAAAATTAATTGTAAATTTAAAAAATGATTTATCCTCAGTTCCTCAAGAAAAAATAGAAATACAATTAAGTTCATATCAAACTATATCAAGAATTTTATTTAAGAAAAAAACTGATTATAATGGATATGAGACATATAGAACTATAACAGAACAATATGAAATTGACGACATAATAAAGATTAGAAATAATAATGGATTTCTAATAAAAAAATCCAATGCTGAATACAATAAAGTTACCTTAGATTTTTCTATAGATATAGTTACATATATAGATATACATGCACATGGAGTATTTGACCCAGTAGTATCTACAATAGAATGTAAAAACTACATCTTATTTTACCAGAAAAAAGAAGAACAAAAGAATAAATATGAGTATAGAGTAATAAGTAAATTTCAAGATGGATCTATCTCAGAACTATCAAATGTAGGAGTTTGTGAATTATATGAAAATCCAGATGAAATAATTCAAGTATTAGAAGTAAAAGAGGATGACATTAAAATAACCAAATGGCAAGAGATAAAGAGAGAAAAAGTTTCAAAAGATATAAATATCAATAAGGATGACTTATATAGTAAAGTAATAAAGACTATAACTAGTCAAGAGATACATTCAGATGATTCCACTTTAATAACTGATGGAATAAGATATGTGAAATTACCAAATATATGGCATAAGAATAAAAGAGAATTATTTTATAGAAAATCTAGAGCTTTTAGGATGAAAAACATATACAAAAACATATCAACAGACTATTGTAAACCAATAATATTTCAAGATAAATTTGAAATATTAATTGATAAAATGCTCATTTACAGAAAAGATGTAACAAATTTAAGTATAGATGAGCAGAAAAAACCAGTTGACATGAAAGATGAAAATGCCACGATATTTAAAATATACATAAGGCAAGGTGGCAAATACTATAATGATTATATAAATAATATAGAAGATAATGATACAATTGAGATGGTCGTATTAAATTCTAGATATCCACTTTTGTCAATAAAGGATTACTGCTTTTATTCAAATAAGTACAACTACACTATATATTTATATGATGAGAAAGGAAATATATCAGACCCAGTAGTGGCTGTATTGTAGGTATACATATGTATGAAAATATCAATAATCTTACAAAGATATATACGGAAAATACAATAACTTTTTCAAGGATAAAAAATTTAAAATGTACAAGTTATAAATTATATGTAAATGAAAAAATAGGAGAAAAGTGGAAAAAATATTTATTAACAGAAATACCGAATCCAAAGGTTGAAGTTTTGTTAAATGAAAGTAAAATGCTAGAGTATAATTCAAATCAAAAGTGGTATGTATCCAAGCAGATAAGTGGAGTAGTAAGTAAATATATAAGAGTTAGTGTAAATAATATAGAGTTAGATAGAAATAGTTATACATTTAATTCTAAATTTAAAATTTTATATATTCATATGGAACTTTCTCCTACAGACTTTATTGAGATACAATATCAAGTTGATAAAATAAAATACGTGCATAAAACTTTAAATAAATGTGAGTATAGTGTAATACCTGTTTTTAATAAAGAATATTTGACAGGGCAACACTCTATATTATAGGTGAACTATGAGTGAAAAATTTACTAAGGTTTCAAGAAAAAATATAATAGATAAGTTATGTATTGATAAAGAAATAGTTAAAAATTCATCTAAAAATGATATATCTTACTATTCAGATAATTTGTTTTTTGATAGAATTTTATTTAATTTTGATAATAATAGATATGCAAATTCCTTATTTATAAATGAATTTAAAAATAAGGAATTTTCTGATGTACTAAATAGTATAAATATAAAATTTGATTTTGATAAAACGTGTATATCTTTAAATGAAGGTAGCAGTTTTGGAGAATATAATTCAGTTGATATTTATACTCATGAACATAAAAGTTCGTCATTAAATAATTTTTTTCTACTGGTGGACCAAGATATACCAGAAGGGTCAGAAGTAATATATTATCTAATAACAGATAAAAAAGAAGTATTTCAGATAAGAGCAAATAATACTGTACCATATACTATACAAAAAGAGGAAGATATACCTAAAACTGTAAAAATAAGAGCTAAGATATGGTCAAATTTGGCAGGAGAATCCCCTGAAATTAATGCAATAGCACTTTTATATAATGATGATTTTACAGAAGCTCAAATGGGTTTAATTAATCCAGATTTAGGAAGACTTCCAAATACTGAATATCCAGATTTAAATGATGTAACAACTATATTAAGAGATTCTAAAAATGATGATAAGTTAATAAAAGTAAGCAGTGCTAATGAAGATGTACTGCTTAATTATAGTGAAGAAGGAAATTTAGATACAATAAATATTTATGAAACAGTATCAGGAGATAAAAAAGAGGATATTTATCTTATATATGATGATTATGAAAATAGTGATAAAGAAGTCGAAAAAGTATTAATGCAAGTTATAAGTAAGAAAAAATAGTAACACATATAGACAATATAGTGAGTTGGTGAAATATGAGAATACAACAGAAAAAAGATAACATTTATGTAAAAGGGCTAGATAAAGTTGATGCATATCTAATAAATGTAATTCAAAGATATTTTGAATATGATGGTAAAAAAGTTCTGGGTTCTAAAGAGCAAATTATAGATGAGGTCATACAACGAGTTAAAGAAGAATTTATATTACCTCAAACTCAAGATTTATTGGAAGCATTTTTACTAAAAAAGGGAATATCATTTGAGGAAAATAAAGTTATAATAACTAATAAAGATTTAATACTTATAAATGGAAAAATAAAAGAAGATAAAAATACTGAATGAACATAAAGTAACAAAATAGATAAAGGAGGAAATTTTGTGCAAGATTTTGAGGAAGATAGATATTTCATTTCAAAAGAAAGTTTGGAAGGGTATATTATGGAAAGCGGTGTTATCATAGGAAAAAAGTTAACTAGAGAACTAGAACTAATGGATGAAAATATGTATGAAGTTCATAAATTATCTTTGTGGATTAAGTTGATAAAGGAAGGTATTAGACCAACTAATTGGAAAAAATCAGAATGGGATGGTACCAGAGTAGAATTTGAAATAATGAAAACTAAGGAAGATGTACAAACAGCTATAAATGAATTAATTGATATACTTGATAAATGTTGCGAAAAGTATAAATTAAAGGTTGGAATATAATATGCTAGGTACTGACTTGAATATAAATAAAATAAAAGATGAGATTATAGAAGAAATTGTAAGTCAAATAGCTTCAAATTGTTCAACTGATGAAGAAAGAAAGATTTTAGAAAATGAATTTAAGACGAAAATTAAAAATAATACACTAATATCAAGTCTAAATGAGCATGAGGTAAATATTAAATCTCAATCAATCAATAAGACTATGAATGAACTATATATAGATTTATTAACCAGTTTTGGTGTAGTTAACTCAATGAGTGAATTGATATCAAAGTATGATGGTATCAGTACATCATATATAAATAGCATAACAACTAAGATAAATCAAATAAAAGATAAATTAGAGAGTTGTAGATATTCTACTTCATTTAAACATATGTCTAAATTTATAATAGAGAGGTTTAGAAATTCAAATAACTTTGATAAAAGTAGAAATATTCAAAAAGATAGAGCTGGGCAATGGATACTAGAGAAGTGTTATGCTAATTTTGATGAAAATGAAAACGTGTTAACATTGCCATTTTTAAAACGGGATAATATGTTGAGGTATGATAATAAAGTATATACAGCATGTTTAAATTATAGCTTTCAGCTAGGGGAAGGATTTATACAATCTTGCAATAACGAAACATCTCTTGAAAATGCTATAGATGGAAATCCAAACTCATTTTGGAGTGATACAATACTATCTGATGCTCCATTAAATGTTTCATTTGAAAATAGTAAACCACAAGCTATATATGTAAGAGATAATTATTTTTATGGAATAGACTCTGGTGCAGTTTGTGATCTTGAACTTAATTTTGAATCTATCAATAAAATAAATGAGATAAATCTTACCCCATTTACAAAATATCCTATTGATATAGTAGCTATAAGATATAAAATGACGGATGATGAAGATGAAGCATTGATAGAACTAGTAACACCAGATAATAAGGATAAAACATTAAAAAGTGTTTTTACAAAAGATAAGGTTACATTTAGGTTTCCAGATATAATATGTAAGAGAATATACATATTATTTACACAGAAACATTATATAAGAGAAACATATGTATATAATCCAACTGAAATAAATAAAAGTTTACTTTGGTTTAATAATAAAAATGATAGAAAAGAAGAAGTAACTAAAGCTATATTTAAACCAGTGTATTATGATAGGAATATGGTTAATTCTTTATGGCGAAAAATGAATGATAGAGTACTGTCTTATTCTTATGACGAGTTACTGTCTAAAATAGTCGGAAATGACAAGTTAAATCATATGGTCTTAAAGTATGAATACAACTATGGTTTATATAATATAGGATGCTATAATAATCATTTTGATAGGACAGGTATTTATACAAGTAAGTCTATAAATTTAAATTCCAATATAAAAAATGTACAGATAGTAACTGATGAATTACATCCTAGAAATTCATTTGGAAAAACCGTTACTGATATAGAATATTATATTACTGCATCTGATAATCCAGAAACTAAAGACTGGATTCCTATATTACCAACTAATAAGGATATTATAGAATCTGAACTTTTATTTATAACAGGGAGTACTAGAGCTTATTTTAGATTTGAGGCAGAAATTATTTATAAAGTAATGAAAGATGGAGAAGAGATACCTTTAAATAGTGAGGAGTTTCATATACATAAAAATCAAAAAACTGGATTTTTTTACTGTATTCAAATATTTAACTATGATTATAATGCAGTATATAGTATAAGTTATAAACCTGTTGCTGGTAGTGATTCTGTGGATTTATCATCAAAGTTAGAAACAACTATAGAATCTTTTAATGGAAAAAATAAATCAAATTTTGAACTTAAATATAGGCCATTTACAGAATATGATGCTGATTATTGTGATGTAAAAGTTACAGATACATTAACTAGTAATATTAACTATGAAATAGAAACTGTAAATGTAACAGATATATCAGAAAATGGTAGTAGTTATAAGAATTTTAATAATTTAGATGATAAATTTCAATTTTATATATTTGAGAATTCAATCTATTTTAATAAAGAGATAGAAAGTAAATATATGATAGATATATCATATAAGCATTTAGTATCAAAAATAAAACTAAAAGCATTATTTAGAAGAAATACAGTTAAAGATGGCTGGCTGACACCTGTTTTAAAAGAAATAAAATATATGATAGATACATTTTAAAGGTGATAATATGAATAATTATAAATATAAAAGGCCAAGTATATTGTTTGAAGAAAGAATTAAAATTTTAATAGAGGATTTAAATAAGGATTTTGATTCTGGGAAAATCAAAACAAAAACAGAGTATTTTTATGAATTTAAAAATATGATTATCGATTTTTATAATAAACTTGGAAAACCATTATTTGAATTCCATGAGGCAATAGATATACCATCCTTTTCAAGCTATAGTGATATGTTGAAAAAAGCCAAATGTGATATGAATATTTTAATATGCAGTTATAAGGAAATCGGAAATAACTTACAAATATATTTTAAAGATGTTAAAGAAGAGAATGAACTATTAATTAACAAATTAAATTGTATAGAAATAGAGATAAATGAACTAGATAAAAAAGTAGACTCCTTGAAAACCGTCAGCAATATGATTTATTCAGATGATTTTACAAAAATTAGTAATATAAACAACTTAAATAATGTTTCTTGTAGTGTATTAAATAGAGCATTAACATTAGCAACAATATCGAGTAAATGTGTAAATGATAATATAAATATACAAATTCTAGATGTATCAAATGGCTTTCCTGGGAATACACATGAAATATATTCATCTTACAATAAAATAAAATATATTGGAGAAGATGATCCTCATATATATTTATCAGACATATTAGATGGAAATGATGATACTTGGTTTGAGTTTGAAATGTATAATTTAGAAGATGATATAAAAATAAAAACTGCAATGGTTGGATTTAAGTATAAAGAAGGTATAAGTTGGATAAGTGATGATAAGATTTTAAAATTACATTTTAAGATTGTTTTAGATATTCCTGTTAATATAAATTGGTTTAAAATTTCTGGAATACCAAATCAAAATGTAAATCTACATAACCCTATAATAAAAAGGATAGTTGTAAGAGATAAATATGAGAATGTTCAAATATTACAACCAAACGAATCTTTAAAGGAAGAAAATATAATAACCTTTAAATCAAGTATAGTTAAAGAAATTGTAGTTGAATTAGAGCAAGAAGATAGCAATTTTACTAAAGTATGTAGAGAGTATTTTTTAAATATAGATCCAACTAAAATTCCATATTTTTTTTATGACAATAATAAAGATTATATACAATTTGATAAACCTCAAAAAAGTATAGAGATTATAGGTCTTAAGTATAACCATGATAATAAAAATATAATTTATCCATCTACAAAGTCAACAAACAAATTTTCAACAAGAGAGTATGTGAAATCTCAATTATTTTATAAAAAGATAAGTGAAGATAGTTATAAGTTTCAATATGAAGAAGTAAATGCAAAGAGATATGTTATAGGTATAAAAAATATTGAACTTAAATACAAGGTTTATGATAAGTATGGAGTATATTTATCAGAGAAATTTTTATCAACTGAAAGTATAAGGTCAATTACTTTGAATTCTAAAGATTACATACCAAGAAGATTTATGGAATATTTAGATGAAAATAAAAAAATTGATGACTATATTAAATACTATATAAGTTTTGATGATGGTTCAGTATGGACTAGAATAAGACCAAGACATAGAGCTGAATATGGCTCTTGTGCAATAGTTATAAATAGTAATATATCAACTATAAATAGAAACAAAAATATTACATATGTTGACATGCTTAATGATGTGAATGAATTTAGGTTGAAAATAGAGTTAGATAGACCAGATGAAATAATTGATGAGTCACCTATAGTATATAATTATAGGATAGATGTAGGTTCGGAGGAAATTATATGATGAACATTCAAGAGTATCAATTAAAAATTAAAGAAGAAGAGATAATAAAAAGACTTCTGAATAATGGTTATTTAGTAACTTTTTACGAAGTAAACAAGTTTATAAGTGAGTTTTTTGAGAAAAAAATAATTGGGTTGCCATATTTTAAGCCATTTACATTATTACCATATCAAAATTCAGATAAAGAACAATTTAATACTATGTTTAAAAATATAGAATATGATTTGAAATCTATTTATGAAGTACATAATAATCAAGTAGAATCTTCTATAGAGACTATAAATAAATATGACTTAGAAATGATAAACATATATAACGAAGCAAATAAGATTATTGCTTATTCAGAAATAGCAAATGAATTTTCAAGCAAAAAAAAATCGTATTATCCTTATGTTATAACTTTTAATACACTTGAATATACGAACACCATTAATTTAGTAAAAAATAACATACCTAAGTCAACTTGTGAAATAGATTACAATACCTCTACACTTAGAAATGAACTTCATTCAATCCCAAGTGATAAAATAGATTTGAGTAAGTCAAATTTGAAAGTATTGTTAAATGGGCAAGAGATAGATTCAAATACAAATATAAATTTGGTATTAAATGAGGCTCTTAATGAAAATATATCATTAGACATAACACCAATTAAAAGTGAAACTCAAATAATCACTATAGATTTAGAGTTAGATACTATTAAAACAGTATCTAGAATTGAACTTAGTGGTTATTCACTACAGGATACCACTATAACATTATTAATTTCTTCTGACAATAAGAACTTTAAAGAAAAGTTTAAATATAAAGGAGAAAAAAATAATATATGGAGATTTAACAAAGAAGATATATTAGTAATTAAATTTATAATAGAAAAATATGAGATTGGTCAAGAAGAACTAGATAACTTAGGTTCATTATTTGTATTAAATAATATTTCACTTTATAATGATAAATACTCTAAAACCAGTGTGTACACAAGTAATAGAATTAATGTTGATGAACCTATATCAAAAATAACTTTAAATCCTCAAAATAAAGTGCCACCTATGACAAATATATCGTATTTCATAGGTATAGAAGACAAAAATAATAGTGTAGAATGGAAGAACATAAAGCCAAATATTGCCTTAGATTTAAATCTCTTATACGAAGAAGAAAAAATACTTAATTACTATACATCTGATTTATTTGGAAGACGCGATTTTGATATACAATTAAAAAACTTTTTATTTTATGTGCAACAACTTCCAAAGTATGTAAATTTAAATTCTATTGAAATGAGAACAGGACATTCTCAATGGCTTATTGAGAGGTTAGATGTAAGTGATAAATATAATCAAGAATATCCAAGTTCATTGAGAGTATCTATAAATGATTATGCAAAGCATAGAGTCACTGGAATAGCTCCAATGGATGCAAATACAATGGAGATAATGTGTAAAAGTAAATGGAATTATATAGTGATGAGTCAGTATGTTAATTGTCTTGAAGAAACTATAATAGAAGATAAATACTTTAGTTTTGAGAAAGATAAAGAAGTATTTGATGTAGTTGTACTTGTAAATGGAAGACAAGTATTTAAAAAAGATAATAAATATGCATTTAAGTTAAAAAAGGGAGAAAATAAACTTCAAATAATGTTTTTACTTGGTGAATTAGATTTATCAAAATCAGTAAAAACCATTAAGCATAATTTTAACTTAATGTCTCATAGTGATTCTATATTTGCTGGTTCAAAGATGGAAAGAATAACCTATAATTCTTTAGTGAAAAATATAAGTAATAATTCTCTTAAGTATTATGCAATAAAATCTATAGATAATGTGGATAGTATAGTTATAAAGTTTGACCCTAATTATGTAATTACTCCAAACGACCCTATAAGTATTGAATTAAAAGAAAAAAAGATTCCACAATATCAAAGACCAGATATAAAAATTAATACAGCTGAATACTTTAGAATATTTGTAAAATATAAACATATGTTACCCTCAACAATTGAAAAGTTAAAATCTCTGGATGGTAATAGTTTAATAAGATGTAGAGTAATGGCAAAATTATCTACATCAGATATATCTGTTACTCCTGTAATCAATAATATAAAGGTGGTGGCTGAATAATGTCAATAACATTATATACGAAATCATCTGATAGAGAAAATAAAGTTAGTTTAAAATGGGAGAATACATCAAATTCGCCACATTTGTATAGAGTATTTAGAAAAAAAATAGGAGATGATTTTGGGAATTCTGTTGACGAAGTATTTCAACCTATTTCTGTATGTGAACTAGAAAGAATAGAAAGTGACATAAAGGTATTAAATATACATCCAAATATAGGAGAAGAGATTAGTTTTAAATGTTATAGAGGTATTACATGGACCATTAAGAAATCTGCTTCTTTAAAAAAATGGATGGAAGAGCCTTGTAAAGAAGATGCAAGAGGGTATGGTTTAGCTAAGATAAATGTAACTCCTGTATCAAATAGAGAATTTTGTGAAAATCCAGATGATTTTTTAAAAGATAGTAGAGGGATGTATATTTATGATGTAATAGTTATCGGATTTTCTAGTGGTGAAGATTATATTGTTGAAAATAAATTAAACAAAAGAGCACTAGATGCTATATTTGAGTTTATGAAAACAAATAGAAGTGTTATTGCGAGTCATGATTTAATTTCATCTATATTTAGAGAAGATGAAAGTTTGAATAAATTAAGAGAGTTTTTTAATATAAAAGTTGGAAAGTGGAATGACAATAATATATTTTTTGATGAAGGTCATGGATTCACAAGTTCTGTATGGGGAAATGAAGTAGTTGTAAATAAATCAGATTCAGTTACATTATATCCTTGGAATATGGTGAATAATGAAGAAAAAATAAAAATATCATATACTCATACTACATCAAATTTTGCTTATGGAGATATATGGTTTAATATAGTACCACAAAAAATAGAAGGAAATTCAAATTGGTCTGCTTCACAAGAGAAAGCATCTTCCTATTATCTTACAACATGGAATAATACAGCTATGATTCAAATAGGACACAATATAGATGATATTGAAGATATAGCGGAATATGAAAAGAAGATATTGGCAAATACTATTTTTAGAATGAAACAATTGACTGAAAATATGTCTGTTGAAGACAAGCCAGGAGATACATCTATTCCAATTAAACCAAGTATAACAAATCAGTATACTACTGAGGATAGAAAGGTCATTTTGGAGTATACTTCTACAGATACAGGAAGTATATATCAATATTATGTAGAAGGAGTAGATTTAAACTCAAAGGTAGTAACAGAATCAAATGTAGCTACAACAATAGTTACAACAGGTATTAAAGAGTATAATTGGTGTTTACATACTGTAGAAAGTGATATTAATCCAATCACCTTAGATAATTCACCAATTATATATAATAAGACTCAAAGAGAGACCATTATGACACAACCCCTTCAAAAAGGATATTATATGTTTAGAGTTTATACAACTGATTATTCAGGTAATAAATCTAATGTAGAAAGTAAGATTTTTCATGTAGATGGTAAAGTATATGACACTTCAAATAGAGTATTAGATGAAGTTCCAAATGCTGTAAGGTTTAATAATAGGTATAGAGGAGCACAAGAAAGTTATAAGATAAGTTCAATGTACCATCAAGCAGAGCATAATATAAGAAAATTAAGTGATAAGATAGATAGGTTAGATGTAATGAAAGAAGACGTATCTATAGACTCTAATTGCAGTTATGGAAGTTTTGCAGATATAATTGGAAATATACAAGAAGAAATAGACACATTCTATGATGTAAGGGGGGATTAGGTGAATAAAGTAGTTATTAATAATTTACCAGTATCAAATAGAAAAGATTTTGGATATAAAGCTATAAATACAAGTTCAATGCATAATGATAATCAAAATAACATGCTAAATGATATATTAGATTTGTTTAATAAAACTAATGAGATAGAACGTATGTTAAATGATAATATAAATTTAATAAAACTTGAAAATGCTCAACTAGAAGCTGTAAACTCAAACTTGATACAAAAATATAATCAGTTATTAAATAAGTATATTGATATACAAAAGTCTAATAAATTGAGAAGAAAAATAATCTTACCACAAGATTGTAAGTCTGATGAGAGTACTTTTGGAGCCATAATAAACAATATAACATCAGATATAACTATAAGACCTTCAAAAAAAATTTCAAAATTAGCTGTTTTCGATGATGTATCAAATTCCATGTTTATTCCAAAAAGTCTATCAGTTAAAACTAAAATTACTAGTTTTGGTGTTATATCAGAAAAGGACAACGATTTGTATGCTCCTTTTTCTAAAGATAATAACCTATATTGGATAAAAAGAGTAGTTACAGGTAATTCTGTAGATTTTTTGGACACAGAATATGAGATTACTCTTCCAGAAGATATTATGACTACATTAGAAATGAATGAAATATATATACATCCGTTTTTATGTAGTGTAAAAAATGTATATATAAGGTTTGGAGATTCTAGTTATTGGGAAGAAGTAGAGGGAATTGGATATCATTCAGCAATAACACAAAATAATTCAACAAATGAATTTTCAAATTCAGTTAGAGCATTTAGAATAAATTTTCCTAATAAAAAAGTTAATCAAATAAAGATAGTTTTAAGAAGTTATAATTATGAAGAATGTGAGACAAATCTAAGAACTTTCGTTTATGGTATAAAATCATTAGGAGCATATATAAATTATTATAATAATTATGAATCTTCTACATTTAGTTTTAAATGTAATATTGATGAAAAGAGAGATGTAATGATTACAGGTATAACGCCCCATTTTAATAATAGCAGTGATGGTGGAAAGTATTCTAAAGATTTTATATTTGATATATATTATGAAGATAAAGGTGAATATTATCATAAAATAGTTGATGCTTTTCCATTTAGACCTCCTAGTCAAAACTTAATGTTCAAATGTAGAATAGGAGAAACTTATAGTGAAATGAATATAAAGAGTATTGATATAAATTATACCTACTCTGGAGAGGATTCAGAGCATTTTTAGATGTGAATAACTGTATTTAATATTTTGCATGTGATATAATTAGTAGTACAAATTTGGAGGTGGTACTTTTGATAGTGTTTGTGTAGGTTTATAATAAAGCTTTTTTTAACTTTGTCTTTTATAGAAGACTTTTTTTTTGTTTATTAGTTGTCGATTGTGACAAGTGACCTATATACTCTTATACTTAGATTTATTATTAAAATAGTAGGCAGAGTGAGATTGAAAATTAGGAGGTGAAAACTATGCATTTATTATATGAAAATAAAAGTGAAATAAAAACAGTAACTAAAATAGTTAATCTTATCTTTAAAATCATTGATGAGTTAAAGTTATTTATTAATAATATATTGATATGTAATATAAGTAAAGAAGATTTAAACTATTATTTCTTGAAGTTTGATTTACAAAATAAAAACTTGTTATTTAATATAAAGCTCTACAATTCAATTACAAAGACAGTTGTTATAAAGAGTTATGTATTAACAGATTTAATAAGAGATTGTGAAACTAAAAAAATAGAATTGAAATTGAACTATGATATTAAAACTATGATATTAAAATCAAAAGAGAATGTACATAAAGATATTACAGAAGTTTATATATGATTTTATCAAACTTATGGAGGGGAAATATGAATTTTACTATTGATAAAAATATAGAAAATTATATTACAAAAAGAAGTAAAGTACCAGAGCCACCAAGAAAAGGAGAGATAATGATATGCCAAATATGTAATAAGCCAATACTGCCAGAACAATTTTCTATAGATGAATATAAAAGAAAGAGAGAATTTAAGTGGCATATACATCCAAAATGCTTTGAATACATAGAGAAACTGGCAGACAAGTCAGTTCCTGGTTTACTTAATGAAAGAAAATATTTATTTGATTAGATATTTTTAGTATAAATGTATAGTTTTATAATCTTAATAGATAAGAAGTAATAATATAATGCTAAGAAGGTATATAATATGAAAAAAAAAATAACTTATAAAAATAATTTGCAAAAATATGGAATGAATGAGTATCAAAAAATACATGATTTGGTATATGAATTACAAGCTGGATCAAAGGATGCAGCACAAGAACTAATTAATTCGTTTAGAGCAATGTTAAATAAGTATATTTCTTTAATAGTATATGGACAATATTCTATAGAGGATTACTCAATAAGAAGTTTTATTAAATTATTTGTAGAAGAAGAACATGAACGATTGAAAATAAATTCGTATTTTGTTAATGGTCATGGTCAAATGATTGCAGATAAGACAGTTGCAAAAATAGTTGGTATATTCTCAAATAATGATAAAGAAGATATACAACAGGAGATATGTGCTATTTTTTTATCTATGTGTCATAAATATAAAGATACAAAACCGTCTTTTCACAATTATGTAAAGCGAAATTTTCATTATTATGTTTTTAGACATTTAGAAAAATTATCTAAAGACCCTATAGCAAGGGGTCTATACTATCAGAAAAAGATATTTAATATATATGATTCTGAACAACAATTACCGATAGAAGAAACTATTTGTGATAAAAATGCACAAAAAGAAATAGATGAAGTGCTCGATTATGTCGAGCTTTTTTATAATCTACAATTGTCGATTGCGATAATTGAAAAGGATATGACTATAAATATATATGATGAAGAATTTTTAAATAACAATTGGATTGATGGAATTACATGCTCTAATATATTTAAAGATCTTACAACATTTGAAAGACGAATACTAGTGATGTGGTATATGAAGGATAATACTGATTCAGAAATAGCAGAGATGTTTGGACTTTGCAGAGGAACAATAAATAAAAAAAGAGCTTGTGCAAAATCTAAATTGAAAAAGGCTGTTAGATTAATTAATTACTTAAGTGAATGAGAAGTATTATTGATATGAAATTTAGACCACTCTAACTTGAAGAGTGGTCTTCTTTGGGATTATTCTAATTCACTTGCAATGGTATTATAAAAGTTTGCCGATTCTATTAGCATTTGTTTAAATTCAGCAGCCCTCTCATTGTAGTAGATTCTTCCTTTTTCAGTTATCTTATAGAGTTTTTTGCGTTCTTTTTTTGTTGCAACTTCAATAAGACCTTTTGTGAGCATTTTTTCTATTATTGGATACATGGTTCCGTTACTAGGTTTCCAAGACAAATTAAAACTACCTATGTAATCTGTAACTTCTTTCCCATAAACACAATCGTCTTTTTTTATCATTAAATTTAACGTGTACAGCTCTAAAAATATACCACTAGAAAATTTATTGTCATTTTCTTTTGTATTTACTGCTTTCATACCCATTGTTGAATATTTCATATATTTTCTCCTTTTAAATATTATTTTTATAAATTCTGATAGAGTATTAATAGACAATTTACATGATAAATAATTTACATTATGTATTTGAATAATATAATTGAATCTACACTATGAATTTTAATTTATATATTTTATATAACTTTTATATACGCTTGATTATTATTATATAACATCAAACAGTCGCAAACAACAATTAATAGGTTATAAAATGTTTAGTTTTATGCTATAAGCAAAATTTTAAATAAAGGAATGGTGAATAAATATGTGTAATAAAAATATACAAGAAGAAACTATTTTAGAACAAATCAAAAAGATAAATGAAGAAGATAACAAGATAGTTACTAATATAGTAGATAATATTATAAATAAGATTTATGGTGAAATCAATAATAATGAAAACTTTAGTCTAAAACATGGTTTTTTAACTGTGGGAAGATTACTAGTTATTTTAGCACAATCATTATGTGATAATGAAGAACATTTTTCGAAAGAGTGTGATTTAGCAAAAGACATGGTTTTAAATAGGATTATGGAAGCTATTATGCCAAAAAGTGATTATGAAAAAGTCACAGAAGATGATTTTGATATAGAGAATTTATCAATAAGAAGGATAATGCTTGCACTTGGAATAGCTGTAGATTATATTATATGGAAAACTGATTTAGCAAGAAATTATCAAGAAAATAGTAACAAGTAGTTATATACTAAATAAGAGTTTTGACAAAGTAATATTTTATATGGCAATATAAGGGTATAGAAAGTATTAGGAGGAACCTTGAGTGTTAAAAAAGTTGTTTGGTATTATGAAAAAAAGACAAAAATTTGATAAAGCAGAAGAAGAAGGTGAAATAGTATTAAAAAATGAAGAGGGATTATATAAAGAAGAGTTAATCGAAAAGGAACAAGTATTAACTGATAAAAAAGAAATTGAAAATAAAGAAGTTAAAGTTTTAGAACAAGAAATATTTTTGTCTAATGAAGATGATAAAATTTTAGACAAGGAAGATATAGTATGTAATAATGAAAACGAAGTACCGTGTATAAAAAAAACAAATGTTAATAATGATAATAAAATATTGAATAAAGTGGAAACAGTAATTATTGATAAATATATAAGTGATGGAGATAAGGAAACATTAATTGAAAATAAAAAAGATGATTCAAAAAAGGTTGAAGAACTTGACCAAGGAGAAAGTTGTGTTTTATTAAAAAGTCGTATTGAAGAAAAACAAATAAGTGAAACAAGTGAATACTTAACAGAAGAAGATTTAGAATACATAAAAGAAATAAAAATAAAAAGGGGAAAAAGTATAAAAGCAATAAACTTGTATACTAAAGAAGAAAATATTTTTGATACACATATACAATGTAGCAAAGCTCTTAAAGTACCATTAGGATATATAAGAGAAAATTTAAAATATGGATATATGGATTATTTTGGAGATGCCATAAAGTATTTAAGTAAAGTGTTAAATATAGAAGAGTATTGTAAAAATGAATGGAGCTATTTAGAAAATAGTAAATCTCCATCTGAGATATTTAATATTCTAAATGATAAGATATTTAGTACAAGACTTTCTGATAAAAAGAGAAATGAAATTTTAACCAATGATAAAATTGAGGCATTAAAAATGAATTATAAATTTGAATGTATCGATGAGGAGTATGATGAATATTTTAAAAAATATAAGTCTATAATCAAAAGAGGTGGAAAGAAAAAGATTGAATTAGTAAATAAAAAAGGCGAAGTATTAGAGATATTTAAGTCTTTAGAAGAATGTTCTATTTATTTGCAAAAAGAAAAAAATGAAGTTATACAGATGTTAAAGTATGGAGATACAAAAGTAGGAAGAAATTTTATAAGATATAGTTTGAGAAATATTTAATTTCATTTTAAATTCATGAGAGTTTCATTTCTGATTCACACATTTAATATTATTTTAATGTAAAATAATAAAAGTGAAGTATTGTACAAACAAAATTAAGGAGGATATTAATGTCTGAAGAAAAAAATCCAAAAGAAAATTCATTAGATGAAATTAAAAAGTCAGATAATGTAAGTTCTAAAAAAGATGATGTGTCAGATGAAAAAAACACTGACAACAAAGTCAAGAAAAGAGAAATAAAACTAAGTAACAAAACAATTAAAGCAGTTGTAGCAATTGTTGCAGTAGGAGTTATATGCTTAGGTGGAGGTTATGTTTTTGGCAAAGAAGCCGGAAGAAAGTTACCAGCCACTTCAAAGCATTATAGTAGCAATGAAGCAGTGGCTACTATTGGGGATAAAAAAATAACAGGTGAGATGTTGAGAAAAAGAATGGAGCCATTATTTTATTTAAATGCAAAAACTACTATGAGTGATGATGAAATACGTTCATATGAATCAAATATGATTGAGACTATGATTACGTCTGACATATTATCTACTGAAGCAGCTAAAGAAAAAGTAAGTATAACTAATGATGAACTAGATGCTCAATATAATAATTTAATGACTAACATAGAATCTGCAATGGGCATGACTAAAGAAGAATTTTTAAAACAGTTTGATTTGACTGAAAAATATATAAAAGCTGATATGAAAAAAGAACTAGTAGCATCAAAATACTTAAGTGAAAAAGCAAAAGTGACTGATAAAGAAGCTGAGAATTATTACAATAAAAACAAGAGCAATTATTTACAGGTTAGAGCTTCACATATTTTAATAAAAACTGTTGATGATAAAGGTAAACAAGTTAGTGATAGTAAAAAAGCTGAACTTAAAAAAGAAGCTGAAGAGATACTTAAAAAAGCACAAGCTGGAGAAGACTTTGCTACTCTAGCCAAAAAGTATTCTGAAGATAGTAGTGCAGAGTCAGGTGGAGATTTAGGATTCTTTGGTAAAGGTCAGATGGTTGAGTCTTTTGAAAAGGCTGCATTTGCATTGAAAAAAGGTGAAATATCTAGTAAACTTGTAGAAAGTGATTATGGATATCATATAATTAAGAAGACAGATGAAAAATATCAACCATTCGAAGAAATAAAATCAGATTTAGTAAGTAGTCTAACATCAGAAAAACAAAATTTACTTATAACAAATTTAAAAGAAAAATATAAAGTTAAAATTACAGATAAATACCAAATGAAAGCTAAACAATAATTTAAGTCAATTTATTAAAAAAAGAAAATCTTGATATATAGATAAAAGCTATTTTTGTTCTCAAATAGAGAATTTAAAATAGCTTTTGTTATTTCATAATAAAAACAATTTACACACATGAATTGATAAAAAAATAACTTGCAAAAAAAGGTTAATAAAAAATATTTCGGAATTGAATTATTTAAATAAAAATAAATGAAAATCAAAAAAATAAATACAAAAAAAATTAAATATTAAAGGTATTATTTAAATATATATATATTAATATTTTTAGTTTAAAATACTGGAAAAATAATATTTTTCATAATTTTAAAAATAATAATAAAAAAATGAAAATACTGATGGTAATCTATTGAGTAAACATAAAAAAGATGATATTATAAGTATGTACTAAAATGATTAATGTAATCTTAGTACTAAATTTAACTATAAAAACAATGAGGGGGCGTTTTTTATGTCAAATACAGAAAGCGTATCTAAAAAAGTTGGTCATCCGAAGAGTTTCTGGCTTATTTGCATGACAATTTTATGGGAGAGATTTAGTTATTATGGTTTAACAGCTTTATTGGTATTATTTTTTACAGCAAGTATAGCTCAAGGCGGTTTAGGCCTTTCTACACAAGAAGCAACATCTATGTTTGGATTATTTACAGGTCTTATATATCTTACGCCATTAGTTGGTGGCTGGTTAGCAGATAAAGTTTTAGGTCAACAAAAATGTATTTCTATAGGTGCACTTTTAATAGCAATAGGCGATTTTGTACTATTTGCTTCATCAACATCTATTGCAATGGTTTGGGTAGGCCTATCAATAATCATTTTAGGAAATGGTTTTTTTAAATCAAGTTGTTCAAATATAGTTGGGGATATATATCCTAAAACTGATGTATCAAGAAAAGATGCAGCATACAGTTTATTCTATATGGCAGTAAATGTAGGAGCATTTATAGCTCCAATAATATGTGGATTGCTTTCTGATAATGTCTTTGCAGTAAGAGGAGCAAGTGGTGATATAGTATCTTATGGATACAAGATGGCGTTTTTAATTTGTGGTATAGGTATGATGTTAGGTATGATTATATTTACACTTCTTGCGCCAAAATTACTAAATGAAATTGGAAAACATCCTGTTACTAAAGGAAATAAAGGTGAAAAAATTGAGTATGGACCACTTACTAAATTAGAGAAAAATAGAATAATAGCAATGGTTGTTTTATTTTTATTTGTGGTCTTATTCTGGACAGCATACTATCAAACACAAAGTTCATTTATGATTTATGTAAGGGATAATGTAAATAGAACTGTATTTGGATTTGAAATGCCAGTAGCATGGCTTACATCACTAAATGCTATATTATGTGTAGCTTTATGCCCAGTATTAGCTGCTTTATGGGTTAAATTATCTAATACTAAAAGAGGTGACTTTTCTATTCCAGTTAAAATGGGTTTAGGAATGATAATAATGGGTGTTGGTTTTATAGTGATGGTATTTTCTACATTAGCTAACGGTCCAAATGGAATGGTAAAGGCTAGCATGTTGTTTATAGTAGTAACTTATATATTTACAACAGTAGGTGAATTATTTTTGTCTCCTATAGGACTTGCGATGTTTAATAAATTAGCTCCAGCTAAGTATGCTACATTATCTATGGGAGCATGGTATTTAACAAGTTTCTTTGCAAGTTTATTATCAGGAAAAATTGCTGGTTTTACAGCTACACTTGGTTTTTTACAGATATTTGGAGGAATAGCATCAGTATTAATAATATTTGGTTTAATATTATTAGGAATAAGAAATATATTAACAAAATTAATGGCTATGGATTTATTAACAAAAGAAGAATAATTCATACTAAATTAGTGAAAATAAAGGAAATTACATTTAAATATAAAATAAAAATGTAATTTCCTCTTTAATTATGAAAAAAAGCTTTACACAGATACATAATATAATTAAAATTATAATTGTGATAATTAGAGTGTATAAGATTTATATAAATTATAAGAAAAATATTTATGTAATAAACTTTACATACTTATATATTTAGTTATTAAAACTATTATTTTGAGGAGGTCTTGTTGTGAATATAAAAGACAGATTAAGTGAATTAAGAAGACTTATGGAAGAAAAAAATATAGATGCCTATATGATTCCATCTTCTGATAATCATCAAAGTGAATATGTAGGAGATTACTTTAAATCAAGAGAATTTATATCAGGATTTAATGGTTCAGCTGGTACAGTTATTGTTACTAAAGATGAAGCTGGATTATGGACAGATGGAAGATATTTCATACAGGCAGAGTCTCAATTAGAAGGAAGTACTATAAAATTATTTAAAATGGGACAAGAAGGTTGCCCAACTACAGATGAATATTTATATACAAATATTCCTGAAGGTGGAACTTTAGGGTTTGATGGTAGAGTTATATGTGCTAGAGAAGGAGCTACATTAGCTGAAAAATTATCTAAAAAAGGAATAAAGGTAGAATACCAATATGATTTAATAGATAGTGTATGGAAAGATAGACCTGCTTTATCAGATAGTAAGGCATTCTTATTAGATGTTAAATATTGTGGAGAAAGTTTTAGTTCAAAATTAAGTAGATTAAGAGAAAAAATGAGTGAAAAGGGTACTTCTACTCATGTAATAACTACTCTTGATGATATAGCATGGTTGTTTAACATAAGAGGTGGAGATGTTAAATACAATCCAGTTGTACTTTCTTATGCAGTAATAACTTTAAAAGAAGTTTACCTATTTGTTGATGAAAGCAAATTAAATGAAGAAATATTAAATGAACTAGCTAAAGAGAATGTTCAAATAAAGCCATATAATGATGTATATGAGTTTGTAAAATCTATAGACAAGGCTGAAAAAGTTTTAGTAGATGGAACTAAGCTTAACTATGCGATTTACAATAACATACCTTGTGAAGTTGAGAAGGTTGATGAATTTAATCCAGTAATGTTCTTTAAAGCACAAAAAAATGAAATAGAATTAGAAAATATAAGAAACTCACACATTAAAGATGGTGTAGCTTTCACTAAATTCATGTACTGGTTAAAGACAAATGTCGGTAAAATTGAAATAACTGAAATAAGTGCTACTGAAAAATTAGAAAACTTAAGAAGAGAACAAGAAGGTTTCTTTGAGCCAAGTTTCAATACAATTGCTGCATATAAAGAGCATGCAGCTATGATGCACTATAGTGCTACTCCAGAATCAAACTATAAGTTAGAAGCTGAAGGGTTATTCTTAGTAGATTCAGGTGGACAATATTATGATGGAACTACTGATATAACTAGAACTACAGTATTAGGACCTATAAGTGATGAGTTAAAACTACACTTTACTTCTGTGGCAAGAGGTATGATAAATCTTTCTAAAGTCAAGTTTTTACATGGTTGTAGAGGATATAATTTAGATATATTATCTAGAAGTTGTATGTGGAATATGGGAATAGATTATCAGTGTGGAACTGGACATGGTATAGGATTTGTGCTAAATGTTCATGAAGCACCAAATGGATTTAGATGGAGAGTAGTACCTGAAAGATTTGATAGTGCAGTTCTTGAAGAAGGAATGGTAACTACTAATGAACCAGGTATATATATAGAAGGTTCTCATGGTATAAGAACAGAGAATGAAATAGTAGTTAGAAAAGCTGAAAAGAACTTCTATGGTCAATTTATGGAGTTTGAAGTTGTTACATTAGCTCCTATTGACTTAGATGGTATAGTTCCAGAGTTAATGAATCAAGATGAAAAAGATTATTTAAACTGGTATCATAAACTAGTTTATGATAAAATATCTTCTTTCTTAACTGATGAAGAAAGAGAATGGTTAAAAGTATATACTAGAGCTATATAGTTTGTAACTAAATATAATAAAAAATCGAGGTATTATGTACCTCGATTTTTTATTATATTTTTTACTCTATTTAGAAAAAGTTTTTAATTTGATAATTCTACTAATTTTTTGTTCATTATAAGCAATATAATTCCAAATAGTAATAAGAATGATGGTATTACTATGAATACTTGTAACATACCAAGCTGGTCTATAATAGCTTGTGTATAACCAGATAATTTATTTGCTGCAAATTTACCTAAAAACCAAACACCCATTAGAAATGAAATATATTTTTCAGGTGAAAGTTTATTTACCATACCATATCCAACTGGAGAAAAACAGATTTCTCCTATACTTTGGAATGTTAAAAATCCAACTACCCAAAATACACTTGCCTTATGAATAGAATTAGGGTCTGTTCCTGTTTGCATAACTGCTACTATCATGAATAAAAATGCAATAGCTAATAGTATAAATCCTAGACTCATCTTCTTAGGTACACTTAAATCACCTTTTTTAGTTTGAGATAGCTTTACCCATACTAGAGCAGATATAGGTCCAAGGATGACACAAAGAAGACCATTATATGAGTCTATCCATGAAGTTGGGATTTGAAAATTACCAACAGCAAGATTTATGTGTTCCTTTGTATATAAGGCAATAGACATAGAGGCTTGATTGTATGCTATCCAAAAAAATACTGTAAAGAAAGCTAAGACTAATATTACCACTATTCTTTTTTTCTCAACTAAAGTTAATGGTTTGGAAGCTAACATCTTCTTATATTCAAGTGATTTCTTTATAGATTCTCTTCCATTACTAAATTTATTATTTGAAGATTTATAAAATTTTTTGTTGCCAAGGATAAAAAATAATAAACCTATTAGAACAGTAATTGATGAAAATAAGAACACATATCTATAACCATACATGTTTATAGAGGCACCACTTTTCATAGCAAACCATTCATTAGCAACTAAACCACATACTAAAGGTCCAAATAATGTTCCTAAATTGGTAGCCATGTATGTAATAGAGAAAGCTCCATCTTTTCGTGGGTCATCATTAGTATATAGATTTCCTACCAAAGTGTGTAGGTTGCCTTTATAAAAACCTATTCCTAATCCAGATAAGAATATCATGATATTTATATCCATTTTACTATCTGCTAAATATCCTAAAAAATAACCAATTGATACCATTATCATTCCAAGTATAATACAGTTTTTGGGACCTAAAAATCTATCACTTACCCATCCACCAATAACTGGAGAAAAATAAGTCCATGCCAAAAAAGATGCAAGCATTGATGCTGATTCTGCTGGTGTTAATCCTAAACCACCTTTGGATACTTGTTCAGCTAAAAATAATAATAATACCAACTTCATACCATAGTATGCAAGTCCTACAAAGGTAAATATTGAACAGCAGAAATATAAATCCTTAGGTTGTTTAAGTTTTTCTTGAGTTTTTGAAACTGACATATGTATAGAACCTCCAGATAAAAAATTTAACAAAAATTTCCCATACTATATGAGTATATGTTTTTTTGTTAGAGACGTCAACTTATGGGACAATTTAATTAAATTGCAATATATGTAAAAATAGTGTCATTTTTATATATTCAGTAATATTTTTTTATGAGAATATATGTTATTATTATATTAAAATACAACATATTATGGAAAGGATATGCCAATTTAGTAGTTAGATTGATTGTTTGGCAGGTGGGATGAGCTATGATAAGAAAGAAATCTGAATTACAAGTAGAATTAAAAGAAAATTTGAATGGTGGTATTGGAAAAGTTAGGCTTGAAAACATAATACAAAATGAAGAGCTTAAAGGAAAAGGAAGACTATTTAAAAGAATAGCTTTACCAGCAGGAAGTTCAATTGGTGTGCATGACCATACAACAGATTTTGAAGTATACTATATATTAAAAGGAAAAGGTAAAGTATTTGATAATGGGGAGTTTATAGAAGTTAATGAGGGTGATGTAGTGTATACAGCTGATGGTGCAAAACATTCTATAGAAAATATAGGAGAAGAAGAACTTGAATTTGTAGCACTAGTTTTATATATGTAAAATATGGAGGAGAAGTCATGACAAGCAAGATAGAAGAAATTAAAGACAAGATAAATAGATTTTGCAACTCCAATTTGAATCAAGAATATAAAGATATAAGTTTTAAAATTTTGCAAAACCTTTTGGATAATAACAAAGAAACAATTCATTCTTCTAGAGCTGATATATGGTCTTCAGCTATACTAAATATAGTTTTGGAGCAAAATCTTTTATATAATAAGAAGCATCCATTACATATAACAAAAAAAGAATTTTCAAAACAAATAGGTGTTTCTTTAAACACTATAAATAATAAATCATCTTTGATAAAAGAAGTTTGCAGTATTGACTTTTTAAATCAAGATACTATAGCTATCTCTAATGTAGAATTTTGGGTTAAAGAGACAAATTATAAATCCAATTCTATAGACTTAGATTTAGAAAAGAAGAAAATATTGTATAAAAGATACATTAAGCTATCACAAGATGCTAATAGCAATATTGAATCAATTAGATATATGGAAGAAGCTGTAAATATAGGGAAAAGTATGATTACAAAAGAAGATAAAGAGCTTGGATTTTGGAAAGGTCTATCTACTAGAGCTTATATGATAGCGCTTGAATCTCTTGCTAGGAAGCTAGAAAGTATTGACAACTTAAATGAGTCCAAAAAAGTATTAGAGTATTTAATAGCAATTAATCCTAGTGATGAACAAGGAATAAGATATAAGTTGTTAAATATATTGATTAGATTAAATGATAGAACTTCAATAAATAAATTATTTGAGCTTTATAAAGAAGAAAAGTCTGCTACATGGATGTACAGTAAAGCTCTTTATTACTTTAAAAATAACAGTATGTTTTTAGCAAATGACTCTATTAAGGTTGCTAAAAGTAAAAATAAATATATTGGATTATATTTATTAGACTGGAGAAATGCTTTTGGTAGAGAATTTGTTACAGAAGAAGAAAAGGCTGAAGCTGTATATTACTATGATGAAAATATAGTTCTTTGGAATGAAGTAAAAGGTTCAATAGACTGGTTATTAAAAAAGATGTTGGAATTTTCATAAAAAAAACTACTCCTTACTTTTATACAAGTAAAAGGAGTAGTTTTTAATTTATACATCTAGTTTTAAATCTCCTGGTTTTATTAAACCTTTTTTTCTCATAAATTCTGAAATTAGCAAAGTTACAATAGCAGGAAGTATAAAGTTAAGTAAAAGTATACCAACCCACATAGTTATACCTCCTTTTCCAGCACTCTGCATAGCAGTTACTGTCCCAAATTGGCCAACCAATCCACAAGTACCCATACCAGAACCAATAGGGATATTCTCCATTTTAAATATTGTTGTAGATAATGGTCCAAGTAATATTGAAGCAACAGTAGGTGGAATCCAAATTTTCCAATTTTTTATTATGTTGGGAACCTGAAGCATAGATGTACCAAGTCCTTGTGCAACTAGACCACCTACCCCATTTTCTCTAAAGCTCATAACAGCGAAACCTACCATTTGGCAACAACAACCAACAGTTGCTGCTCCACCAGCAAGACCTCCTAAACTAAGCATCATACAAATAGCTGCACTACTTATAGGTAATGTAAGAGCTATTCCAACCAGTGCAGAGACTAGAGCCCCCATTATGATGGGTTGCATAGTTGTAGCTTGCATTATTATGTTTCCAAATGAAGTCATAAATGCAGAAACAGCTGGACCAATAAGTTGAGCTACAAGTACTCCAATTAGTATTGTTACAGCAGGTGTAACCAATATATCTACTTTTGTTTCTTTTGAAACTAATTTACCAATCTCTACAGCAAAAAGTGTAGCGACAAATGCCCCAACAGGACCCCCTAATTCATTACCACAAGCTCCAACAAGTGCACAAGAAAATAGCACAAGTGGAGGTGCTTGAAGTCCATACGCAATAGCCACTGCTATAGCTGGACCTGTAACTTGTTTAGCAAGAGGGCTTATAACTTCAGTAAAAAGAGAAATATTGAAGTTGTCTCCTAATGTGTTAAAAATTGTTCCAATTAAAAGGGAAGAAAAAAGACCGAGTGCCATGTAACTTAACGCATCAATAAGATACCTTTGAACAGAAATTTCAATGTTTTTTCTTTTAGCAAATGATTTGAAATCTTTTTTTTTGTAATTGATTTCCAATTTAAAGTCCTCCTCATATAATACAAGTATAAATTTCTTTTGAATTAATTATATAACTTTTTAGCTGACAAGACAAATGTTATTTCACTAAAATTAGACTATTGTAATAGTAAGAAATTAACACTAATTTTAGTTTTAAATTTTAAATTTATGGTTTATAATTAGTATAGGGATATTCTGAAATATAATACTTTTCCAGTTTATCCCAATATTTAACTTAGGTAGATTGCTTACAAAACAAATGATTATATATTAGGCTAAAGGAAGTGGATAGATGAGATTTGTAGAAAATAAGAAATACAGAAAAATTGCCATAATTATATCTATTCCTATATTGCTTGTTGCGCAGTACTACCTTTTTAAATTTGGAATACTTAGACCAATGGTAAAGGGAGTAGAAATCGAAATTGTAGATGGGGAATATGTTAAAGATTTAGATAAATATGTAGTAAAACTAAATGAAACAGTTACTTTATCTACTGGCGAATATATCAAGGTTCCTTCATATGCTAAAGACCCAAATATTTGGTTTAATGTGTTGGATAATTCAGGGACTTTAAAAATAGATGGAAATAAGATGACAGCATTAAAGGTTGGGTATTCTTCTGTGGGTATTATGAAGAATTCAAGAGTGTTGAAAAAGGCTACTATAAAGGTAGTAGACCCAGAAGTAGAATCACTAGATATGGAGATTAATGGAGATTTAAAACATGTTGGTGATAGTGCTACTATAGAAAGTACAATAGAGGTTGATTATGACAAATTTAAAAAGTCATATAAACCTATTTATAAGAGTAGTAATGATGATGTGTTAAAAATTAAAGGAAATACAGTAAGTGCAGTTGGAGTTGGAAAAGCCACAATATATGCTAAGTGTGGAAATAAAGAAGTAGAGAGAAGCTTTAGAATTCAAGCTAGAGTTGCTGAAATAAATATGAATGATGTAAAAATAGAAGTTGACCAAAATGAAAAATTAAAACCAGATATAATAACTTCTCCACCTGGTTTAGAGCCACCAAAAATATATTATGAGTTAGCGGATTCAAAGTTACCTGTAGAAAGAGCAATAAGTCTAAGTAGTGATGGAAATATCGTAGGGCTTAGAGAAGGTAAGGAAAGAGTAAGGATAACTTGTGGAGATAAATCTAAAATAATAACTATAACAGTAGTTAAAGAAACTATAACGAATGACTATATACAAAATTTAGTAGGGTCACATAAAATAGTAAATAATAAAGTTATTATTAAGCTTGAATGGGATTATATGAAAGATGTCTTTGATTATGATATATATCTTAAAGACAAGTTGTCAGGAGAATCATTTAAGAAAATAAAATCTATAACTGTAAATGAAAGTGATTTAGGAAAATCACAAAAAGTATATGTTACTATAGAAGTAGATATAAAAGATAATCAAAATTTAGATTTTGATATTTATGTTGTAGGTAAGAAAGATTCAGATACAACTAAACCAAGTAATGTCATAAATATTACTAATGGAAATTCAAATTCAAATGATGATAATAATATTCAAGATATGAAGGTTGAAAACATATCAGCTAATGTTGACAGAGAAAACAATGTTATTAGGGTTAATTGGAGTAGTGTATCTCATAAGGGTTGTACCTATAGTATATATGTAAAAAACAATACTAATGGAGAGGGAGATTTTACATTGTATCAAAGTGATATACAAGGTAATGAGCATACTATAAGTATTCCTGAAGGAGACTTAAATATGGATATCTATGTTGTTGCAAATTACGATGGGAAAAACTCTCAAAATAGTGATGTTATAAACGTAAGATAGATTTGTATACAGATTAAGAGTACTAAGTTTGTGATTTATTGAAAAATTAAATTAAAAAAGGATAGTATAAGTAGAATTATACTATCCTTTTTTATATAAGGGTTTCAAGTTTTTAGTTTAAGAAATATTTTTTATTAATTTAAATAATCTGAAATTGACTTTAATGCAGCTTCTATTGCATGTATTAGTGTTGTATCAAATAGTGGAATAGAAGTATCATTTTGTTTAATTAGAAGACCTATTTCTGTACATCCTAATATAATACCATCTACACCTTGCTCACCAAGCGTATCTATAATAGCTAAGAAAGCTTTCTTTGAAGATTCAGATACAATTCCTACACAAAGTTCGTTAAATATTGTATTATTTATTATTACACGTTCTTCTTCAGTTGGAACTAAAACCTCAATTCCATTATTAATAATTATATCTTTATAAAAATCTTGCTCCATTGTATATTTAGTACCCAATAAAGCTACTTTTTTTATTTCTTTTTCTTTCAATACTTCAGCAGTTACATTTGCTATGTTTAGTAGTGGGATGTGTATCTTTTCTTGTATTTTATCTGCTACTTTATGCATAGTATTAGTGCATATAACAATAAAATCTGCCCCTGCATTTTGTAATTTAATTGCAGCATCAGATAGAATTTTAGCACTTTTTTCCCAATTTCCACTAGACTGGCATTCTTCAATTTCTTGAAAATCTACACTGTAAAGTATACATTTAGAAGAATGTAGCCCACCTAATCTTTCTTTTATTACTGTATTAATAACTTGGTAATATGTAATGGTACTTTCCCAACTCATTCCTCCAATTAAGCCTATAGTCTTCATATTGATACCTCTCTTGTTCTATGTATTTGGAAATAGCTATTTACAAATACAAGTATAGCATCTAGAATAAAAGCATACAATAATAAAATTGTATGGAGGACAATTATATTAAAAGGAGTAATTATATGCCAATAAATTCATTTGAAAACTATCCTATGACATGGAAGCCAAAATTAAATAGTCGAAAGCCACCAATATATAAAACTTTGGCGATGTTATTAGAAGAAGATATTAAAAGAGGAAATTTAAATCCTGGAGATAAATTACCTCCACAACGAGAATTAGCAGATTTTCTCGATTTAAATTTGAGTACAATAACACGAGCATTTAAACTTTGTGAAGAGAAGGGGTTGATATGTGCAAAAGTGGGAAAAGGAACTTTTATTTCATCTGATGTAAATGTGAGCAATACATTGTTATATCAAACAGAATCAAAAGATATAATTGAACTAGGAACAGTGCATCCTCCCTATGAGCAAAATACATATATTGTTGATTTTATTAAAAATGTGTTAAAACAACCAGAAATGGATAGGTTTTTGCAATACATGTCTCCGTCTGGTACATATATGCAAAAAAAATCAATTGCAAAATGGTTAGAAAGAAATAATTTATATACTAATGAAGAAAATATACTACTATCTGCAGGTGCTCAGAATGCTATATGTGCAACTTTACTAGGGTTGTTTAAAACTGGTGATAGGATTGCTACAGATTCTTTGAGTTTTTCTGGAATTAAATCAATAGCTAAAATGATAGGTATTCAATTGATTCCAATTCCTCAAGAAAATAATGAAATGTCAGCAGAATCTCTTGAAAGTTACTGTAAAAATGAAAATATAAAAGGCATATATCTTATACCAGACTATCATAATCCAACAACACATTCTATGTCTAACTTGTCTCGTCAAAAAATAGCAGATATAGCAAAAAAGTATAATATAATAATTATTGAAGATGCAATAAATAGTATTCTTAGACCTAATATACAAACGCCTATATTTTCTTTAGCTAGTAACAATACTGTATATATTTTTAGCACGTCTAAATTTTTATGTGCTGGTCTTAGAATAGCATTTGTAGTTGCTCCAAAAGGCTATATGGAAAATCTAGAAAAAGCACTATATAACATGAATTTAATGGTATCTCCATTTATGGCAGAAATAGTACACCGTTTACTATATTCTCCTATTATAGATAAGATTATAGAAGAGAAAAAAGATGAGATTGTAAAAAGAAATGAAGTTGCTGATAAAATTTTATCAGATTACAGTTTAATTGGTGATAAAAATTGTAGTTTTCGTTGGTTACTTCTTCCTGACGAATTGGATGGAAAGTCATTTGAAATATGTGCAAAAAATCTAGGAGTTCAAGTGTATTGTGCTGAACGTTTTTCTGTTGGCAATTCTACAGTACCAAAAGCAATTCGTATTTGTGTAACAGCTCCAAAGGATGTAGAAGAATTGGAAAAAGGTCTGAATATAATAAAGTCACTTCTTAAGAATCAGAGCTATTTTACTATGATTTAATTAAATAAATAAAAAAGCGGAGAAATTTATTATAATAAGCCTCCGCTTTTATTATTTAATGAAATACTTTATTTTCTATTAAAATTTTAACTTTAATAATCTTGAAAATATAATCGTTTTATGGTAAAATAATTCTTAAAAATAGAAAAAATTAATCATTTGTTAAAAAAAATGCATAATATATTGTAATTTATTGACGAAAGTGGAAAAATATTCACAAATGTGTAAAATAACAGAAAAAATGCAAAAATAAGTTCAATTTTATTTGTTATAAAATCTATATGGCAAAGTTAAATTTGCCTATCAGAATGATATAAACACATCAGAAAGGAGGATGCTATCAAATAATATGAGTAGTTAATTTTGATAGCGAAGAATTATGAATGAACAAACTAGAATATCCTTAGAGAGAGCTGCTGAACTAAAATCAAAAATTGATGATTATATTCAGGCTAGAAAAACGATTAACAGAGGGCTTGAAAAAGAAGAAGAGATAAATAAACGAAAACAGAAAATATTAAATTTATTAAATGGAACAGAAGAAGATTGGAATAACTACAAATGGCAATTATCAAATAGAATAACAGACGTAGATACTTTATCAAAAATTATAACTCTAACTAAAAAAGAAAAAGAATATATAAAAGAGGTTGGTACTCAGTTTAGATGGGCGATATCCCCGTATTATTTGAGTCTGATAGACCCAGAAGATATATGCGACCCAATAAAATTACTGGCCATACCAACACATATAGAATTGGAAGATGAACAAGAAGATTTAGACCCAATGGGAGAAGAGTACACAAATCCAGCAGGATGCATAACAAGAAGATATCCAGATAGACTGATAATAAATGTAACAAATGAGTGTGCTATGTATTGTAGACACTGTCAAAGAAGAAGAAATATTGGTCAACAAGATTCTCACAAGTCAAAAGCTATTATACAAGAGTCTATAGACTATATTAGAGAAAATGAAGAAATAAGAGATGTGTTGGTGACTGGAGGAGATGCTCTTACATTAAAAGATGATTATTTAGAATGGATTCTTAGTCAACTTAAAGAAATACCACATGTTGATTATGTCAGATTAGGAACTAGAACTCTTGTTACAATGCCACAAAGAATTACAGATGAATTTTGTAATATGCTAAAAAAATATCATCCTATATATATAAATACACATTTCAATCATCCAATGGAAATAACTAAAGAATCTAAAGAAGCTTGTGAAAAGCTAGCAAATGCAGGAGTTCCATTAGGAAATCAAGCAGTGTTATTGAATGGTATAAATAATGATAAATTTGTAATGAGATGTTTAAATCAAGAATTATTAAAAATAAGAGTAAAACCGTATTATATATTCCAAAGCAAGCATGTAAAGGGAACAAAACATTTTAACACATCAGTGGATGATGGTCTTGAAATAATGGAGTATCTAAGAGGATATACATCAGGAATGGCTATACCAACATATATAGTTAACGCTCCAAAAGGAGGAGGAAAAACTCCATTACTTCCACAATACCTTGTATCAAAAGGAACAGATTATGTTATGCTTAGAACATGGGAAGGTAAAGTTGTAAAAATGGAAGATGAACCTGCTGTAGATATAAAGAAACTTATAAAAGAGCAAGCTCAAGATTAATAAATATTTAAATTGCAAAAAAAAGAAACAACTTTAAAATAAAAATAAAATGGATGCTAAATTTATATCAATTTGCATCCATTTTTTATTAGTTATTTATTATTTTGTTGTTGATTAACTAATTCAAGATATCCACTTGGGTGGAAGTAATATATCTCAGAAGTATTTTCATTTACAAAGTAACCGATGTCACCATCTGCATCTGGTAAAAATACATAACCGTTAAGATTTTTAGCTTTTAATGCTTCGAAATCGCTAGCATTTCCTTGATATATGTAATCAACTTCATTGTTGTATTTTATTAAAAGTTCTTTAGCTTGTTCTTGAGTCAATTTAGTATTTTGGCTTACAGGAACATTCTTTTGTGAATCAGCATAAGAAGATTCATTTACTGGTGCAGTTAATAACAAACAAGATAAAACTAATAAAGATATAAGTGCTTTTTTCATACTAAAACCCTCTTTCGTGTTTAATTATATAAGATTCATTACTTAATAATATTGTATGTTTCCTATAATTAAATATTACCATTAAAGAGAATAATATTACAGTTACACAGCTGTAACCTTTGATTACAAAATCGTAATTAAATTGTATTTTTATTCCATCTGTATTTTATCATGTCTACGATTTACAAATTCACAGAAATATATCTTTATAACACCCATCACAGGGGCTGATAGAATCATGCCTGGTATACCAAAAAATCCTCCTCCAACAGTAACTGCTAGTATTGTAAAAAATGGACTAAGACCTAGTTGTCCACCTACGATTTTTGGTTCTATAAATGTAACTTCAACTTGCTGAATTATTATTAAATAAATCAAAGAAGTTAGTGCAGTTGTCGGATTAGAGAATAAATTAATTATTACAACTGGTGCCATACCTATTACTGGACCAAAATATGGAACCATATTCATAACACCCATAAGCGTACCAAATAACAGTGCATATTCAGATTTTAAAAAGTAAAGACCAATTCCAGAAAGTACTCCAACTATAAAAGAGTCTAGAATCTTTCCTGTAAAGTATTTACCAATATTCATGTTTAAGCTCTGACATAATTCTATTATAAAATCTCCATACTTTTTACCCAAAGAAATATAAACTATCTTCTTCGTAAATAATAAGAATTTTTCTTTTTCTAATAATATATAGAAACAAATTATAAAACCTAAAAGAAATTGTACTATAAATTTTCCAACAGAGAATGTAGTACTAAATATTCCTCCAAGTGAGCCAATAAGCAAGTTACTAAACTTAGGCATTACACTCATAATTTTGTCACCGTATTCTTTTAGTGTGTTAGGGTCTACTGATTGTAAACTTTTACCTAAATCAAATAAAAACTGCTCTGTTTTATCTATATATGTAGGAACTTGAGATACCAAATCAGCTAAACTATTTACTATGGATGGAACTGTAAATAGTATAAAGGCAATTAGTATAACTATGAGTACACCATAAGTAAGAAGTAATGAATATATTCTCTTAAAATTTAGCTTGCTTTCCAAAAACTTTACTAATGGATTGAATATATATGCTAATATAAATGCTATTATAAATGGTGTCAATAGTGACATTAATAGACTTACCATTCCAAAAAAGTATTTATAATTATCAATAACTTTAATTAAGATATATGAAACAACCACCGTAAGTACAATATTTAAATAAATTTTTTTATCTTGCAAAACAACACAACCTTTCTTATATTTGTTAAATTTTAAAATATCTAAATTTAAGTTCAAGTTAATATTTATAGCTTATTATACAATAAAAAGCGGTATTAATATAGTATGATTAATATGAAATTATAAATACATTAAAATTTTATATTTATGATTAAAAATGATGAAAATTAATTAAGTTATGTTTATATATAACTTAATTCTAAAAAAAGTGATATTCTCGGTTAAAGTAAGTTTATTATAATTTAAATTTTGTATAAGATACTCTCTTTTCATGCTTTTTTAAATATATATTTCATTTAATTATGACAAATAAAGATAAAATTTAAATATTTTAGAGGTAATTTTACTTGGATATAGAATTTTAGAATAATACTATACATGTATTGTCTTATTATTTTTTATATCAAAAATAGTAATAAAGTCTCTATATACATTTAGAAAATTATTGTTTAAAAGGAGTAGAACTTATGATAAAAAAAGAAATAGGTAATTTTAAAGGTACTAGTGATTATGTGGTATCACCAGAATTAATGGCATCAGTTAATGTTGCTATTGCTCTTGAAAAACCACTTTTGATTAAAGGTGAACCTGGAACAGGTAAGACCATGCTTGCACAAGCGATTTCAAATGAACTAAAAAAAGATTTAGTAATTTGGAATATAAAGTCAACTACAAAAGCTCAAGATGGTCTTTATGTATATGATACTGTTCAAAGACTCTATGACAGTCAATTTGGAGGAGAAGGAGTAGACGATATTAGTAAGTACATAAAATACGGTAAATTAGGAGAAGCATTTAGTTCAAAGCAACAAGTAATTCTTTTAATAGATGAAATAGATAAAGCAGACCTAGAATTTCCAAATGACCTGCTTTGGGAATTAGATAAAATGGAGTTTTACATAAATGAAACAAAAGAAACTGTAAAGGCTAAACAAAGACCGATAGTTATTATAACTTCAAATGCAGAAAAAGAACTTCCAGATGCATTTTTGAGAAGATGTATATTCCATTATATAGAATTTCCTGATAAAGAGATGATGGAAGAAATAGTCAAAGTACATTTTGATAAGGTAGAAGAACATCTATTAGAACAAGTAATGACTACTTTTTATTGGATTAGAGGGCTAAAAGAAATACAAAAGAAACCTAGTACATCAGAATTAATAGACTGGATACAAGCATTAACTTTGAGTGGAATTCCTATCGAAAAAATAGAGAAAGAAGTTCCTTTTGCAGGAATACTACTTAAAAATAACGAGGATATTGAATCTATGCAAAGACGTTTATAGTTAATAGGAGCTGGATAATTATGTTTATTAAATTTTTTTATTTATTGAGGGCAAGAGGATTAGATATATCTTTAAATGAGTGGATGACTCTAATCGAAGCATTGGACAAAGGTCTCTGTTATTCAAATTTTTCAAATTTCTACTACCTTTGTAGGATGATTTTAATAAAAAGTGAAAGTAATTTTGATAAGTTTGATGCAGTATTTTTAGAGTATTTTAAAGGAATAGAACATCAAGAAGAAATTCCAGAAGAAATTATGAATTGGCTTAATAAAAAAGATATAAATTTAGAAGAATTTGAAAGACTAGAACAAAATCCCAATATAAATCTTGATGAATTAAGAGCGAAGTTAGAAGAACGTATAAAAGAACAAGATTCTCCACATAATGGAGGTAATTATTGGATAGGGACAGGAGGTACTTCTGAATTAGGGCATTCAGGAAAGGGACAAACTGGTATACGTATAGGGGGAAATTCAACCTATGGGAGAGCTGTTTTGGAAGTTGCAGGAGAAAGAAAATATAGAGACTTTAGAGATGATGAAGTTCTAAATATGCGTCAGTTTCAAGTAGCACTAAAAAGGCTTCGTCAATTTTCCACTAGAATAGATACTCCAAAAACAGAGCTTGACTTGGATAAGACTATTGAAGAGACTTGTAATAATGCAGGGTATTTAAAGTTGTTTTTTGAGAAGCCAAGAAAAAATACAGTGAAGCTTTTATTACTTATGGACTCAGGTGGCTCAATGAGAGGATATAGCACTCTATGTAATACATTATTCCAGTCTGTAAGTAAATCAAACCATTTTAAAGATGTAAAAGTATATTATTTTCATAACTGTATTTATGATAGATTATTTACAACACCTGAATGTTGGCTAAGTAAATCTATTGATACTGAATGGATATTACAAAATATAGATAAAAACTATAAAGTTATAATTGTGGGAGATGCTTCCATGTCACCTACTGAGTTACTTAATATTGGTGGTAATTATCGTGGACCATACAATTATACTCCTGGAATAGAATGGCTAAAAATATTTAAAAGAAAGTATAGTAAAATAGTATGGGTGAATCCAGAATTGAGAGATGGATGGGATTCAATTAGTTATTGGTATCAGACTCAAAGATTAATACAAGGTGAATTTAATATGTTTCCATTAACTGTAAAAGGCTTGGAGAAAGCACTAAAAAATTTAATGGTGTCAAGGTAAAATAAATAATAATGAGGCTGTCTCAAAATAGAGATAAGCCTCTTTTTAATTGTTGAAATAATAAAAATATATCTGATTTCATACAAAAAAGGGTGTAATGAACTAAAAAACTAAAGTATTTCTAAATAGTATATACTATTTAGAAGATATGTTTGCATAAATGAAATTTAAAAATTATATACTCTGATACATTTTAGAACTACAGAAAACATATACATTAATAATAATTTTAGAAATCGAGGTGATTATAATAAATTATGAATTAATTGTAAAATACAATGGAGATATATTGAAATTAGAACAAGAATTAGGAGTTTCAGTAGAGATACTTAATTCATCATATGCGATAATAACATCAAATAATGAAGAAGATGTAAATACACTTTTGACTTATCCAGAAATTGAATTTATAGAAAAACCTTTCATATTACAGACTCAGGATGTTCAAAGTTTTTCAAGCACAGGAATAACAGGGTTTAAGAATAGAACTGGATTAACTGGAAAAGGAACTATAATTGGTATAATCGATTCGGGAATAGATTATACTCTACCTGTATTTAGAGATAGTGATGGAAGGTCTAAAATATTATATTATTGGGACCAATCTATTCAGGGAAATCCACCAGAGGGTTTTAGAGAGGGGACATTATATACTAATGAAGATATAAATAATGCAATAGATGGAAATATGTATATACCTATTTCAACAACCAGTTTACATGGGACACATGTTGGAGGTATCTGTGCAACCATTGCAAGTGATGCTAGGATAATAGTGGTGAGAGTAGGAAATATACAGACAGATGTTTTTTCAAGAAGTACAGAGTTCATGAGGGCAATTAAATTTATTTTAGATAGAGCATTAGAATTAAGAATGCCTGTTACGCTAAACATAAGTTATGGAAGTAATGAAGGCTCACATAGGGGAACATCCTTATTTGAACAATATATAGATGATATGTGTTTATTTTGGAAAAATAATATAGTTGTAGCAGCTGGAAATAATGCAGATAAAGGTGGTCATAAAAGGATTAAACTGCGAAATAATATTACAGAAGAAGTTGAGTTTGTAGTTGGAGAAGGAGAACGTATATTAAATATAAATATATGGCCAGATTTTGTTGATGACTTTAGTGTACATTTGGTAAGTCCATCAAATACTCAAACACAATCAATTTCTCTGACTTCAGGCGAAATAAGAAATACTTTGGGAGAAACTAGAGTAACTGGTTATTTTTATCCTATAGCACCATATTCTCTCACAAGGAGAGTGACCTTGCAATTAAGTTCAAATACACAAATAAATCCAGGTTTATGGAGAATTATATTTGAACCAATAGACATTGTAACTGGTAATGTAAACATATATTTGCCAACTTCTGAAGGATTAAATAGAAATACTAGATTTCTGATTCCTACTCAAGAACTTACTGTAACAGTTCCTGGGACAGCAAGTAGAGTTATAACAGTAGGTAGTTTTAATTCAAGAACAGATATAGTATCCATTTTTTCTGGGGAAGGAGATACACAATTAGGTGTATTTAAGCCAGATTTATTGGCTCCGGGAGAAGACATAATATCTTTTTTACCAGGAGGTACAAGTGGAGCATTAAGTGGAACTAGTATGGCTACTCCTCATGTTACAGGTGTCTGTTCATTATTTATGGAGTGGGGAATTGTAAATGGAAATGATTTATTTTTATACTCTCAGAAATTAAGGGCATTACTTTTAAAAGGGGCAAGAAGATTAACTAATCAATCTTACCCAAACAATTCATCAGGCTTTGGATTTTTAAGTTTAGCAGATATAGATTTATACACCTTATCTAATATAAATCAAGACTTGGAGACTGATGGTATTGTATATAGAAGTGTTAACAAATCATTTAAAGATGAAGAAAATAATTATAAACTTATAGATGGTTATAATAATATAAAAAATGATATTAGCTTAGACAGTTTTTGTAATGAGGATATGAATAGACAAACTGGGGTTCTGGCAGGAATAAATATAATTCATACTCCTGAATTTGAAAGTGAATTAAATGCTTTAGGTATGGGCTCTAATTTTATTAAATTAAGCGATTCATTAGGCATATTACCTATAGATGCTTCTGATTATAATAGTATACAAAGGATATTGGAACTTCCATCAATTATAAGGTCAGAATCAACTATAAAGATGTCATTACTTGGAACTATTAATCAAGGGACTTTTGGTGGTATAGTTGCAACAGAAGAGATAGGTGTAAATTTCTTTAAAAACAATCCAAATATTACAATAACAGGAAGGGGTACTCTAATAGCGATTGCAGATACAGGAATAGACTATCTACACAAAGATTTTATTTATCCAGATGGAACTTCAAAGATAGTATATTTATGGGACCAAACCAAAGAAGGAAGTCCACCTGAAGGTTTTTATATTGGAACAGAATATACACGAGAAGATATAAATCGAGCTATTGCAAATAATGACCCTAGTCTATCTCAGGATGAAGTTGGTCAAGGAACAATGCTTAGTGGTATATGTGCAGGATTGGGAAATGTAAATAGTGAATATGCAGGGATAGCAGAAGATGCAGAATTAATAATAATAAAACTTGGCAAGATAGATGGTTTTTATAATAGTGCGATGCTATTTGCTGCGTCTCAGTATGCATATAAAAAAGCTTTTGAACTTGGAAGACCAGTAGTTATAAATGTATCTTTAGGTAGCAGTAGTCTAGCTGGCCTAACTAATAGGAGTAATAGTGAAAAAGCTTTCTTTACAAGGGGTCTATGTATAACAGCAGGGGCAGGAAATGAGGGTAATACACAAACACATACATCTGGAAGAATACTACATGCAGGTGGCTCTGTTGATATTGAGTTAGAGTTAAGTGAAGATGAAGAAGAATTATCATTAGAACTTTGGTTAAACAAACCAGATAAGGCAGATGTAATAATAGTATCACCTTCAGGTGAAGAAAGTAAAAGTGTAGGTGTATCAAGTTACAATAGAGTCACTGGTCTATTTGATTTAGAAGGAACTTATTATTCTATAACATATGTATATCCAACTACTTTTTCAGGTCAGCAGTTTACTAATATTACTTTGAGAAATGCTAAAAGAGGGGTATGGAAAATCAGATTAGTTGGGGTTTATATTATAAATGGTATATATAACTTGTATTTACCAAATAGAGTGCTTATAAAAAGTGGAACTAGATTTAGACAAGTTGACCCTTTTTTTACTATAAATTATCCAGCTATTCAAGATGATTTAATAACTGTAGGAGCGTATAACACTATTAATAATAGTTTATGGCAAAGTTCATCAAGAGGACCAACTATTGAAAATAGATTGAAGCCAGATTTAGTAGCACCAGGAGTAAATATAATAGCAGCTTATCCTGGAAATAAATATGCAACTATAACTGGCACAGCAGCAGCAAGTGCACATGTTGCAGGAGCTGCTGCAATGTATTTTCAATATACTTTTGCTGATGGTAGATATCCAAATCAAGCATATGTTCAAAAAGTAAAAACATTTATGCAAGCTGGGGCTAAGAAAAATTTAAATACAGTATATCCAAATACAAGTGCCGGATATGGTTCTTTAGATGTTAGGGGTATGTTTGATGTGTTAAGGTAGGAGGGAGTTATGGAAAAATCTTATTGTATAATTTATCAAGGTGATATAGAAACTGCACTCCAAGAAAATGGTATAAATAGGTATATGGTTTTGAATAGCCAGCTTGCAGTAATATATGTACCTATGGATTTTGATGAAACTATTTTAAATAACATATTGCAAGTAGCATGGTGGGAAGAGTCAGCTCCCATGAGTAGTTTGATTGATATAACTAACAATGTAAATAACGGAGAAACTATCACTAAAGCTGCCGAAACTGAATATATCTATGAAAATCCATACAATGATATAACAGGAAGAGGAATCTTACTGGCAGTTATAGATTCAGGCATAGATTACTTACATCCTGACTTTATAAATGCGGATGGAAGTAGTAAAGTTTTAAAACTATGGGACCAAGAAGCAAATACAAATCCACCTCCAGAAGGTTTTATTTTTGGAAGTGAATTTACAAGAAGTGAGTTAAATATAGCTATAAGTAGAAATGATGGTAGTTTAAGTCAAGATAATATAGGTACTGGAACTTTGGCTTCTGGTATATTGGTTGGGAATGGAAGGGTAAATTCACAGTATAGAGGTATTACTACAGAATCAGACTTAATAGTGGTTAAATTAAAATCATATGTGGATACTTATTATGCTGGAAGGATAAATTACAGTGTTTCAGATTTTCTAGCTGCTATAACATATGTTACTAATATAGCAAGAACAGAAAATAAACCTATAATAATAAATTTAACTATTGGAGTTAAATCAGGTGCTGTAGCAACTACTTCGATATTAGATACTTTTAATCTGTTGAGTAGTGCTGGTGTGGTAGTAGTCAGTGGTGCAGGTAATCAAGGCAATACAGATATTCATTATTCTGGCAGATTTAGTAGTGTAGGTGAAGTACAAGATGTAATAATACAAGATGGGGATGACTATGCACTTGATATAACACTAAATACAAATGGTCCAGATAAAATAGGAGCACAGATAATATCTCCTTCAGGTGAAGTTAGTCATGATATAAGATATTCTCCAGACTTTTATGTATATAGAGGAAAATTCAACTTAGAAAATACTACTTATGCAATGCGATTTATTTATCCATATATCACTTCTGGAAAAGAAAACTTGGAGATAAAGTTAAGAGATATAAAACCTGGAGTATGGACTTTAAGATTGACTTCAGAACTTGTAATAGGAGGAGAATATGATATATATTTACCGAATAAAAACCTGATAGCTCCAGATACAAGATTTCTAGACCCTGATTCAATTGCGACAATAACGATGTATGCAGCTAGTGATGATGTAATCACAGTGGGTACATTTAACAATAAAACAGATAGTATGTGGATTGGTTCTTCAAAAGGTCCAATTAGAGGAAGAGGAATTAAACCAGATATAGTAGCACCAGGTGTAGACATAATATCTACATACAAAAACGGAACATATAATACAGGAACAGGAACAGGTATTAGTAGTTCTATAGTTACTGGTGTCTTAGCTTTATTAATGGAATATCTAGAAAAACAAGATAATATACCAAGGTTATCATTATTTACACAAGTTTTAAAAACATATTTAATATTGGGAGCAACAAAACTTGATATATATACATATCCTAATGTATCACAAGGATATGGGATTTTAGATTTGAAAAATACAATTCAACAGATAGCAAATACTTTGTAAATAAAAAAGTATCTTTAATTAGTAGTTTAATTTTATTGTATAGTTTGTCATAAAAAAAACTTATATTAAATTTGATTATTTTTTCATAAGTTGGTAAATGCCGATATATCATGTATCTACAAGGAGTATCGGCATTTTTCTATTCTTTATTATGGAATTGTGACAGTATTCTTCAATCTTAAAACCACATTTTTCCAATACTTTACTTGACCCTCTATTGTAGGAATATACATTAGCATGAATTTTGTTAAGGTTGTATTTTTCAAAGGCAATTTTGCATATTTCTTTTACTGCATTTGTTGCTATCCCTTTGCCCCAATAGTTCCTAGAAAGCCAGTAACCTAATTCAGCATTTTTATTAATAGAGGTATCTTCTTCAAATGTTAGGCAGATACTTCCAATAGCCCTTTCTTGATAAAAAATAGCATAGCTAAGTTGTTTAACATCTGGAGTTGCCAAACAAAAACTAATAAAATCTCTAGCGTTTTGCTCCTTATAAGGGTGGGGGAAGTTGTCACGAAGATTATTTGCAATTTCTTTATCATTCGCAAACTCAACTAAATCGGTAATATAAGCATAATCCCACTCTATAAGTTCCATTTTTCTTCTCCTTTTATGAAACAGCTACAAGAAATCTTTCTAAGCCAATACCACTTATCAAACAGCGTTCTTTTTTATTTCCAAGCATTTGATAAGTCCAGTCAACAAATCCACCGTCAACTATTTCAATGGTTTCATTTCCTTGTTTGACCGATAATTTGAAATTGATACCTTTATAATAATTATTATCAACATCATCATTATGAATTGATAACTCTATATTAGGAAAAATAAGTTTGATAGTTTCAACCATTCTGTCGAAAAATCCGTCATTATCTTTGTATCCGTTTCTTTTGCGTAGAATAATAGAGAAACGAACATTTTCTATTTCACTTAATATATCTTTATAATAGTTTAAGTGCTTTTCTAACAACATTTTTTCACAAGTGTAAGACCCTGTATCTATACCAGATGAAACCATACAATATAAGCCAAAATGTGAATATAGACCTTTACCTACAAAATTTTGTGCTCTTATTGCCCTAGCAGTAGTAGCCATGTGGATAGGTATGGTATTATTTTCTTCTTTTCTTTTTAATTTATCAGCAATAATTATTGCCAACATATTTGAGGGGTCTGCAAGTGTTTCTGTCCCTCGTAGAGCACTTACTACGTTATATTGATCTACGGAGCCAAAAACGCTACAGCTACCTAATGGAGCAGAGGGAGAAAGCATAATCGTCTTGATATCCATATTGAATGCTTTTCTCAATAATTTTGATTCCAAAGCATGAATTTCTTCTGGATCTATACCACTAGGGATAGTAAATCTATTTAGTTGGTATGACTTTAGAATATCAGTTGCAGTTAAAGTATTTGCTTGTCTATCAAACACTTCTAATAGAAGTGAGTTCAAATCTGATTTTGATAGAGCTGATAACTTATCAACTATATTCTTATCCCCAATTTTATTTGTAATTCTACTTAAAATATCACTCATAGTTATCCTCCATACTGTTACTTTCAAATTTACTATTCAATGTTTTTTTACTTTGGGTTTATTTGATTAAATCTTGAAAATACTGTAATGCAACCCTTTCAGCTTCAACCTTTCGGATAATAGGACTTTGTGATAATTCCTCTCTTAACTCAAGATACAGGTTGATAGTAGCCTGCAATGCATTAACACAGCTTTCATATTCATGGGTAGCAACCGTCTTTTCTAATGATTCAATATATTGGGGTGCGTCCAATTCAATTTTTCTAACTCCACGAGGTAATTTACCTAAGAGAAGCTGTATTAATGGGGCAAGTACTGATTGTCTTAAAAAAGATAAAAAATCAATTGTTTCAAATAGTTCTCTACGTCCAATCTTAGTGCAAGCGTAATGAACCCAAATCCAAAATCTATCTTCAATCCACTGTAAGTCTGGAGTTGGGAAGTATGCTTCTTTTTTAGAATAAATTTCTGTTATGCAGTTGTTTTCTTCATAGAGAATAGCTGAATCTTCAACCCTATCTAGTAAACCATCTAAGGTTGTAAACTTAAAATCAACATGAAGAACAGGGGAATCATAGAGGGAAATTATCAATCGAGGTTCTCCAACATGTTCGCCAGTAAAAGCAGAAACTAATGTTCCAAACTGTTCCGCAATAAGTAATCTCTCTTCGATAACTTCTTCATAGGATTTATCATCTGCTACAATCAGAAAATCCAAATCAGAATATTCATCTAACGATTTTGTGATATAAGAACCGCTAATTGCAAGTCCTATTATCCTACTATCTCTTTTTGAAAATTCTAATACGTTTTGTATCATTTCCTGTTGTGTTTTAGTCATAATATAACACCTCTCACTTTCTTTTATTAGCTATCAATCCAACATAATTATGCATAGGAGTATTATATAATGAAGAAATAAAAAAAAATAGGTCACTTGACCCGAAATAAAAAAGTATTGAATAATTATTATCCAATACTTTTTTGAAATTATACTTATGTTGTAGGAAGATTCTTTAATACCTCTCGCTGATTAATTACACTAAATCTTTTGTTTTCATAAGCAATTAGATGTTCTTGTACACATTCATTTATAGCACGATTAATGCTTCTAATTGGAGCGTTTACTTCGCTAGCAAGCTGTTTTTTGGTAAGCAGATTTAATTCACTTCTATAATAGTGTAAGGATATACACCTCAGAAGTCGTTCTTTAACACTTAAAGATGATAATTCTTCAATTAATTCAGCATTTACAACTAATTTACTAGATATTTCTCGAATCAGAAATTTTGTAGCTTCAAAATCTCCCCTTAACCAGTTTAAAAAATCATCTCTATGAAGTTTATATACATTACAATCTGTGAAAGCGACAATTTCAACGGGTTTTTTCCCATCATTAAATTGTTCCATTTCTCCAAAAAAACTACCACTTCTATAAAGATGAATAGTTGAGATGTTTCCTTTCACATTTAAGATGAATGCTTCTGCAATACCGTCAATCATAAGAATTACATATTCATTTTCTTGCTCAGCAAAAAGAATAGTCTCTTTCTTTTTATACGTTTTTTTAACAAGCTTCTTTTTAATATCTTCATTCATAAAATCAATTAAATGTATATTCATCCCTCCTTACCAAATCTTTGATTAAATTATATCATCTTTCAATTAGTTAGGTAAGGTAGTAAAAATATATTTACATAGAAACTATTCCATTATTATTTTCCAGTTGTCATTTTTCTGCAAAGTAAGCTCAAACTGGGAAAACTGTGTAACTTTGGTTTCCTTATCAAGGTATTTCACTGTTACAATAGCAGTCACTTGATTGTTAACTTGTGTATAAACAGGATTCACAAGTTCCACAAATACATAATCTTTATTAATTACATCAAGTGCTTGATTACTTACATAGTAAGATAGCTCTTTTTCTGTTGCAGTAGGATAGAGTTTGAAGAATGTGTCTAGGAAACTATTAATTTCATCTGTTGTATTTGCGTCCACCGTTCCGTCACTATCAGAAAGTACAGGCTCATAGCTTGCCTTTTGTGGCTTGCTGTCAATGGTAGGGTTCTTAATAATTACCATATTGCCTACTTCATCTACATAGACAGTAACAGTATAGGTGGAAGCGATATTCTTTTTGTTCTCGCCCTCTGAAATCTGTTGTCCTACTGAAAAGAGTACATCATAGGCATTTTCTTCATTGTTCTGTGTCACACTCCATACTTGAAAGCTGTTGACAATAGAACTAGTAGGAATATCCGAGCGAACCATTTCAGTATTCAACTGTTGTAGGTTTTCAGTCAGATAATTCTTCAAACGTTCAATTCGTTTGTCCTGTGAATCTTGCGACTGTTGCCATGAAAAATATTCCTTGCTAAAGGATTCTACAAAACTCTCAATGCTATTCGTATCAACAACCTGTTTCTCAATGATTTCTTTTGGATTTAAGATACTAGCTAATGTTGTTTGCCAGTCATAGTTTCCAAACTTCACAAGGTCAAAGCCACCAGTGATAACGACTTCTTTTACAGTAGTAGATTGAACCGCAGTATCTACGGTTTGACCTGCATATTTTAACTCAAATGGAATCTTGTTTTGATTCAATACATAACCTGCTGGAGCTGTTTTTCAAGAGCATAGTATTTTCCTAGCTTAATATTTGAAGAAATAGCTTTTCCGTATTCGTCTGTTGTGATGGTGGTAACTTTCGTACCATCTTCTTTATAGATTCCATAGACTGCACCTTTTAAGGAGTAGTATTGTAAGAGAATGGATTTGTCCTTGTTGTAATGTAACTCATGATAGAGATATAAATGCAAGTATAAATATATTAAAAGAAGGACTAAGACTAATAACAGTTTAAAATAAATAACTTATGTAAGAACCGTAGGAACTACGGGGATAGCCTGTGGAGAATTGGTAAGACATATTTCAGTATGCAAGATTCTATGAAACAGGAACCCTGTGACTTTAGTCATGGGAGGTTCAGAGAAGAAAGTATTTAATTGATATTACTGAAGAAGGGGGCAATATAGCTTCTGATTTTATGGATAAATTAAGTGATGGTCTAGGAGAAAAGCTTTCTAAATTGACTGAAGAAGATAGAAGAAAGTATTTAGAGGCAATAAATACTCTTCAATATATATTAAATAAAGAAGAATTTAAATAGAAAAAATATCCCCTCTTCAAATAACATCTGAAAAGGGGATATTTTTATATCATTAAATTTATATAAATTAATATTTCAAGAATTTATTTGTGTAAAGCTACATATTGCTCTAAACCTTCTTTTAATAATGTAGCAGCTCTATGAAGGTCAGTTTCATTTAGGATGTAAGCCAATCTTATTTCGTCACGTCCTAAACCTGGAGTAGCATAGAATCCTTCAGCAGGGCAAACCATAACTGTTTCATTGTTTTTGTTGAATTCTTTTAACATCCAGATTGTGAAATCTTCTGCATTTTCAACTGGTAATTTAGCAACTATATAGAAAGCACCAGTTGGTTTTTTACATATAACGCCATCAACTTTCATTAATTCATTGTATAATACATCTCTTCTTTTTTTGTATTCTTCATTAACTTCTTTGAAATAAGAAACTGGAGTTTTGTATAATTCAACAGCTCCTATTTGCTCTAATGTAGGAACACAAAGTCTTCCTTGACATAATTTAAGTATTTGAGCGATAAGACCTTTATTTTTACAAGCGATAGAACCAATTCTAGCACCACAAGCACTGTATCTTTTAGAAACACTGTCTATTATGATAACTCTATCTTGTACACCTTCTAAGTTACCACAGCTTGTGTACTCAAGTCCATCATAAACAAATTCTCTATAAACTTCATCTGCTATTATCCATAAATCTTTTTCTTTAGCTATTTCAGCTAGGATATTAAGTTCTTCTTTTGTATAGATTGCACCAGTTGGATTTCCTGGATTAGAAAGAATTATAGCTTTAGTTTTATCATCCACTTTAGACATTATTTCTTCTTTAGATGGAAGGTGGAAACCGTTTTCCGCTTTTGTTGTAACAGCATTAACTTCTACATTTACACATTGACCAAATCCATTGTAGTTAGTGTAGAATGGTTCTGGAACTAATAGATTATCCCCTGGGTCACAAACTGCCATCATAGTGAAAAGTAAAGCTTCACTACCACCATTAGTTACTAGTAATTCATCTTTTTCAAAATGCATATCATAAGTTTTATAATAGTTTTGAAGTGCCTCTAATAATTCTGGAATACCTTCTGATGTAGCATATTCTAAGACTTCACTATCAAAGTTTTTAACAGCATCAAAAAACCCTTTAGGAGTTTTTATATCTGGTTGTCCTATGTTTAAGTGATATACTTTGATTCCTCTATCTTTTGCTGCTTGTGCAAATGGAACAAGTTTTCTGATTGGAGAGGCCTGCATTGCACTAACTCTGTTTGAATAATTCATTTTAATACCCCCTATTTAATTTAAATACGTATATTGTATTATGTAAATTGTATGTTTGAATACAAGACATCTTTACAAGATAATAATAACATACTTATAGGTAAAAATCATCAAAAAAAATTAATATAGCTCTAAAATAAACTTTTAACAAATTACAGTGAAATACCTGTGTCCATGCCAATAAATTATACATCGGTAAATTAATTTATGATAAGATAATGTTTTGGTGTATAGATAGTAATTTTTTGTTATAATCCTCTATTTATAGATAAAAATATATAAGGGTAAATACGCAAATTTATAAAAAATATTATAAATTTATTTAACAGATACGATAAATATCATATAATTATATTAAAGGCTATTAACTAAGAGGTGTTAATTATGAAAGAATTAAGAATAGATCCAATTACTAATGATGTTGTTATATTTGCTACTGATAGATTGAAAAGACCTTTGGATACAGCAGATATACCAAATGAAGATGAAGATACTAAGGAATATGAAGAAGGATGCCCATTTTGTAAGGGAAATGAGGCTTATGCAACTGATACACTATTTGAAATAGAGGGTGAAGAAGGATGGCTTGTGAAGTCTATTTATAATAAATTTCCTATAATTGATGATATGGCAAGAGATGTATATGGTATTCATGAAGTGATGATAGAGAGCGATAAACATAATAGTAATTTTTATAACATGAATCAAAAAGAATTTGAAGATGTTTTTTTTATGTATAGAGACAGATTTAGAGAAATGTCGAAAAATGACAAAGTAGAGTATGTTAGTATCTTTAAAAACTTCTTGAGAAAAGCTGGCGCATCTTTAATGCATCCACATGCTCAGATACTGTCTATGTCCTTTATTCCTCCTGAAATTACTAATGAATTATTAGTTTCAAAAGAGTATTATGATAGTAATAATAGCTCTTTGTATGATGATTTAATAGAAAATGAAATAAATTTAAATACAAGAGTTGTTTATAATGGAGAAGCTTTTATAGTGCTTGTTCCATATGCAACTAAATATAGTGGAGAAGTAAGAGTAATATTTAAAGATAAAATAAAATTTGATGAGTTAAATGATAATAATGTAAAAGAACTTTCCATGATATTTGAGAAGTTATTTAAGAAACTGTACAATGTCAATGGATATATGCCATTTAACTTATGTATTCACACTCATCCAACAAATATTGAAACAAAATCATATTTTAATGTTCATATGCATATAATCCCAAGAAAATATAATTTTGGAGGATTCGAGCTTGGAACAAATATGTATGTTTCCTCAATAATCCCTGAAGAGTTAACAAAAAAATTAAAAATTGATTAAAATATATATTTTTAAGGTATTAAGTAAATAGTAATTTTTAGATAAAATTATAGTGTCGTGTTGTTAAAATAAAAACAAATGAAAAAATTAAAAGAAATTTACTGTTTAGATGAGGAGTATAATATGAAATTTATATCATGGAATGTTAATGGAATAAGAGCTTGTGTTGGGAAAGGATTTTTAGACTTTTTCAAAGAGGTTGATGCAGATATATTTTGCTTACAAGAAACTAAATTACAAGAAGGACAAATAGAATTAGATTTACCAGGATATTTTCAATACTGGAATTATGCTGAGAGAAAAGGTTATTCAGGTACTGCTATATTTACAAAAAAAGAGCCTTTAAAAGTAATGTATGGAATAAATATAGAAGAACATGATAAGGAAGGTAGAGTCATAACTTTAGAATTTGAAGATTTTTATTTTGTCACTGTATATACACCAAATTCTCAATCTGAGTTGAAGAGATTAGAATATAGAACTAGATGGGAAGATGATTTTATAGACTATTTAGTTAAATTAGATAATCAGAAGCCTGTAATTGTATGTGGGGATATGAATGTTGCACATACAGAGATAGATTTAAAAAATCCTAAAAATAATATGAAAAATGCAGGTTTTACTAAGGAAGAAAGAGAAAAATTTTCTAAACTATTAAATAGTGGGTTCATAGATACATATAGATACTTTAATCCTGATAAAGAAGGTGTCTATAGTTGGTGGTCATATAGATTTAATGCAAGAAAAAATAATGCAGGATGGAGAATAGATTATTTTTGTACATCTAAGAAATTAGAAGATAGATTGATAGGTGCAAATATTCACACTGAAGTACTAGGTTCAGACCATTGTCCAGTTGAATTAGAGATAAAATAAAGATTAATAAGGATAAAAATTGGGCTGTAGATATACATTTAAATATGATTATGTTTTAATCTACATGCCTATTTTTAACCTAAGTAAATTCTATTTGTTTTTTCTTTGAGTAGCATTTTCTAATGCAAATTGATTTGTTTTTCCCATGTTATAAGCTAAGTTAATAATTCTTTTCTCATCTTTACTCAATTCACGATTTAAAATCTTCTTAAATTCATCAAATAACTTATCATAATCAACTTTCTTTTTATTAGAATATTTTATAGTTTTAGGTCTAATGCTTGTATACACATATATATCTGGCACTATACTTGGATTGTATATATTAATAAAGACCTTAGCAGTATAGTATGCATCGTTTAAAGCGTTGTGATAAGACATTTTTTCATCGAGTTGCAATAAGGAAATAGCATTTTGTAATCCAATACTTTTTCCTGCTGGGTTATTGAAATATTTAGATGCATGCTGTTGAATATTAATATAAGACTTAGGTAAGGTATTTGATGCTAGCTTATGGTAATTAATGTTCCTGTACAATTCCTTTAAATCTCCAGCTCCCCATACACATAATATAGGGTCTTGTGATGATATAAATTTTATGAACTTGTTGTAAACTTCAGGAAAAGTAGGTGAACCATTAAAATCAGAATCTTTAATATTAGTCATGCGACTAATAAAAGGGTGTATTTCTTTGTATATTGTAGGTTTCACATAGCTATTAAATGTATCTATTATATTGAATTTAGAATCCAATTTAATTGCTCCTATTTGTATGATTTCAAAAGGACACTTTTCATTGGATACAGTCTTGTTAAATTTTTTATCAAATCCTTGATTAAATTCCAAATCGAAAATTATGTATTCCATAAAGTTTATCTCCTAAATTTTTTTATTATTGCTACTATAGATTATATTATAAGTCAAATTAAATTTTTAAACAAAAATACTTTTATTTTAGTATACCCTATATTTATAAAAATGTTAAACTATTGTATGTAGAATATTTTTTCCAATAAAAAATATTGCGAACTTTTTGTACTTGATATATAATAATATAAATAAAAACACGAATAAAATACGAATATTTTGCAAGAAAAATTCATAAATGTAAGTAAAAATGAATTTTATCTTGTATTTAACAAAATAAAATTTACATAAAAATTATGGGAGAGTGAAAAAATGGATAGTCTATTATATGTAATAGAGAAAGATAAACATACTAATGAAGAAATAAGAGAAATCCTAAAAAACAATAAAAATATAAGATTTGTTTCCTTAATGGGTGTTGACTTAGGGGGAAATGCAACAGATGAAAAGATTCCTGTAGAAATATTTTTAGAAGATATAGATAAATTTTTAGAATCAGCTATACAGACTGATGGTTCGAGTGTTGAACTTTATAACATAGCGACATTAAATAATGCAAAAGTTGATTTAATGCCAGATAAAAGTTGTCATTGGTATGTAGATTACAATATGGAATATATAGACGAAGAAGTAGGTTTACCTGTTGGAACATTAAAGATACCTGCATTTTTAATACATGATAACAAAAAAGTATGTTCAAGAGGAGTGCTTCAAAAAGCAGACAAGTATTTCAAAAAATCTATGTTTGAGATATTTAGAGAATACCCACATGTATTAAATAACATAGGAATAGATTCAGTAGATGATATAGAAGAAATAATGTTAACAGCAGCTACAGAACTTGAGTTTTGGGTTAATACTCCTGAAGATAAAGCTGACTTAGAGAAATTATATGTATCACAAAGCCTAAAAGAGCAATACTGGAAAAGAACTCATGGTATCATAAGAACTTGCTTAGAGCAAAGTTTGATAATACTTCAAAAACTAGGTGTAAGCCCTGAAATGGCTCATAAAGAGGTTGGAGGGATACAAAGTTCTATTAGTATAGATGGAAGAACAAATCATGCTATGGAGCAACTAGAGGTTTCTTGGAAGTTTTCTACACCATTACAAGCAGCAGATAATGAATTATTAGTAAGAGACGTTATAGAAGATGTATTTACATCACATGGACTAGAAGTTACGTTTAAAGCAAAACCAATTCATGGAGTTGCAGGAAGTGGTGGACATACACATGTAGGAGTAAGTGCAAGACTAAAAGATGGAAGTATCAGAAATCTATTTGCCCCAAAAGATTTAAAAGAAGATTATCTAAGTGAACTAGGATATGGGGCCCTTATGGGACTTCTTTACAATTATGAAGTATTAAATCCAATTGTAACAGCTTCTAATGATGGATTTAATAGATTAGTTCCTGGATTTGAGGCACCTGTATGTATAGTTACATCTTTAGGTCATAGTTATGAGATTCCATCAAGAAATAGGTCAGTACTTGTTGGATTAATAAGAGACATGAAAAATCCAAAGACTGTAAGATTTGAATTAAGATCACCAAGTCCTTTATCTAATACATATCTAGTAATAGCAGGGTGTTATCAGACAATGTTAGATGGTATAAAAGCAGCAGCCAAGAGTGGTCTTAGTACAAAAGAACTTGAAAAAGAATTGTCTAAAAATGTAGGTGAAGAAGGATTCTATTTAGAAAAAGATAGAGCATATAGAGATGAAAATGATGTATTTGAGCATTATAGCTTAGAAGAAAGAAATGCAAGATTTGGAACTCCTCCAGCTACAGTTTATGAAAATATGAAAAATTTAGAAATATATGCTTCAAAATTAAAATCTTTAAAACAAGGTGATGTATTTACTGATAGTATAATAGAATCATTTAAGGTTGGAGCAATAGATAAGTGGCAAAAAAAATTAAAAACTAGAATAATAGAGGCTGGAATACAAAAGATAAGAAGTATTGTCAAAATACACACAAAAGAAAATATGGATGCACTTGATGAAGTGGTTTGGAATTCAATATCAGATTTGAAGTTCAACATTATGAAGGACACTTTAACTAGAGAATCTCTATTTACTAGAGTAAGAGAAGCTGTAGAAAATAAAGATTATCAGACTGCTTCAGATTTACAAATAGAATTAAAAAGAAGTATGGAAGAAATACAACAACTGTATATGCAATACAAGAAAAATATATACTAAGATAAATTAGTAACTTGATTCTAATATTATAAAGGCAATCGAGTATGCTTAGGTCATTTTGAGTAAAATCTCAAATATGAAAGCATACTTGATTGCCTTTGGTTTTATTATTTTAAGTTTTATAATAACATACTAATTGTAATGAGTATCTATTAATTCTGAGATATAATCAGCAATTTCATCTGGGTGAATGACTGTTTTAAACTCTTCTAAATTTTTCTTCATAAAGTTTATTATAGAGTCAAATTCATTTGATACTAATTTATAAAATATATTCTTAAGGTCTAAGTCATCACTATAAATCATCCCAAGTCCTTTATCTATTATAAACTTAGCATTTTCAATCTCTTGTCCGACCTTTGGCATTTTTACAAGTACTGGAGTTTGTGACTGGATAGCTTCAAATATAGTTGCTCCTCCAGGTTTAGTTAACATTAAGTCACATTCTCTTATTAGATTATACATATCATTTACAAATCCAAGTACTTTTATATTTTTTAAAGGTTTTTTATAAGTTAATGTGTCATATAATTTTTTGTTTTTGCCTGTAACTATTGTAATTTCTATAGAATCAATATGTTCTTCAATAAATTCGTCTATCCAATGCATAAAATCCTCATCTATATCGAACAGACCTCGTCCTCCTCCAAGAAGTAGTAATCTGTATTTATCATGACAGAGTTCTTTACTTTCAATTTGGAATCTCTTATCTACAGGAACACCAGTAACCTTTATAGAGTCTGGATTTATCCCCTTTTGAAAAAATCTATTTTTTATTTCAGGAGATGGAACAAAATACAAATCTGTATGCTCAAAAACCCACTCCATACTATCTACAACATCTGTTATAACTGTAAGTGTTGGTATATTTATATCAGGATTTTTTATCTTAAAATTATTTACACAAGCAGCTGCTAGTGGAAATGTAGAGATAATTAAATCTGGATTTATATCAGAAATATACTCAGAAAGTTTAGGTGTATATAATTTATGAGAGAAATCATGTCTTGAATCAAACGATTTCTTAAAATAATAATAGTAATTATATAATCCTGGAGTATATTTTGTATTGTTCTCATAAAGTTTTACCATAGGCTTATTCATCATAGGTATACTTGCATTTATAAAATTTTGTATAACAACATTGTAGTTACTATATTTTTCAATAATGCATTCTTTTACTGCTTTTGCAGCACTTATATGGCCAGCACCAAATTGAGCAGTTAAGATTAATATTGTTTTATCTTCTTTCGTTTTAGCCAATTTATCACCACTTTCATAAAATATATCTGATTAGAGTATTATACATTTATAGAAGAATTTAATCAACAATAATATTTAAAAATAACTATTGTGTAAGACATAGTACTGTGTTATTATGAAAATATAAGAAGTTTTAACATAGTACCTTGTAAAACACAATACTGTGTATTTAAAGAAAGGATGGAGTATATGAACACACAATTTAGAAAGGGTGTTTTAGAAATTTGTGTACTTGCACTAATATCTAAAAAGGATATGTATGGATATGAAATAGTACATAATATCTCTAAAGTAATAGATGTAAATGAAGGAACAATATATCCTATTCTAAGAAGACTTACAAAAGATTTGTATTTCGAAACATATATACTAGAATCTAATGAAGGTCCTGCTAGAAAATACTATAGAATAACTTCACTAGGAAAAGAAAATTTATCCAATCTAATGGAAGAGTGGAGAGAATTTGTAAAGGCTGTTGAGATTTTAATAAGTGAAGATGAGGGAGGTAATGAACTTGAATAAAACTGAGTTTCTTGAAATTTTAAAGGATTATCTAAAAAAAGATTTTTCTGAGAGCGAAGTTAATGATATATTGAGAGATTATGAAGAGTATTTTGTAGATGGTCTTATAGAAGGAAAGAGTGATATGGAGATAATAGCATCACTTGGTTCACCAAAATCTATAGCAAGAGAACTTATCTTACAGACTAAAGAAAAAGATACTGAAGAAGAAAAAATAATAAATACAGATGTTTTAAACGATAAATTTAGTAAATTTAAGTCAGATATGAAAAAGGGTTATTCTATCTTAAAAGATGAGGCTAAAGAAAAATACAATAAATCAAAGGAAAATATAAATGATAAGCTTACACCAAGCATAGAAGAAGGTGTTGGAGGTTTATCTAGGCAAGTTATAAAGGTATTATTAGTAGTATTATCTTTATTCTTAATTATTCCAGCATTTGCATTCGTATGTGCAATTATATCTGTCGCTATTGGATTAATATGTACATTGATTGCTTTTGTTATATCAATTCCATTTGTGATTAAGTTTATAACAATGGTTCCAGATATTACGATGTTTTGTATATTTGCGATTATAGCATTTGTAGGACTTGAAATACTTGCATGGCAAATTTTACTGTTTGTTATAAAATTAGGGAAACAGTTGCTAGGTAGCTATATAAATTGGATAAAGAGAAAAAATATTTATATAAATGCAAATGAAAAAATGGAAAAAAGAAATAAAGATATTTTAAGAGATGAAGACTTGAATAAAGATATTAATGAAGATTTATATAGTAATGACTATTATAATACAAAAGAAGAAAGTATTAAAAAAACTGATGATTATGATGATAGTATAAACTTTGAGGCAATGTATAAGGATTTTGAAGATTTAGATGATAAGAAAGGAGAAGATAAACATGAATAAGAAACTTGCCATATTTGCTGCAGTATTATTGGTAATAGGCATAATTGGAACGACATGGTCAGGTATTTTAGTTATGCCAAGCTTAATAAACTTTGGGCTAGAAAAGGAAGCTGAATTTAAAAAAGAAAATAAACTTTATCAAGAAAAAGTAAATATTGACAAGTTAGATGTATCTGTTGACAATATAAATATTACGATAAAGAAACATGCAAGTGAAGATGTGCGTGTAACAACAAAAGGAAATAATGAGTTTTACAAGTATAATGTTACTTTAAAAGATAAAACTTTAGTGGTAAAAGGTGAAAGAAAATATGAAAATCAGCTTAAAAGGATTAAAAATTTCGACCAATTACTAAATACATCTATAGATAATATGTTTTCACATGATTATAGAGAACTTGTAATATATGTACCAAATAATGTAGACGTAAATGTATCAAGTGTAAGTTCATATTTATTGGTATATGATAATGTAGCTTCAAATAATATAACATATAAGACTTCTTATGGAAGCTTTGGAAGAGTTATAACAGAAAATAATGTAAATAAATTAGAGACTTTGAATTTAATATCTAATAGTAATATTGACTTATCAACAAAGTCAATTTTAGGTGTTAAAAATGTAAATATAGAATCAGAATCATTAGATATATCTTCAGAATATGAAGATGTGTTTATAAATAATGTAGAAGATTATATACCTGAAAATGTAAATATAAATGAAAAAATAAGTAGAAATTCACATTATGATAATGAATTTAATTTAGATTCTAATTTGCCAATTGCTAAGCATCTGAATATAGAAGTTCCAAATTCTAAGGTAAGTCTTAATTTACCAGTAGATAAGTATAAATTTAATTGTGATATAAAGGCAAAAGAAGTAATAGAAGAATTTAATAATGATGAAGAGTATAGTAGCGATGAAGAATATAGTAATGATTCGTCTGACTATGAACATAGTAATAAGTATAAAAATATTAGAGAAATAAAAGGGCTTTTGAATAAAAATATGTCGAATTTAGAACAAGAATATACTATAAAAATAAATTCAAATCGATTAGAACTGTAAATAATTTACTACAATAATTGATAAATTGGCTTAAAAGTATAAAAATATAATCTATACTATGGTATAATAAGTATCGAAAGAGAATTAGGAGAGGGATACTTATGAATAAAATAGCAGTAAGTTTTTTAATAATTGCTACTACTTTATCGAGTACAGCATGTATGGATTATAGCATCAGTACAGTTGAATTGGTTGATTCTAATGAGTCAGCGGTTGTAAAGAAGGATGAGAGTGTCGAAGAAGAAGCAACTAGTAAAATAATTAATCCTAAGACTACTACTAAAATACCCATAGAGATAATTTCAAAAGATGATAAAATAGTAAAATACTTACAAATTGATGTAGAAAGTACACTTAAAGATAAGTTACAATTAATCTTAGATACATTATCAAATGAATATTTTAATGGTTTAGATATGGAAGTAGAAGTTAAGGAAAAAGACAGACTCGTTAGAATAAGTTTAATAGAACCAGATAAAAAAAGTAGGGTTTCTTGGAAAGACGATTATTTAAATGAACAAAATATAAAATATACTATAAACAATATTATCAAAAATGTCATCCAAGAAGATGATGATAGTATCTGGATTGAAGAAGTAGAAATATACTATAATGGAAAATTAATAGAGTTAATATAAAAAATGATGTGTTTAAAAAAACACATCATTTTTTTTATTAATTTTTAATCCTTATAAAATCCTTATATTTATGATTTAGAATGATTCTTGTAAACAAGTTCGATAAAAGAAAGGATGAAAATTATGAGTAATTATATTTTAGAGTTAAGGGGAGTTACTAAAAAGTTTAAGAATGAGGTTGCAGTTGATAATATTTCAATAAAAATTAGACCTAATTCTATTTATGGATTATTAGGACCAAATGGAGCAGGAAAGTCTACTTTATTAAAAATGATAACTGGGATTTTAAATGCGACTTCAGGAAAAATAATGTTTGAGGGACATAAATGGACTAGAAAAGACCTAGCATATATTGGTTCTCTTATTGAGTCTCCTGCTATATATGAAAATTTAACAGCAAGAGAAAATTTAAAAGTTCATACTACTTTATTAGGTCTACCAGATTCTCGTATTGAAGAAGTCTTAAAAATTGTTGATTTAAGAGATACTTTTAAAAAGCGTTCAGGTCAATTTTCTCTAGGGATGAAGCAACGTCTTGGCATTGCTATTGCATTATTAAATCACCCAAAACTTTTAATCTTAGATGAGCCTACAAATGGTCTTGACCCTATTGGTATTGAAGAGCTTAGAGAATTGATTCGTTCTTTTCCAAAGGAAGGAATTACAGTTATTTTATCAAGCCATATTTTATCTGAAGTTGAGCAAATTGTAGATGAAATAGGGATAATTTCTAATGGAGTAATAGGTTATCAAGGAAAGATATCAAAAGAAGAAAACTTAGAAGAGCTTTTTATGAAAGTAGTAGCTGAAAATAGAAAGAGAGGAAATTAATATGGAAAAATTCGTTAGAGTGGAATTTCAAAAGATGAAGGGAACTTTTGGCATGAAGTTGATATGGATAGTTCCAGTATTTGGTATACTTTTTTGTGGACTAGGTGGAGGGCAAAATGCTGCTTTCAACTGGTGGTATATGACATTTCTTCCAGGACTATTAACCTTAATATGTTCATTAATAGTATTAAAAGATGAAAAAAATAAATACCGTGGTATTTTACCATTACCAATTGAGATGAAAGATATTTGGACTGGAAAAATGATTTATTGTATTATTTGTTGTTTTATAGCATCAATTATTTCTGCAATAGGTGTAGTTTTTATTGGAATAATCTATAAAGAAACTATTTCAATAGGTCAAAATATTATTGCAACTATATTAATTGTTTTACTATTTATGTGGCAGATTCCTCTTTGTATGTTTTTAGCTTCAAAATTTGGGATTTTTGTTACAGTTTTAATAAATATGTTTTTTACTATTGTTGGAGTTTCTGTTTTTTCGACTACAGGAATATGGTATTTATTTCCGCATTCCATTCCTTCAAGATTAATGGCTGTTGTATTGCATATTCTACCAAATGGGCTTCCTGTACCAGAGGGAAGTGAATTTTTAAATAATGTTGTCATTTTACCAGGAATATTAATATCTGTTATTTTATTTGCATTATTTGCTTTAGTTACAAGGGCTTGGTTTAATAATAGAGAGGTGAAGTAATATGAGACAAGTAATAAGAATACTTTGTTCTGATTTAATAAAATTAAAACGAAATTTTATAATACTAATGCACTTTGGTATTGCTTTAATAGGGATGGGATTATTTTTATGGTATTATAAGGTTTCAGGAGCTGATAATATACTCAAGATAGTAGCATATTTACAAGTTATAGCAATAGCTTTTCCTTTATTATCAGGTGTTGTGTGTTCAATGTTCGTTGAACAAGAATATTATGCAGGAAATTATAAACATATGTTAACATCATCTAATCCAAAATATCTCACACTTCTAAGTAAATATATAATCTTAGTATGTCTTGGTTTTGTAGCTACATTAGTGTCTGTGTTAGGTTTTAAATTTGGTATATCTGAGGATTACTTTGCATCAAACTTTTATATGATTTCAATACTAATTTTAATTGGGTGTAATTTATTCGAATATATATTACATTTATTCTTAAGTTTAAGGTTCGGAAAAGGAGCATCCATTGGAGTGGGTATAGCTGAAATGTTACTTTCAGCATTATTATTAACTGGACTTGGTTCTGGTGTTTGGCAGTATTTTCCTTGTGCATGGGGTGTTAGATTTATAACTATTTGGTCATCTTTTTCAAGTTCTAAAACGGTTGAATATATAAAAGTTGAATCAATTAAAGCATATCAATCAACAGGTTTAATGTGTGGCTTTGTAACAATTTTAGCATTTGTAATTTTATGTATTTGGTTTTCTAAATGGGAAGGCAAAAAGTCAGAAGAATAAAATAAAAATTGACTGTTTATTTAGATTATATTATTATGTTAAAAGATAACTTAGCAATGAAAATATATAAAATAATCAAATAAAAAACTGGTTAGGTATTAATTATGAATTAATTAAACTATTTGGAGGATATGGTAAAAGTGCTTGTAGGTAGAAAATCTAACAACAAAAAAGTCGAAAAACTAAGAACTATTTTTATAAAATATTTATCTTTATTCTTTATTATGACAATTTCATTTGCACTTCTTTTAATCTTATCATTTTCTGTATTATTATCATCAGGTGTAATATTACCAGCTAATTATGCAGAAAAACAATTTAATAAATATAAAGAGAAGATTATCTCAAGTGAAAAAGTAACTGAAGATATAATTCCAAATTTATATGAGTATGGGGTCTATACTTCAGATGGAAATTTGATTTCAGGCACCTTTAATAAAAAAGAATCAAAAGAAATATGGAATTTAATGAGCAATATTGAAAAAAAGAATGAATATACTGAAACTTATATAAAGTTTTTTAAAAAAGATGAAGTTTTTATAATAAAATATAAACTAGTAACAGAATTTGTTTCTCCAACTTTAAGGACATATTTACCAAGGCCAGAAATATTAGGAATGATTATTTTTAGTATAATATTTCTTATTGAAATTATTATACTATCAAAATTATTTGGCAAAAAATTAAATGCTGAAATGGAACTTTTAAAAAATACTACAGAAAAAATAGAACAGCAGGATTTAGATTTTGTTGTAGAATCTAGTAAAATTTGTGAAATCAATAATGTTCTTTTTTCTATGGATAAAATGAAGTCAGCTTTAAAAGATTCTTTAGAAAAACAGTGGATGTTAGAAGAAAATCGTAAGGAACAGATATCTGCATTAGCACATGATATAAAAACACCATTGACTATTATACATGGAAATACTGATTTATTAATTGAAATAAATGAAAATCCAGAGTTATCAGAGTACATGGAATACATAGCAAAAGGTGTCACCCAAATAGAAAAATATATTAATACACTAATAGACATATCAAAAACAGAGGCTGGTTATGTATTAAATAAAGAAGTAATTAATGTAAGTGAATTTATAGAAGATGTCTTGATTCAAATAGAAGCATTAGCTCGTACACAAAACTTAGATGTTGAGTTTTCTAAACAAGATAATTTGCCTGAAAGTATAACTATAGATAAAGAATTGTTATTTAGAGCCATTATGAATATAATTTCAAATGCTATAGATTATTCACCAAGCCAGAGCAAACTATACATAAGTGTATCACTAAGTAATAAATACTTAAAATTTGTGGTTACAGATTGTGGAAGTGGTTTTTCTAAAGCAGATTTGTCAAAAGCTACAGAACAATTTTATACAGGAGATTTAAGTAGAAACTCTAAATCTCATTATGGCATGGGTCTTTATATTGTAAATAATATTGTACAAAAACATAATGGGATTTTAAATATTGAAAACTCTATAAAAACTGGAGGCGCTATGGTAACAATTGAAATACCAATGATTTAATAAATAATATCCATTTTGTAAATACCTAGATTTTGTGGTCTATAGGTATTTATAAAATGGATAATTTTTTAAAAATTTATATACTAGTTAAATCTGATAAAAAGTTTTCAAACATAACTCCATCATTTCTATCAGTGTCAAATTGAGATGTATAATTTATAGTTTTATATATGAAATCTGTTGCTGTATTAACAGCCACTCCTAAGTCGTGTTTATTTACTAACATACCACAAAGGATAGATGTGAATATGTCTCCTGTTCCACTATAAGAGCAGTTATTGTACTTAACTGATGTAAAAAATACATGGTCATTATCTCTATCATAGGCTAAATTTAATATATTATCATCTTCTAATATACCAGTAATAACAACCTTGCTAGGTCCTAAATCAGATACAGCTTTTGCAATATGTATAAGTTCTTCTCTATTATAGTCACTTTTTGTATAGTCATTTCCAGTTAAAAAACAAGCTTCTGTTAAATTAGGCGTAGTTAAATCTGAATGTTTAACTAATTCTTTGATTTCTTGTCTCATTTCTTCTGTAAAGATTGGATACATTACTCCATTATCACCCATAACAGGGTCAACTACGATAAAAGCATTAGGATAATCATTTATAAAATTAGCCACTATTTCGATCTGGTGTTTTGAACCTAAAAAACCACTATATATACTGTCAAAGTTGACTTTTAAATTTTTCCAAACAGTTGAATATCTTACCATTTCATCAGTACAATCTAAAAAAGTAAATTCAGGATAACCAGTTTGACTTGAAAGTATAGCTGTTGGAAATGGACAACATTGAACCTTTAATGCTGAAAGTATAGGTATAGCAACTGATAATGAACATTTTCCTATTCCAGATAAGTCATTAATTGCTGCGACTTTTTTTTGCATAAAAAACCCTCCATTAGTATGTATTAATTATAATGATGCCAAAATATTTATATACATATATATTACTATAAAAAAAAGAAAAAAGTTGATTATAAAATAAAAAATTGTAAAAAAAACAGTGTATCGATACAATTAATTTTTAATATTGGACATAATAGAATAGAGAATTATTAAATATGAAAATTATTATATGTGACAGAATATTCTTTGTAATTTCATTTGTAAGGTGTACTATTTGGGAGGTGTAGCTTTGAAAATACTGAAAAATAAGAATAAGTACATCAAAGGTATAATGGCATTTGTATTTTTGTCTTTAGCTACTACAGCAGGTGTATTTCTAGTTAATGATTTAAGTATTAAAAATATGGAAGAAAAAGTCATAGAATCTGCAACTGTTGAAGGTGATGATGTAAAAGACCAATATAAACTATTGCTTGAAAACTTATTTGATTACAGAAATAAGGCAATATTAGAGAAAAATGAAAATATTTTAAAAGGTCTTTATGAGACAGATAAAAAGTTTGGTCTTTGGGCTTATGAAAATGAAGTAAAGAAGATGAAGTATTTAGAGAATTGGTCCAGTAAACAAGGTGTAAAATTTAAGGACATAAAAACAAAGGTTAAGGTTAAAAAGATAAAGGAAAAAGAAAAAGACCTATATGGTATAATCTGCTCTGTATCGACTGAGTATAAATATTCATATGAAAATCAAAAGGACAAAGAAAATGTCTTTAGAATAGGTACATATCATTATCTAAATGTAAAAATTATGGATAATCAATATGTCATAACTAAAGAGTGGTATACAGATCCTTTTGCAGATTCTTTAAATTTAGAAAACATAAAGTCTGATGATATAAGAAACTATATTGGTCAACAAAATGGTGTAGAGTTACAACTTACAGATGAGCAAAAAAAGGCTATAGATTATGCACACAAATACTGTGGAGCAGCAGCTGATGAGGAACATGGTATGAAATTTAATCCAAACTATAGAGACTATAATCCAGAAGGTGGAGATTGCGCGAATTTTGCATCACAGATAATGTTTGAAAGTGGAAGGTTTAAGAAGAACTCAATTTGGAATTATAGTGAAAGAGCAGGTACAAAAGCATGGGTAAATGCACAAGCCTTTAAAAATTATTCTCTTTATAGTGGAAGAGGTTCATTAATAGCAAAAGGCTCCTATGAAGAAGTTTATAAACAGGCTTATAATCTACGTCCAGGGGATTTTGTCGGATATGAGAAAAAAGGCAGAATAACACATGTTTCAACAGTAACAGGATTAGATTCAAGAGGATATCCTTTGGTAACATGTCATAATACTGATAGAATGCTGGTTCCATGGGATTTAGGTTGGAGTGATAAGTCCATAAGATTCCATATAATAAAAATAAATTATTAAAAATCTATAAAGAAAAATAAAGTATAAAAGAGAATAATGGCTTAATATTATAAAGTAAAAAAAATGATTATTAATGTATAAAAATAATAATAATTGACAAACATAGCTATATATGATAGAGTAGTACTAAGGTTACAGAAAAGAGTAGCTAAATAATTGTGTTTTTTTAGGAGGATTTATTAATGAAAACTGGTGTAGTTAAATGGTTTAACAATGAAAAAGGATTTGGATTTATATCTGTAGAAGGTGAAGGAGATGTTTTCGTACATTTCTCAGCTATAACTGGAGACGGATACAAAACATTAGAAGAAGGACAAAGTGTTGAATTCGAAGTAGTAGATGGAGCTAAAGGTCCTCAAGCTGCTAACGTAGTTAGATTATAATTAAAAATTCATATATATTAGTGTTCTAGTAATATGAGAGATAAGCCGCTAATCATTTAGCGGTTTTTTCATTTTTTGTAAATAAAATAAATTGCAAAATAAATTAAATTTATTAAAATAAAAGCATTAATAATAAGATAAATATGTTAAAATTGATATTGTAGAGTAAATTTATTATGGCTAAGTTTAAGTCAATTGATTTTTAGTTAATTTTGCTAAAAAGAGAATAAGTGATACTGATAGACCATATAAAAATATTAATAAAGCATAAACAAGATTAAAATGACCAAAGGAAAAACGCTTGTTACAGCGTATAGTATTTAAGAATACTTAGAAAATAAGAAAGGAGAAAGTTACTGCAAAAAAGTAACATTATAAATATTCAATAATATTTATAAGTTTTCAGTAACGGTGGGTAGTGTAATGAACATATTATTCTTTCTAACACCAAAAAGTGAAGTGGCATATATATATGAAGACTACACTATAAGGCAAGCCCTAGAAAAAATGGAATATCACAAATACTCTGCAATTCCAATAATAAGTAAGGATGGTAAATACATTGGGACTATAACAGAAGGTGATTTTTTATGGACATTAAAAAACGACTTAAATCTGGACTTAAAAGGATTGGAAGATGTTCCTGTGACAGATATTAATAGAAAAATGGATAATTCTCCTGTTTCCATCAATGCAGATATAGAAGATTTAGTTATAAAATCTTTAAATCAAAATTTTATTCCTGTTATAGATGACCAAGATACATTTATTGGGATAATAAAAAGAAGAGATGTTATAGGTTATTGTTATGAGATAATACGAGGATATAAAAATCTAGCTAATGATAATTAAAAATCTTATTGAAATTTTTTAAGCTAAGTTCTTTATAATAAAAGAATAAAAATCTGAAATTAAAAATTAAAATTTTAATATAAGAAGCTGTCTTTTACAATAAAAATTGTGAAAAGACAGCTTTTTTTATACGCCGTTTTACGATTAATCGTTGTATTTTACAAGGTTTCCATATTTAGCATTAAGAGCATTTATTTTATTTCCATAAACCTCATTTTGCTTTTGGTATAATAAACTTTTTTCAACTTCAGCTTTAGCTTCATCAAATGAAGATTCTGTGCTTTCTTGAAGGTCTTCTAATTTTATTATGTGATATCCAAATTGAGTCTTAACTGGCTCACTTACTTCACCTTTAGCCATAGAGAATACAGCTTCTTCAAATTCAGGAACCATTTGTCCTCTACCGAATGTTCCTAAATCACCACCCATGTCTTTAGATGGACAAGAAGAATGTTTAACAGCTGCATCTTCAAAAGATATTTCTTCTGATTTTATTTGAGCAAGTATTTCTTTAGCTTTTTCATCACTATCTACTAATATATGTTTAGCAGTTGCACTTTCTGGCTTAGAGAAAGAACTCTTGTTAGCTTCGAAAAATTCTACTTTTTCATCTTCTGTCACATTAACACTAGATAAAACTTTATTTATAGCAAATTGCTTTAATACATTTTCTTCTATCTTTTTCATTTCTGACTTGAATATTTCTTCTTCATTTAATTTTTCGTCTTTAGCATCTAATAAGAATAATTCTTGGTTTACTAAATCATTCAATAAGTGCTTTTTACCTTCTTCAGTTTTAAATTGCATAGCTTGATAAGGGTCTAATGATTTTAATGCATTTTCAATATCAATATTAGTTATTTCTTTTTCTCCAACTGTTGCTAAAACTTTTTTTTCCATAATAGTTAACTCCTTTATAGTGTATTTCATTATTAATATAAAAACTACCATCTTAAATAATATCAGAAAACAATGTAGATGTCTAACATTTAAAGTCATATTAAGTCAAATAGAATTAAATTTAGTAGAACAAAGTTATTACAATCAATAAAAGTGAGCTCATAATACCTACTACACCCTCTTCATGTTTAAACTTAAGTGTTTTTACCATTGAGTAATAAAAATATATACCAGTAAAAATTATCTTTAAATATAGGAAAGATAAACTCTTTGGATATATTAAAAAGCTAAAAAGAGTAAATATAAAAGCAAGTAGAGTACTTATCCTGTAAAAGAAATCTATTTGTGTAATGTCTTTATATTTTATCATAAACACTGAATATAAAATGATGAAACCAATTGCGACAATTGCATATACAGTAAATAATATGTTTTCAATAGTTCCATTTGAAATTACTATCCACTTATACCACATAATTGGCCAAAAAAATAATGCTAAGAACTTAAAATAATTATCAAACAACTTTTCTTTATACATTCATCAAACAACCTTTCTTAACAAAAGCATATATTTGTTTTTAGAATTTTAAATAATGTAATACCATTATTATATATTAATATTGAATTTATAGAAACCAAAATTTGTTAAAATAAATATATAGATTTTACTGTTAGATTAATTGAAATTGCTATTATTTTTATTATGAAATTGGATCAAATATGTAGAAATATGGCAAGTTGGTTAATATTAGATATTTATTGCTTCCAAGTGATAAAGACTGTTTTTTTAATGATAGGAATTCCAATCTTTTTTGAAAAAAATTAATATCTACATTAAGTATATCTGCCATTTCGTAAACGCAAGTGATGCCAGAATTAATTATGTTTATTATATCTTCCTCAGTAATTAAGAATTCACAGGCCCATTTTAAGGCCTTATTTTCACATTTATCTATAATGATTTTTGTATAATAATCGTTATAAGAAGATACATAGTATCCAAAGCTAGTGAAATGATGACCAAGCTCCTCAGCTAAGATAGATGTAAGTTTTTTTGTATTTTGTTTTAAATTACTGAGTAATGATATGATTTTCATACCATGTTTATTTATATAGAGCCCTTCTAAATCACCTGCAATATAAGTGGTATAATGAATTATTATCTCTTCTTGAGACGCTAATTCAAAGAGCTTATCCAAATTATTCATAAAAATCCCCCTAAAATAGAATGTATGTTTGCTTTAAAATTATATTAAAAGAGCAGAAAAATAGACTGCTCATCATGTGGTTTATTTTTTTTTATATTTATTTAGTAAAAATTCTATATACTCATTAAGTTGTTCTTGTGCTTCTTCAGGTAATTCTTCATGTGGATTTTTTCTATGTGCAGCTACTGTATCAATATTTTCCTTAACTAAGGTTCTTCCAAGAAGGTAATCAACTGACACATTAAACACATCAGCTAATTTATTTAAAATATGTTCATCAGGAAATCTGTTTTCTGTTTCATAGTATCCTAAGACTCTCTGAGAAACTCCTACTTTTTCGCCAAGTTCTCTTTGAGTCAATCCAAATTCCTTTCTAAGTTCTCGTAATCTTTTGGCAAACATTATAACACCACCTTATGTATAGATTATAACAAATTGTTCTAAAAAATAAAACTATGAAAGCATAAAAAGAATGTTTTTTTCTAAAATCTATTGATAAAGAACAAATAATTCTATATAATGTGAATATGGAAGAACAAAATATTCTTAATAGTGATGGAGGTATGAAGATTATGTTTAAAAACAATTTGAAATATTATAGAAAATGTAAAGGTATGACACAAATTCAACTTGCTAAAAAGGCAGGAATTACAAATGACTATATATCTCAAATAGAAAGAGGTATAAAAAATCCTGGACTTCTTATGGCTAAGAAAATTTCTAATATTTTAGAACAAAATATAGATGAAGTTTTTTTTATATAGTTATAGAACAAAATGTTCTTGAATGTTATAAGATTAGTAAAAAAGATATACAGTAAAGGGATTATTGCAAATTAGAAGTTAATAATAAGCTTATAAAAAGGAGAAATACTATGGAAAACAAAAAAGAGATATTATTTAAAGAAACAGATGAAAGATTACATAATTATAAATATTTGGATATAAAGATAAAGAACATTAATTTGGATATAAAAAGATGTGAGAATGAATACTCTGGATGTGGAGCAATGGTGTATAAAGAAAAGACTAGTGCTACGTATAATATAAGTTCTTCTGTTGAAAATGAAGTTGTAAAAAAAGAAGAGAGATTAAGAAAGTTAAAGATGGAAAAAGAAGATATAGAAATAGAAAAAGAAAAGATAGAAAATGCTCTAACATGCCTAAATGATATGGAAACGGAATTTTTTAATCTTTTTTACAATAGTAAGACAAAAAATAATATGACGTATATTTCTATGAAATTACATTTAGATAGAACCTCTTGTTATAACTTAAAGAAAAAGATGATATTTAAATTGAACGAGATATTATAAAAAAATAGGACAAATCTTCAACACTTTATATACACCATTACAACAATAGACTATAAAATATGTGAGATAATGTTATTGTGAAAGAAATCCATATTGAAGGAGGTGATGAGTTGAAAAGAATGATATTACCTAAAAATATAGAAGATACTTGATAAGAATAAATGAGATGTGTATTTAAAAATGACTTATATCATTTATAGTAAGATTATCAGATTAAGCAAAAATATTTAGTGATAGAGTGGTGATTGTTTGCTTAAATACAAAGAAGTAATAGAAACAATTATTGAGACTCTCAAAAAAAACTTTACTGAAAGTGTTTTTATTGATGATGAAAGTGTGCAAGGCTCAGAAGGGTCTTGTTTTTTTGTAAGTATACTGTCCGTTATTTGTACACCTATAATGTTAAATACAAATAACAAAGATATTGTTATCTCTATAAAATACTTACCAAAACCACAATCAAACAGTATTAGAATGTATGAAGTCTCAGACGAATTAAATAAGCTATTCAACAGAAATATAAAGATAACAGACAGAAAATTAAATATAACAAAACTAGAACAAAGTATCAAAAAAGAGGAGTCAATATACACGTTGAACTTTTCAATTACATTAAACTATCTTGATAGTGTATATGAAGAAGAAGTAGTATATGAAAATATGGAAGAAATCAATTTGAATTTAGGAGAGTGATAGTATGGCTATAGGATTACCAAGTATCAATATATCATTTAAGGAGTTAGCTACAACTGTTAAAGAACGTTCAGCTAGAGGAATAATTGCAATGGTGCTTAAAGACACTAAAGCACTAGGTTTTAATGAGATACATGAAAAAGAGGATATACCAGCTGATTTATCTGCTGAAAATAAAGAATATATAAATTTGGCTTTGATGGGAAATGTTAATACTCCAAATAAGTTATTAGCTTATGTAATAGATGGAGAGGCAGATATTCAAACTGCATTAGATTTTTTAGAGACTAAGGAATTTAATTATCTATGTATGCCTAAGGCAGTAGAAGTTGATAAGACTGCTATAAAAAATTGGATAATTAAACTTAGAGATACAGATAAGGTTAAAGTTAAGGCAGTATTAGGAAAAGTTGTAGGAAATCATGAAGGTATAATTAATTTTACTACAGAAGATGTACTAGTTGGAGACAAGAAATATAGTGTTGATGAGTTTACAAGTAGAGTGGCAGGTATTATAGCAGGGACACCTTTAAGTCAATCAGTAACTTATACTAAGCTTAGCGATGTAGTTGATATACCTAAGATGACTAAAGTTGATGCAGAATCAAAGGTTAATAAAGGAGAGCTTATACTTATTAAGGAAGCAGGGGCTATAAGAATTGCTAGAGGAGTAAATTCTTTAACTGAGTTAACAGAAGAAAAAGGAGAAATGTTCCAAAAGATAAAAATAGTTGATACTTTAGATATTATAAATAATGATATTAAGAAAGTAATAATAGATGATTATATAGGTAGAGTTCCTAATAGTTATGATAATAAATGCATACTAATAGTGGCAATAAAAGAATACCTAGAAGAATTGGAAAAGGAAGAATTAATAGAAGTTGGTTCACTTGTAGATATAGACATAGAATCACAAAAACAGTATTTGAAATCTAAAAATATAGATATATCTAATATGAAAGAACAAGAAATAAGAGAGGCAAATACAGGTTCAAAAGTGTTCTTAACAGCAAAAATAAAGATGTTAGATGCTATGGAAGATATAGATCTATCAATAGAGATATAGGAGGATTATTAATATGGCAAATATGGAAGCTAGAAATGTAATGAGTGGTACTTGGGGAGAACTTTGGCTTGATGGAGATAAAGTAGCAGAAGTAAAGAAGTTTCAAGCAAAGATGGAATTTACAAAGGAAGACATTATAATAGCAGGTCAAATGGGTACTGATACAAAGTATATGGGATACAAAGGAAAAGGTTCAATAACTTTATATCATGTTAGCTCAAGAATGCACAAATTAATTGGAGAAAAGATAAAGAGAGGTTTTGAACCTAGATTTGTTGCTATATCTAAATTAAATGATCCAGATTCTTATGGGGCAGAAAGAATAGCAGTAAAGAATATAGCCTTTGATGATTTAACTTTAGCTGATTGGGAAGTTGGAGTAAAAGGAGAGATAGAAGCTCCTTTTACATTTACTGAATATGATTTTCTTGATATGATTTAGTTTTAAATTGATAATTACTAAGTAAAGATAAGTGGCAAATATACAATTAATAGGTACATGTATTTAGTTAATAAAAATTGATTGATAAAGGAGTAAATAATAATGAGTGAAAATGGATTACAAAAGAATATAAATATAGTAGACTTACTTTTAAATGCGGATACAGAAAGTTTAGAAAGACCAAGTACAATAGTTGAACTTAAGAGATTATCTAATGTTTTTGGTCAAGAATTTAAGGTAATGTGTAGAGCTTTAACAATAAGTAAGGATGAGGAAATACAAAATACTTGTCTTAAAATTGATGAAAATATGAAAACAGATATAGATTTACCAGAGATGCAAATGCTTACAGTAATAGAAGGTATTTGTGATTTGGATGGAAAACTTCTATTTAAAAACAAGGAGTTAATGGATAAATTTAAGGCTCCAACTCCAAAAGAATTGGCAAGAAAATTACTGCTACCAGGTGAAATTACTAACTTATATAGAATACTTCAAGATATTATGGGTTATGGTAAAAATGCAGTTATAGAAGAGGTAAAAAACTAATAGGGACGGATACCAAAACTACAATAATGTATTATTATTGGAAGAAAAAAGGTATTAGACCGTCCCTTTTTTATGCAATGGATAAAGGCGAATTAAAGCTTATTGAAGCTTTTTTCGCCTTGGAAATTGAGGAAGAAGTTGAAAAAATGAAACATGGATATGGAGTTTGTCCTTTGACAGGAGGTGATATATAGTGGGGAATGTAAAAGAAGAAGGTATAAATATGTATCTTACAGACAATTACACACCAAAAATGAATCAAATTATATCAGTAACTGATAATTTTAGGAGAGCAACTGTGGCTGTTTCGCTTTCAACTAATGTAATGGCTAATAGTATAAATAATTCTGTTGGAAGTGCAAGTAGTAGAGTAAACAGTTTAAATTCTTCTTTAAGAAAAGTTCAGGCTACTGCTAGTAGTGTAAGTTCTACTATTACAAAATTAAGTTCTAGTATTAATGCTGTTTCAGGAGCTATTGGGAGTTTAAACGGTAGTATTATGAGATTAGCAGTAACTATAGCTATGATTATTAATTATTTTAGTAAATTGATTCAAAAGAAAAATGAGTTGAACTCAAATCTTATAATTATATTAATATTTAAAGCTAAAAGTGATGAAATAGAAAAAACTAAAAATAAAGTACTTGGGATTTTAAAAAAGATTAGTGGAAAGGTATGGCAGATTGTAATAAAAGCAAAAGATGCAGCTAAGAGCAAGATCAGTGGAATCTTTGAAAGATTAAAACAAATGACTAAAAAACCCTGGAAAGGAACTGTTAATCTTAAAGATATGGCAAGTAGTGCTATGAACAGAATTTTACCTAAGTTAATTTTATTTAAAAGTTCCCTTTGGAGAGGTGTAATAGCTATAAAAGATATGGCAAGTGGCATTATAAGTAAGATATTTCCTAAATTAAGATTGTTTGCAAGTAAGGTATGGACAGGAGCAATAGCTGTAAAGGATATGGCGAGTAGTATACTTGGTTCAATAAAAGGGAAGATATCAGATTTGACAAATGGAGCTACCATAGGTGTTGCTGTGAAAAAAGGCATTGATTTAGTTGGTCAAGAGCAAAATCAGAAGGTTATTCTAGAAAGTGTAATGAAAAGAAATACTGGAAAAACGAGTAAAAAAGATGTTGATACTTACTATGATAGTTTATTAGGAATAGCAAATGAAACACCTTTCGACCCTAAAGATGTTGTTTCAATGGGAACTAAAGCTAAAATGATTAGTAATATTATTGATGGAAAAAAAGCGGAAGATATAACTAAGGCTATGGTAAATGTTAGAGCTCTAAATATGGATACAAGCAGTGAACAAGATGTATCAGCAGCTTTCTTAAGTGCAGCAAAGGGAAATATGGAATCACTTAATACTTTGGTAGGAGAAAATTATAAAAATTTTGATGAAGCATTGAAAGGTATAAGTAAGAAACAAGAGGGATTAGCTAAAAAAATGAGTCAAACAATACCTGGTTTAATATCTAGTGCACAAACTAACATAGACACAGCTTTGAAAAATATGATAAAACCCTTCGAACCAATTTTAAGAGCTGGGCTAAATAAAATTAATGATTTTATATTAGCTGCATCAAATAAACTGGGTAATTTTTCTGGAAAAGTAGCTAATGTGATGAATGGGAATAAAAATATTGGTCCAACTTCTTTTGAGAATGAATCTGCTAGAATGATTGGAAATGCGCCAAGAGCAATACTTAGTGCAGGACAAATGTTTACGGAGAATATTGATTTTTCATCAATATTAAACTCACTATTTCCAGTAGTGACAACTGTTAATAATTTATTAGACAGTATAAATAATAAATCACCAATTGCACAAGGATTAATGAGTATTTTTGGTACAATAGTAACTACAGCATTTCAATTAATTGGGCCTGTAGTTGAGGCCGTTAGCCCAATAATTACGAGAATTTTCACTTTTTTGGGAGAACATGCTCCACAAATAAATTATTTTATAGAGACATTAGGCAATGTATGGAAAACTGTTTGGGAGACTTTAGGACCAATTTTAGATGAAGTATGGAAGTTTCTAGAACCACTTTTAGATAGTTTTATTGATGCTCTTGAAAATTTATGCGATCTTATAAATAATATCTGTGATTTATGGAAAAAGATGGTGAAATTTATAAAAGAAAATCCAGTTACAGCTAATATAGGAGATTTTGTTGAGAAAAGAAGAGAGAATTATGAGAAGAATGGTATGGATAGTGGTTTAGCACATGATTCTGGGACAAATCCAACTCTTACAAAATGGGCAAATAAATTTAATAATTTATTCAACAAGAAGAAAAAAAATAACGCATTTGGATTAAACTATGTTCCTTATAATGATTATCAAACTAGACTTCATGAAGGAGAAATGGTTCTAACTAAACAAGAAGCAAATCAATACAGAAGTGGACAAAATGGTGGAAACATAAGTATAGCCAAATTAGCTGATACAATAGTAATTAGGGAAGAAGCTGATATTGAAAAAGTAACATCAAAATTAGTTGCAAGTATACAAATGGCACAATTAGGGGGTGTTTTATAATGGAAATGTGGCTTAGACAAGCTGAAGATAGATTTAGATTTCCAGTTATACCATCATCAATAAGCATAAATGGAAAAGCAACTATAAACTCATCAAATATACTTAAAGTTGGAGAAATAGCAACATTTGGAGGCGTAGCTCTTCGAAGTATCAATATAGCTAGCTTTTTTCCAAATAAAGAATATTCTTTTTGTAATTACAAAGGATTTCCTTCTCCTTATGATTGTGTAAACAAAATTCAAAGATGGATGAATGAAGGTTTAATATTGAGGTTTACAGTTACAGAAACAAATATAAATATGGAAGTAATAATAGAGGGCTTTAGTTATGAAGAAAAAGATGGAACAAGAGATGTATACTTTTCATTAGATTTAAAAGAGTATAAAAGATTACAAATACCTAGAGCAAATCCAAAAAAATAATATGATTGTTATAAAAAATTACTAAATAATCAAATAAAAAGGTGGGTGATTTTTTATTATAAAGATTTGGGTTCACATAAAAAATGGAAATATATACGATATAAGTAATATAGTAAATTCTGTCTCTTGGTCTGGGGATTATAAATCTCCATCAAGAACATTAGAATTTTCTATAGTACAATCAGCCTCTGATATTAACTTTCAACAAATCGATATTCCAATAGCTAGTACAGTTTGCTTTTATGTGGATGAAAAAGAACTTTTTAGAGGTATGATAATTAATAGGTCTAAAGATTCAAGTAGCGTCAATATTAATTTTACTGCTAAAGATATGGGTTTTTTACTCTTACAAAGTGAAGTGTCATACAATTTTAAAGATAAGTTAGTAGAAGATATTGCAAAGCAAGTATTTATAGACAATAAACTTGCAATTGGAAATATACCAAAGACTAATGTGAAATATACTAAAATGTTTATATCAGTAAATGGATATGATACTATAATGAGTGCTTACACAGAAGCAAGTAAGGCTACAAAGAAAAAGTATATGATAGAGGCTAATCTTGACAAATTTAATGTTATTGAGAAAGGTACTGTTACATTAAATATTACTTTTGAAGAAGGATTTAATCTCATTAATACGACTTTTTCTGAAAGTATGGAAAATGTAAAGAATAAAGTATTGGTAGTTGACCAATATGGTAACAAAGTTAGTGAGAAAGTTAATGATTCGTTATTTAAAGAAGTAAATGTGATAATGCAAAAAGTAATACAACAACAAGAAAATAGTACAACAGATATAGAAAGTGAATTTAAAGAGATTGAAAGAACTTGTTCTCTAAAGGGATATGGAGATACAAGTTGTATAACTGGTAGAGGTGTAAAGGTAAAAGATTCATACACAAAATTAGTAGGATTATTTTATATAGATACAGATAAACATACATGGCAAAATGGAGATTATCAGATTGAACTAGAGCTTAATTTTCAAAATATAATGGACGAAAAATCTGTAGGACAAGATGAACAAAAAGAGACTATTGATGAAAGTGGAGATGGTCTTATGAACGGTAATGAGGTTAAAGCTTTATTTACTGCATATTATCCTGCAAATAATTCTATGGAAGGTGGACTTTATGATGCACAAGGAAACAGGCTCGACCCTAAAAAAAATACTTGTGCAGCACCAAAGAGCATAAAATTTGGAACAAAGATACAAGTAAAAGGAACAGGTACATCCAGAGATGGAAAAGTATATACTGTTACAGATAGAGGAGGAGCTATAAATATAAAAGATGGAGTGTATCATTTTGATATATTGATGGCTAGTAGTAAAGAATGCAATTCTTGGGGTAAAAAAAATGGTAAAGCGGTTATAGGAGATGGAACTTATTCCATTAATGCATCAGGAAAAGCTAAAGCAGTTATAGATGAAGCCATGAAGCATAAAGGAAAAGCTTATAAATGGGGAGCTACAGGACCAAATAGATTTGATTGTTCTGGACTTATGGTATACTGTTTTAATAAAGTAGGAGTTAAATTGCCGAGAACCTCTAAAGAACAATCTAGACATGGAAAAGATGTAAGTAAAAATAGTTTAAAACCATCAGATTTGGTATTTTTTGGTGAAGAAGTGCACCATGTTGGTATGTATATAGGAAATGGAGAATTTATACATGCACCAAGTACTGGAGATGTAGTAAAGATAAGTAAACTAAGTAAGAGAAAAGATTTTCATAATGCAAAACGTGTTTTGTAGGAAGGAGTGATATAGTGGCAAATCCAATCAATGAATTTATTGGAATAATGAGAGAAGAAGGGAAATTTCACAATGAACCTTCTTTTTTTATTGGTGTAATAATAAATAAATTACCTGATTTAAAAGTATCAATGAACAATATAACCTTAGATAAAGATAATTTACTTATAGATAATTGGTTGCTTGATAGAGCTACAGAAAGTTTTACAACAACACAATCTAATAACCATACTCATGAATTGAAGGAATCTCTTACTAATAAACTAGATAAAGGCGATACAGTTATCATGTTTAAAGTAGGAGAAAAATTTGCAATACTAAGTAAGTTGGTGAGTTTATAATGTCTAGCACAATATTTCCTTTTATAGGTGTTCCAGAAGACTATGAAATTCCTAAAAAAGAGGAATTAGGATTATTTCGTGAAGTAGCATGGGATTTTGAAAAAGATGAACCAATAGTTGAAAATGGAGATTTTAAAATTATTGAAGAAAATGAGGCCATAAAAGTCTGGGTGTATAAGTGTATAAAAACAAATAAAAATGAACATGAAATTTACTCAAATGATTATGGAACAGAATTGACTGATTTAATAGGACAAAAATATAGTAAGGGTCTCACAGAAAGTGAAGCATCTAGGTATATAAAAGAAGCCTTATTAATGAATCCATATATCTTACAAGTAGATGTAGTAAGTACTAATTTTAAAAAAGATATATTGAGTGCATATATAAAAATATCCACTATCTATGGGGAGGTGGAAATGAATGTATAGTGATCAAACTTACGATACAATAAAAAATAGAACCCTTAAAAATATAAATTTAGATGTGTATAAAGGAGAAGGTTCTTTTCTAAATGATATGGTTTCTGGAAATACACTTGAACTTTCTAAAATGTATGTTGAACTTTCTAATATACATAAAATAGCTTTTATTGAAGATACTTATGACCAATTATTAGATAAAAGAGTGAATGAATTTGGTGTGTATAGAAAATTAGGAACTGAAGCTACTGGAGAAGTAGAGTTTACAGGTGAAAATGGTGTAGAAATATCAAATGGAACAATTATATCATATAAAGATTTACTATTTGTTGTAATAAAGGATGTTGTAATTGGTGGTGAAGAGGGAAATATAAGTCCAGTTCAAGCACTAGAAATTGGAACTAGATATAATATACCATCTGATTGTGAATTTAAGTTAAATGAGACCATATTTGGAATTGAAAAGATAACAAATATAAATAAATTTTCGGGTGGTACAGAAATTGAAACTGATGAAGAGCTGAGAGAAAGATTTTTTAGAGTACAAAAAAATCAAGCTACAAGTGGAAATAAAGCACATTATGAAGAATGGGCTTTAGAGGTTGATGGTGTATATAATGCAAAAGTATATCCAAGATGGGATGGAGCAGGTACTGTTAAGGTTTTATTATTTGGTCAAAATAATCAAGCTGTTGAAGAAGAAATAATAACTAAGTGTAGAGAACATATTGAGGAAGAAATGCCAATAGGGGCTACGCTAACAGTAACTACTCCAGTACCACTTGATATAAGTATAAGTGCATCTATGGAATTAGAAAATGGATATACTTTGGATATGGTAAAAAATAGTTTTATAGAAAGCATAAATCAATATTTTAGAAATGTAACAAGAGAAATTGTATATACAAAAATTATGGGTATTCTAATAAGCACTTCTGGAGTACATGATTTAAGTAATTTACTTGTAAACAATTCAACAGATAATATAGTTATTGAAGATGATAAAATTCCTAGTGTTACAACTTTAAATTTTAGTGAGGTGGAGGTTTAATGAAATTAATTGATAAACTGCCATCATTTTATAAAAATTATACAGTTGAAGCAATACAAGATTCTTATGATAATGAATTATCTTCATTAAAAGAAAATATAGATGATACTATAAATCAAATGTTTGTAGATACATCCACATGGGGTCTTGATATGTGGGAGAATATACTCTGTATTCAAAATAATGAAGACTTAAATTATGAGACTAGAAGAAGTAATATAAAAGCTAAAATGAGAAGTTTAGGAACCACTAAAGTAAAGGTTATAAAAAACATTTGTGAAGCGTATACAAAGACTAATGTTGAAGTAAAAGTACTCAGCAATGAATTTATATTTATACTAGAATTTATAGTTAATAATTGTAGTTATAATTCTATTGTAGAGTTGGATAAAGTACTAGAAAATGTAAAGCCATGCCATTTAGAACATAGGTTTAAAATGATTTTGTTGAATAAGAATGAATTATTTTGTGGCACTGCTATAAATACAGGAGAAACGGTTACTGTATATCCATGGACACCATCAAATATAGAAATATTTGGAGAGATAACTATTACTACAGGAAATGATAGAAGTATGGAAAAAGTAATCTTATATCCTAAACAGGAGGCGATATAAATTGGCAGAACAAAAATACTATACACTTTTGACCAAAGCAGGTAAAGCATCTATTGCAAATGCAACTGCTCTTGGTAAAAAAGTAGATTTAGTGAAATTACAACTTGGAGATGGTGGAGGAAGTGAGTATAATCCAACAGAAGAACAAACATCTCTTAAAAAAGTTGTTTGGGAAGGAAATATAAGCAATGTAAAAATAGACGATGAAAACTCTAATTGGATAGTGATAGAAACTGTAATACCAGGCAGTATTGGTGGGTTTATGATAAGAGAAGTTGGTATATTTGACTCAGAGGATAAGCTTATAGCTATATCTAAGTATCCAGAAACGTATAAACCAACTGCTGATTCTGGAAGTGTAAAAGATTTAATTATAAGAATAATCTTGGTAGTTTCTAATACTTCAAGTGTAAATTTGAAAGTTGATCCAACTGTTATTTTAGCAACTTTAAAAGATATACAAGAATTAGATAAAAAAATAGAAGCGACTAAAATAGGCTTAACAAGTGATATAGAAATAGTTAAAACAGAGTTAAATACTAAAATTAGTAATACTAAGACAGAACTTACTAGTAAAATAGGAGATACAACTCTACTTAATACAACAAATAAAACAAGTCTTGTAAATGCAGTCAACGAGGTAAAAGAAGGTCTTGATAGCATAGAAACAACAGCAGAGAAAACAAGTTATGATAATACAGTAAGTAAACTTGCTGCCACAAATGTTCAAGGAGCTATAGACGAGTTATGTACTAGTGTAAATACAGCTAGAGTCAGTTTGATTAATGATATAAAAGATATGTTACCTATATAAATAAGAGTACATTAATTGATATAAAAGACTATAAAAATGAGATAGCAACTAAGATATAATCAATCAAATCAATAAAAAACTAAATAAAGCTGTACAAATTAGAATTGAACAAATTAAAACTAAATAGGGTATTGGAGATAATAGAATACTAAAAGTAAAAAATAAACAAAACATAAAGAGGTAGCATTATGCTACCTCTTTTTTTATTAACTTATTGTCTATTAACCAAAATAGCTATTTTAGCATCTGGATTATAACTTATTTGAACCATTTGATTTTTCTTAATATGTTCAAGGTCCTCACCACCATAAGCTATTTGTAACTTAACTGGTAACTTACCTTGTTTTATAATAGCAACATACTCTTTTTTACCTTTTTTCTCTAAACTAATCAAATTGCCAACATAAGGTTTGAAGTTCTGATACTTTTTACTAGAATTTCTTATGTAGAAGAAAGCACCAACAGCAATAACTAAATTTATGCCAAGTGTAACCCAAGAATTAATTTTAAGCATAGCTCCAGCGATTATTATCACGAACATTAAAACGATAGGTAATATAGCTTTCTTAAGAAGCAATTTACCCATTATTTCATTAGCCTTTTTCTCAGGGCCACTCATAGTTTTTGATCTAGCAAATGATTGCGCGAATTTGTCTCTTAAGCCCATTTTATCCTCCTAATTTTAATAAATATTTAGTTATAATAACGAGATATTACTTGAAACTAAAAATTTACCACATTTATATTATGTTTGACTTTTGTATAAATAATTACATTCAAGTAAAGCAAAATATACTAATTATTTTATCATAAAACTATAAAAAAGAAAATAAATGAAATAAAAATATTAGAACTAAGAAATGATGTAAAATCGTATCAAAAGCAACATAAAAATTATTTATCTATTTTCTCATCCTTATTTTTATTATATTCAGTTTCTTTCAAATCTTTCTCTTTTTCATATTCATGAAGTTTTAATTCAATCATACCTTCTATTTTGGCCTTATCATAATCACTTAACTTTCTAAAATTATTTAAAAGATTTATTTCATTAGAGTTTATACTATTAAGTGGATAATTTGAGGATAAATCACAAATTAAATCTGGCTCTTGTGAAGAAGTTCCATTTAATAGCCAGTCCACTGAAACATTAAATATCTCAGCTATAGATTTTAATATTTCATAATTTGGCTTTCTAATATTTCTCTCAAATTTACTTAAGTTATCACAGTCTAACATTTCTTCTAATTCATATTGTTTAAGATTTTTTGTTTTTCTTAAATAAACAATTCTTTCTCCTAAAGTATTCATAAACACTCTCCATTCAATTAATGTCAAAAAGACTTTCTAAAATGTAAATAGCTGCAAAATAAAGGTCAAAATGACATGAAAAACATTGACTTAAGGTCAAAATGACTTTATAATTAATTTAATGATACGAAATTACATCCTAATTTTAGCATAAAGTAATCAAAAAATCTTATTTAGTATCAAATAAATTTATGTACTTAATATTTGTATATATCAAAAAAATATACTAAATATAGGAAGGTGTGTAAACTAAAAAACAAAAGGAAGTATAAATCACTTAGAAAGGAACTTGATAAATGGATGCTCGAAAAAAATGGATACCTTTTTTAGGAGTACAAGTTAAACAAAGACTTATTGAATTAAATATGACTCAAAGAGAATTAGCAAAGAAAATAGGTGTTAATGAAAACTATTTGTCAGCCATTCTAAATGGCAGAAGGACAGGTAAAAAGTATAAATCATCAATTTATCAATTGCTTAATATAGAATATTCAGAAGATGATTAGCAAATAGTATGTGAAGTAGGTGAGTATTCTTATGTGTAAATCAGATTTGGATGGAGTAATAGAGTGCTGTAGAGCGATTGACGATTTTATTACGGCTCTCAATGGTATAAAAAGTTTAAATATGGAAAGATTAGATATCTTAACTATATACTCTAGTACATGCTCAAGCCTTCTTAAAGAGGGTAATTACAAAGGATGCACAATTGTATATAAAAAGATGCTAGAAGAGTTGAAAACATGAATAATACATTTCTTGGGAACATAAATAATATATAGGAATGTACAACACTGTTCAAAATACATAAACTAAAATATGGATAGGTAATCTAAATATTATTGAAATTAGATTATGCTTATTTTTAAATAACTTAATATCCATATTTTAGTAGTCTGTTACAAAAAAAGAAAGTTAATAGATGATGTAAAATCGTATCAAATTATGTATGTTTAAACCATTTTATCTTCATTAGTATTAGAGGAATGCTTTTTTAAGTCTTTATATTCAGACATCTTAAGTTCAAGTATTCCTTCTATTTTTATTTTATCACGCTCATTTAATTGTCTGTATAGATTTAATATCTTTATCTCATCATCAGTAACATGTAGGTAATCTTCCTTATTTTCTTTTACACTATTGTTAGAGTTTACTTTTTCTTTGCCATATAGAAGCCAGTCAGTAGTAACATCAAAATAATCAGCTATTGACATTAATATATCACAATTAGGTTTTCTATCTCCAGTTTCATACTTACCTAAATTTTCAAACTTTAAAATATTCATAAGTTTACGCTGAGTAAGTTTTTTGGAATTTCTTAAATAAGCAATTCTTTTTCCTAAAGTATCCACAAAATACACTCCTTTCTTTTTATTGTCAAGGTCAAAACGACATTTAAAATAAAGATATCAAAATTTATATGTAAAAAACTAACAAAATAAAGTCTAATTGACATTTTGCTTAAATTAATATGCTCATACTATGATTTTAACATATTATAGTTGAAAAGATGTGGTTTATTTTGATTTGTATATATTTTTTGATAGACGTAATTAGGTATGAAAGGTGAAAGAGTTAAGAATAGGGTTTGTAAATTAATCTATAAATTTGGTTTGATAAACTAATGTTATTTTTTAACTGATTATAAAAATGACAAACAGTAAAAGAGAAATAGTATTATATTGTAGTTTATGTTAATCAATTATAAAAAAATTTATGAATTTAACATTTAAGACAACATATTTAAGATATAAGATAAATCTACAATATAATACTATAACATTCTTTTATCTAGTTTTATTTTCTTTATAGAATAACAATATTACGAATGCAAGTAAATTTATACAGAATACTGTTATATACATCTGTTTAAACCCTGAGTTTAGAGTAGATTGAAGTGTATTCTCTATTTTTGTTCTATTGTTTTCTATAGAATTTATATAATCTAATTTTGATTTATCAAAAGCATTTGGTATTTCAGTTTTTACTTCTTGTGTCTTTGCTAAAACTGATTGAAGTGATTTTTTTTGTTGCTCCATAGTGCCAAGGCCTTTTTCCATGTCTTTCTTTTTATTTATAGAATCATTTAACTTACCTTGAAGTTTCTTTTTTTGACTTTCCATTGTTTTGAGTTTTTTATTCAATTGTTTCTTTTGAGTTTTACTTTTCTGTAGCTTTGTGTTTAATTCAGCTCTTGCTTTTTTTAATTGTTGTATTTGAGCATTTAAACTTTCTTTTTTTTCGTTTAAATCTGGTTTATTTTCACCCGAATTATTATTTTTATTTTCTGTAGAATTATTTTTATTGTTGTCAGGATTAGAATTACTAGTATTATTTTGTTCTTGGTCATTTGAGCTATTTTCGTTATTAGTAGGAGTATTTTCTTGTGGTATAGTAGGTATTTTATTGTAAGCAATTGTCAATTCATTTATGGCTTTATCTTGCTTTACAAGACCTTGTTCCATACCTTTAATACCTTTATTAACACCATCAATGCCTTTTTTTATACCATCTATTCCTTGATTAATGCCAGACCTAGCTTTTATCATATTGTCAATACCTGTTTGAATTCCTTTAATACCACTATTTAGTTTATCTTCACCTTCTTCGATACCATTTATTCCACTTTGTGTTCCATCTATTCCTTTTTGTACATTTGTCTGGATTTTATTAATTACAGATGGAACTTTTTCATCAAACATGGTTGTTGATATTTCCTTTGTGATATTGGTAATGTTGGTTGTATCTGCTGACTGAACCTTATCCAACAAGTATTTTGGTAGTTTTCCACCTGTCATATCCATGTTGATATTTGATGTATCATCCATATTTGGTATAGAAACATTTTTTAAATTCTTTGCCATTTCAGGGTCTGACTTTAAATCATCTATCATATTTTCAAGTTCTTCAAGTTGAACTATTTTAGGTGTTGATGGTTTTCCAACTAAGTCCATAATATTATCTTGTACAGATAACCCTGCATGTGCTATAAAGCCAATCATTATAGCTGGAGAAATTGAAGTTCCAATTGAGCGTATCAGAGACAATGTAGCAAGTGCTGAGTTAGATTCTTCTAATCTTGTATTTGATAACATCATATAGTTTAGAGGAGTTCCCATAGTAAATCCCATACCTAAGCCCATAAACATTAGACTTATACATACACTAAATACTGTATTTGTTTTTAGTGCAATTAATACCAGATAAAGAGACCCTATCATGGATACAGAAAATCCTAGTAATAGTATTTTCTTTGCACCAAACTTATCAATAAGTCTCCCGCTTAAAGGAGCAGCGACACCTGCAAATAATCCCAATATAGCAACAAAATATCCACCAGAACCAGCATTTATCTTTAATGCATTTTCAGCATATTGTGGAACAAATACCATACCCATCATTCCAATACCAACAATTAAAGATAAAATAAGAACTATCAGTATTCTTGGATTTAAAAAATATTCAAAATTTAAAATAGGGTCTTTAGCCTTATTTTCAATAAATATAAAAATAGGTATAAGTATAATAAATGCCAATAAGTAAGGATAAACTGATATATCTTGCATAGAATTTGTAAAGTTAAAAAAGTCTATATTCATAAGACCATACAATAATGATACAATTATACATATCAACATTAATGTACCAAGTTTATCTATTTTTTCTGTAGATGTAGACTTATTATTTTTAATACACAAAATTCCACCAATAAGTATGATTAAGCAAATCGGAAGATTTACAAAAAATAGCCATTTCCAATTTTGAGTTCCAAATATACTTAGAATTGTGCTACCAATACTTGAACCTAAAATATTGGCAATACCATACGTTGCTCCAACTAAACCTAAAGCCATACCTCTTTTATTCTCTGGGAAGGTAGTTCCAAACTCTGCTGTAGCAATAGGCATAATTCCGCCACCACCAATTGCCTGAATAACACGACCAATTAGTAAAATATTGAAATTGGAAAATAGTGATGATAATCCACATATTAATGAACCACTACCAAATAGAAATATGCTAACTAAATACACATATTTTCTTCCTATTTTATCTGCTAATTTTCCAGAAATAGGGATTACAGATGCATATGTTAATGTATATATGGTAATCATCCAAATTCCTGTCTTTTCATTTACTCCAAGACTATTTTGTATAATCGTTCTTGCTGGTGATACTATTCCTGTATCAATAGCTCCCATAAATATACCTAAGAGATAAAGTATAAGTACTAAAAATATTTTTGGATTACTATCCTTGTTCTGAATACTAGTATTAGAATTCAAGGCAAACACCACCTTAATGTATTAATTTTTCAATATAGGGTTTTAAATCTTTAAATTCTATATGAGTATATGTTGAGTATGAAAAAAACATTTTAATAATTATATTGCATACTAATGTATCATTATTAAAAAACTTTTCTTTTTCTAAAGCCTCATATACTTTATTTGAAAGCTGCTCATGAAAATCATCTTTATGTTTTTTCATTTCAAAAAATCTTTTAGTCTCAAAAGTGTTTAAAAAATCATTGTATTGAATATTATGAACCTTGTTTATAAAATCTCTTATTTCTGTAAAAATAATATCTAATTTTTTAATATAATCTTCAGTATTTTTGTTGGAGTATTCAATTCGCCTTATCAATAAATCCCATTCCGATTTTGTTATGTATTCTATTATTTCTTGTTTTGAATCAAAATAATTATATACTGTGCCTGCACTTATACCACATCTTTGAGCTATTTTCCTTATACTAATATTGGAGTAGTCTTCTTCTAGAATCATGTCTCGAGCTACTTTTAGTATATCTTCTTTTACATTTTCTAAAATCTTTGGCATATTACCACCTCTTTTATCAAAATTATTATGAACACTGTTTATTATAAACCTTTAAAATTTATTAATCAATATGTAAGCTATAATGTATAATATTATTATATAGATATGATATAAAATAAGTGTCTTATTAGAAGTATCTAATTTATTAAATTTATACTTAAGTATGATTATTTACTTAAATATGTAATATTAGATTTTTCTTTTTAATAAATTAAATATTATTATGTGATAAGGAGAATACTGTGATGGAAAAGAAGTATGTAATGGCACTAGACCAAGGAACAACTAGTTCAAGAGCTATACTATTTAATAAAAAGGGTGAAATAGTAAAAATCGCACAAAAAGAATTCAAACAAATTTACCCAAAAGCTGGGTGGGTAGAACATGACCCTATGGAAATATGGGGTTCACAAAGTGGAGTAATGAGAGAAGTTATAGAAACAGCAGGAATAAGACCAGAAGAAATTGCTTCAATAGGAATAACTAATCAAAGAGAGACTACAATTGTTTGGAGTAGGTATACTGGGAAACCGATTTATAATGCGATAGTATGGCAGTGTAGGAGAACATCAGAAATATGTGATGAGCTTAAACATAAAGGGTTAGAAGAACTAATAAAAGAAAAAACTGGTCTTTTAATAGATGCATACTTTTCAGCAACAAAAGTAAAGTGGATATTAGATAATGTAGAAGGTGCTAGAGAAAAAGCAGAACAAGGAGAGTTGTTATTTGGGACTATAGACACATGGTTAATATGGAATTTGACACGTGGAAAAGTACATGTAACAGATTACTCAAATGCATCTAGAACGATGATGTACAATATAAATAGTTTAGAATGGGATAAAGATATACTAAGAGAGTTAGATATACCAATAAGCATGTTACCATCAGTAAAACCTTCTAGTTATGTCTATGGCCATACAGATGAACGTATGCTATCAGGAGCTAAAATACCTATTGCTGGATGTGCAGGAGACCAACAAGCAGCATTATTTGGTCAAAACTGTGTTGAAGAAGGTACTGCAAAAAATACTTATGGAACAGGTTGCTTCCTACTTATGAATACAGGTAGTAAGATAGTAAAATCTAAACATGGACTGCTTACAACAATTGCTTGGGGTGTTGATGGAAAAGTGACATATGCACTAGAAGGAAGTATATTCATAGGAGGTGCATCTATTCAATGGCTTAGAGATGAATTAAAGATAATTGAATCTGCGAAAGATAGTGAAATGTATGCAAATAGAGTAGAGGATACTAATGGTGTATATGTAGTACCAGCATTTACAGGTCTTGGAGCTCCATATTGGGATATGTATGCTAGAGGGTCAATCTTAGGTCTTACAAGAGGTGCAAAAAAAGAACATATAATAAGAGCTACATTGGAATCGATTGCTTATCAAACAAAAGATGTCTTAGAAGCAATGCAAAATGATTCAAAATTGAAATTAAAGTCACTAAAAGTTGATGGTGGAGCAAGTAATAATAATTTTTTAATGCAATTTCAGTCAGACATATTAAATGTAGATATAGATAGACCTAAAATAGTAGAAACAACAGCTTTAGGGGCAGCATATTTGGCAGGATTATCTGTTGGTTTCTATATTGGAAGTAATGAAATCCCATCAAAATGGTCAGTAGAAAAAGAATTTAATCCAAATATGAATGAAGATAAGAGAAATAAATTATATAAAGGTTGGAAGAAGGCTGTATCAAGAGCTTTAAGTTGGGAAAAAGAAGATGAAGTAGATATTTAAAAAGTAGTCAAAAACAAAATTTATTTGAACTTAAAAAGAGCTTTATGTAAAATATGAAGCTCTTTTTTTATTGTTTACTTACACTTTTTATACAATCATACTAAATTGTATGATTTATTTTTCACTTTCATATAAGAACATTGGTATAGAGTTGTAAATATGTTTGTCTCCAACAACTAAGAGAATATCTCCATCTAAAAACTCGATATACGGTCCAGGAGATATTATAAGTTCCTCACCTCTTTTAATTGCAACTATTGTAGCACCTGTGTTTTGCCAAAATTTAGTTTGAGCGGCTGTTTGTCCAACATACTTACATTTAGAATTTATTGTGAACTGAACGGGCACTAAAGGATTTATTATTTCAAGTCTGTTAGAATAATCTAAAATTTTATTTATAGTATCCAATATTTCATTCTCTAAATTAGATTTAGTATCTATTAAATTATAAAGAGTTGATTTATATGATGATATATTTGTAATATCCCTGTATTTTTTTATAAAAGAAGAAGCTTTGTCTGGAGATAATACAATAACACCTTTACCCTTTATGCTTTTAACAACACCAATATCTTCTAAAATTTTAACAGCTCTTCTTATAGTTTCTGGAGATACGTTGTATTTACCAGCCAAAACAGAACGTCCAAATAATACTGAATCCTCTTGTATTTCACCTGTATATATTTTATTTGCAATATCCAAAGCTATTTTTTGGTATATTGGCATCGTATAATTTTTATCCATTGTTTTTCCCCCAATACAAAATTTATGTTAAAAAATATATAATCTTAATAATACTATTGTATAATTTATAGGTTTGTATGTCTACAATATGTACAAATATTGTCTTTGTTTTAAAATAATATTTTAACATGTATTTAGTATACATGATTTTATTACACGTAAAACTCTATAAAGATTTACTTAAGAAAATATAAAGATATTTTATTTACAAAAAACGATAATTATATAGATGAAATAAACAAATGAATGAAGAAAAATACTTCTGTCTTGCATACAAAGTGATTAAAATTGAAAAATACTTTAAAAATGAAAGTCAAATACCTTTTTTTAGGTAAAAATGATTAATTATTAACTAAAAAATGGAAAAAACATTTTTTGAAAAAGAAATACAAATGAATGTAGAATTAAAATAATTGCAAAAATATTCCTCAAATGGTAAAATTATATTATGAAATGCAACGAAATAGTTGCAAAATTAAAATTGAATAAAAGTAATAAAATATTTCATGCAATATATAAAATAAACAAAATTTAAAAAATAAAACTACTTATTCTATCAAAATGCTAGTGAGGGGGGTCATAAATTGTATAAAGTAGATTTAAATAGTGATTTAGGCGAAAGTTTTGGAGCATATAAGGTTGGTTTAGATGAAGAAGTTTTAAAATATATTTCATCAGCTAATATAGCTTGTGGGTTTCATGCAGGTGACCCTAATCATATGGATAAAACAGTAAAGTTAGCTAAAGAAAATGGCGTGAAAATAGGGGCACACCCAGGTTTTCTAGATTTAATGGGATTTGGAAGACGTGAGATGAAAATAACTAAGCAAGAAGCTAAAGATTATACAAAATACCAATTAGGAGCTTTAATGGCTTTTGCAAGTTCAAATGGATGTAACATACAACATGTAAAACCACATGGAGCCTTATACAATATGGCAGCTAAAGATAAAGATTTAGCTATGGGTATTTGTGAGGCTATATATGAAGTAAACAAAGATATCATACTTTTAGGATTATACAATAGTGAAATGATAAATTCTGCTAAAGAGATTGGGCTTAGGTATGCAAATGAAGTATTTGCAGATAGAGCTTATGATAATAATGGATTTTTAGTTCCAAGAAGTGTAGAGGGTGCAGTTATACATGATACAGAATGTGCAATAGATAGAGTTATTAAGATGGTAAAAGAAGGAACTGTAGAAACTTTAACAGGTGAAGTTATACATATCAAAGCTGACTCTATATGTGTTCATGGGGATAATCCAAAGGCAATAGAGTTTGTTAAAGAGATAAGAAAACGCTTTGAATTAGAAAATATAGAAGTTTGTCCATTAGAAGATATGGAAGCTTGTTCATTAGAGAACATGGTTTAAGACTGATAATATGAGGGGGAGATAAAATATGAGTACAAAAAATATTACTGATAAAACGAAAAATAAAAAAGATGTTGGGGCACTTATAGGAGCTGCTTTTATAATGGCAACATCAGCAATTGGACCTGGTTTTTTAACTCAGACAGCACAATTTACTCAAGATTTTGGGCCGAGTTTTTCGTTTGTAATCTTAATTACAACAATTCTTTTTATAGGAGCTCAAGTAAATGTATGGAGAGTAATTGGTGTATCAGGTCTTAGAGGTCAAGATATAGCAAATAAAATAGTGCCTGGATTAGGTTATCTAGTTGCTTTTTTAGTAGCCCTTGGAGGATTAGCTTTTAACATAGGAAATGTTGGTGGAGCTGCACTTGGTATGAATGTAATGTTTAATATGAATATGACACTTGGAACTGTATTAAGTGGATTGATAGCAATATTTGTATTTATGTCAAAAAATTCAAATTCTTTAGTAGATAAGATAACTAAGTTTTTAGCATTAGGTATGATAATTATAGTTGGATATGTAGCAATATCAAATCATCCTCCTGTTGGAGAAGCAGTTTTTAAAATGGTAAAACCAGAGAATCCAAAAGGGCTTATATTCCCAATAATAACTCTACTTGGAGGAAGTGTTGGAGGTTATATAACTTTTGCTGGAGGACATAGACTAATAGATGGTGGAATAACAGGAGAAGAAAATATAAAAGAAATAACTAAGTCTTCTCTTTTAGGAATACTAGTTGCAACAATGATGAGGGTTCTTCTATTTTTAGCAATATTAGCAGTAGTTTCAAAAGGTCTTCAACTTGACCCAGAAAATCCAGCTGCTTCAGCTTTTAAATTTAGTGCAGGGGCAATAGGATACAAATTCTTTGGACTTGTATTATGGTCTGCTGCAATTACATCAGTTATAGGCGCTGCTTATACATCAGTTTCTTTCTTAAAAACATTAAATCCTTTTATAGATAAGTATGAAAAGTATTTTATAATAGCCTTTATAGCAATATCAACACTTATAATGGCATTTATAGGAAAACCAGCAACTTTATTAATTTTAGCAGGTTCTTTAAACGGATTAATACTTCCAATCACATTAGGAATAATGCTTATAGCATCTAAAAGAAAAGATATTGTTGGAGATTACAAACATCCTACATGGCTTTTAATATTTGGAGTAATAGTAGTATTAATATCTGCCTATACAGGAATAACTTCTCTTAGTAGTCTAGGTACTTTATTTGCTTAATTTAGAAGAGGTGACATTTATGAAAACTAGATACTTGCTATCAGGAGATAAAGCAGTAGTTGCTGAGTTTGGAAATGAGATATCAGAAGATATAAATAAAAAAGTAATTTCATTTATGAGGGCAATAGAGATATCAAATCTTAAAGGGATTGTCACAGAAATGGTGCCAACATATAGGTCACTTATGATAAGTTATAATCCTCTAAAAATAGATTTTGATAGTTTAATTGAGCGTTTAAAAAAAATAGAAAATAATTTAGAAAGTATAGAATTACCAAAACCTAAAATACATGAGATTCCAGTATGTTATGATAAGGTTTTTGGTATAGATATTGAAAATGTTGCAAGTCATAATAATCTTACTGTGGATGATGTTATAAAAATACACACAAGTAGAGATTACTTGATATATATGTTGGGATTTACTCCTGGTTTTCCGTATCTAGGAGGTATGGATGAAAGAATAGCTACACCTAGACTAGAGGTGCCAAGAACTGAAATTTATGGTGGAAGTGTTGGTATAGCGGGTTCTCAGACAGGTGTATATCCTATCGATAGTCCTGGAGGATGGCAAATAATTGGTAGGACACCTTTAAAATTATATGATGAAAATAGAGAAGAACAAATTTTACTTAGAGCTGGAGATTTTATAAAATTTGTTCCAATAACATTAGATGAATTTATAGAAATTGAAAAAAATAATTTGAGTATTTAAATATCGTTATAGTACAGGGAGTGGTATATATGGGATTCAAAGTTGAATTAGGAGGTTTCCAAACATTAATACAAGACAGAGGTAGAGTTGGATATGGACAATATGGTGTATCTGGTTGTGGGGCAATGGATGAGTATGCACATAGAGTGGGAAATATATTAGTTGGAAATTCTGAAGATGAAGCTTCTTTAGAAGTTTTAATGTTGGGCCCTACAATTACATTTGATGAATATACACAAATAGCAGTAACTGGGGGAGATTTAGGCGCTAGAATAAATGGAAAAGAAATTCAAAACTGGAGGTCATATCAAATAAACCCTGGCGATGTATTATCATTTAGAGGTGTAAAATCAGGAGCTAGAGCATATGTATCAATAGCTGGTGGAATAGATGTCCCACTTGCAATGGGTAGTAAATCGACTTATACAAGAGCTAAAATTGGTGGTTTTGAAGGTAGAGCACTTAAAAAAGGTGATTATATAAATACTTTCATTCAGGAAAAAGATTTTACAATAAATAAAAAATTAAATTCAAAATATATTCCAAACTATAGTTCAGAAATAGTCTTAAGAATTGTAAAAGGACCTCAATTTGATGCTTTTTCTAAAGATGAAGTAGAAAAGTTTTTATCAAATGAATACAAAGTTACAAATGAAATAGATAGAATGGGTTGTAGACTGGATGGAGAGAGTATAAAACACCTTAATGGAGCAGATATTATATCTGATGGTATTTCTTATGGAGCCATACAAGTACCTGGACATGGAAAACCTATTATAATGCTATCTGATAGACAGACTAGTGGTGGCTATACTAAAATAGGAAATGTCATAAGTGTAGATTTGTATAAGTTGGCACAAGCAAAGCCAAATGATGTAGTAAAATTTGAATTTGTAGATATATATGAAGCACATAGATTGCTGAGGGAACAAGAAGAAAAGATTCAAGATATTTACAAGAGTATGAAAAATATAAGAGTTGTAAAAGCAAAAGTGTTAAATGATATAGCAGTTTAATTTAACCTTAATAAACATAACTCTTATTATAAATTAAAATGTAATTTACAAATAGCTATTTACTATTTACCATAATCAAGATGGTTTAGTTAGTCAAATAGCTATTTTTTGGTTTAAATAAATATTATAGATTTAAATAAATACTTCAATTTGAAAATAAAAGTAGTATTTAAATATTTTAAAGTGTATATAAAAAGTATGTATTTTATATAGTGTTTATTTAGATTTTATTGGCCAAATTGGAGGAGAAATAACACCATATCCACGAGCTATTGTATCTTTACTAGGATTGATGATTTTATGAGGTATGTTGGCTTTTATAAATGTTGAATCCCCTGTATTCAATCTTATTATTTTTTCTCCCATACAAATATCAACCATACCACTTGTTACTACCATGATTTCTTCTGATGCGTGATATATACAATCTTTAGCATCCTCACTTTCTGGTTTAAGTTCAAACTCTACAAGTAAACTTGAAGGAGTAAATTCAGATGTTGGCATTGGAGATACTATCTCATAAAACATTTCACTTCTTGGAAATTTCATCATAACTCTATCTTCTTTTCTAATGACTAAATCATCAGTATTATTATCATCCATAAACATATATAAAGGAGTATCTAAAACTTCAGCAATTTTTCTCAATGAAGACAATGATGGTTCAATAGCATCTCTTTCTATCTGAGAGATATAACTTATAGATAAATCTGTCAATTTGGAAACATCACTTAATGTTTTTTTCTTGCTTTTTCTTATATTTCTCATCTTTTCACCTAACATAAGAACCTCCAATTAATAAAATTAATATAAATATTCGATAAAAACAAAGTAATTATAGCATAACATAGAATTAGTGGCAATAAGAATAAATAGAATATTTTGATAATTAGAATTCAATTAAATGTAAATAAAAATTTATAAAAATCAATTATTGTTGAATTAATATAATAAAAAAGAATTTAGCATAGAAATATTAATTAAAAGAAGATTATTGAAGAATATTTTAGAAAATAGTAAATTTTCAGTAAATTATCTTGACATATGCATTGAAGTAATAATATAATTTGAAGTATAAAATTTAAAAAATTAAATTATAACTTCAAAAAGGAGGGTAATATGAAGATAACAGATATAAAATTTGAAAAACTGAGAATTAGATTAAAAAAACCTGTGGTAGTTTCATTTGGAGTAATTGAATATGGGGAAAGTATAATTTTAAAAATTGAAACTGATGAAGGATATTATGGATTTGGTGAAGCAGCTCCTCTTGCAGCAGTAACAGGTGAAGTTTTGGATAATGTACTTTCAATATTACTTATGTTTAAAAAAGAGCTGATAGGAAAAGACCCACTGGATATTGAAATGATACATACAATCATGGATGGAATTATAATAGGTAACACTTCTGCAAAAGCAGCTATTGATATAGCTTTATATGATATCAAAGGAAAACTCATGAATGCACCTCTTCATAAAGTTCTTGGAGGGTTTGATAATAAAGTTCAAACAGATATTACTATAAGTATAGATAAACCAGAAAAAATGGCAAAAGAAGCTTTAGAAAAAGTTAAAGAAGGCTTTAGGATATTGAAGCTTAAAGCAGGGATAAACCCTGAAGATGATATTGAAGCTGTGAGATTAATTAGAGAAGCTGTTGGAGAAAGCATAAGAATTAGAATTGATGCAAATCAGGGGTGGAACGTAAATAGTAGTATAAATACTATCAAAAAATTAGAAGAATTTGGTGTTGATGCAATTGAACAAGCACTTCCATATTGGGATTTAGATGGAACTGCTTACATAAGAAGTAAGAGTAATATAAAAATTATGATGGATGAATCACTACATTCACCAATAGATGCTATTAAAGCTATAAAAAAGGATGCAGTTGATACATTTAATATTAAGTTGATGAAATCAGGAGGAATATACCCTGCTATAAAAATTAATAACATAGCCGAGTCAAGTGGGGTAAATTGTATGTTAGGATGCATGCTTGAAACGAGAATTGGTATAACAGCAGCAGCAAATTTAATTGCATCTAAAAAAAATATAACAGAAGCTGACCTTGATAGTTTTATGTTTTGTGAAGAAATAAATGGTATCTCTGGAGGATTTGTGATGGATGGAGATATTATGAATCTTGTCAATAAACCAGGCTTAGGAATAGAAGTAAACTTATGATAAAATTGGAGGTTAAATATGAATACATTTTTTTCAAGTACAGGAAGTATACTTGCTATAATGACATCAATGATTGCATTGGGTTTTTACTTACAAAGATATAAAGCTATTAAGAGTTTAGGACCAGCACTTACAATAATCATAATGGGAATAATACTTTCAAACTTAAAAGTAGTTCCAGTAAGTACTGAGTTATATGGAACTATTTCTACATATGCCATTCCAGTCTCTATGACTATAATGTTGATGAGTGTTGATTTAAAAGAAATGACAAAGTTATCAAAAGAGCCTTTGATTGCAATCTTTGTAGCTGTATTAACTGTAAGCATAATGGCATTTTTATTTGGACTTGTATTTGCAGAAAAAATATCAGAAGGTTGGAAAGTTGCTGGAATGTTTGTAGGTACATATACTGGAGGAAGTGCTAATCTTACAGCCATTGGGACAGGTCTTAATGTAAGTCGACAGACTCTTGCAGCAGCAAATGCAGCAGATTATGTAATTGGAGTACCAACATTAATATTCATGTTTGCTCTACCAGCTATACTAAAGAATTCAAAGAAGTTTAAAAAACTTTGGCCATATCATGTAGAAGAATCAGAATTAGAGGATGAGCAGAATGAAGAATTTATGGAGTCAAAAGAGTGGAGTATTAAAGATATTGCTTGGATGTTAGCCATAGGTTTTGTGGTTACAGAGGTCGCAACAATTCTTTCTGGATATTTCAATTCAAGTTTTAGTAGTGCAGCAAGAATTCTTTTAGTTACAACTATTTCAATTATAATTGCTCAGTTAAAGCCAGTAAAAAAACTAAAAGGGAATTTAGATTTAGGATTATTTGTTGCATTATTCTTTTTATGTACTATAGGTTTTTCAGTAGATATAAAAGAGTTTTTAGGTTCAACTTTCACCATAACGCTTTACTGTTTTAGCATAATTTTTGCTTCATTTGTTTTCCATCTATGTATAACTAGACTTTTAAAAATAAAGTATCAATATGTAATACTTTCTATAGTAGGAGCAATTGCTGATGGACCAACTTCAGCTTTAGTAGCTGCATCTGCAAAATGGAATTCACTTGTAAGTGTGGCAGTGGTCATGGGAGTAATTGGTGGAGTGTTAGGAAATTATGCAGGTATATCAGTGGCATATGCTATAAAAATGTCTTTGGGATTATAGGAGGTGATTTAATTGCTAAAATTTAGGCTATATATATCTGGACTATATAGTGGAAATGTAGTTTTTGATAATGAGTTATTAATTGAAAAGTTGAATCCTTTTACAAATAAAATCGAAAGTTTAAAAGTAATAAGTAAAGAAGAAAATGTATACTATTTAAATCTTACAAAAATGGATTTAAACTCTTTATTTTATAACTTTGATGTATACACTAGTAGTTTAGTAAATACAGATAAAAGCATCATTATAAATAAGTTAGGAGAGACATATTCTAGGCTTAATGAATACATATGGGTTCAAAGAAATAAAAAATTTCCATTAGATATAATTATTGTGGATAATAAAATAGTTGGTTTCATATGCCTATCTAGGGAAACTTGTACTATATTAGTTATGGATGGATATGAAGATTATACTGTATTAAAAGAATGGAATAAAACTCATAAAAATGAAAAGATATATTCTATAAAATTTGGTGGAAATTATATGGTTGATATGAAAGATGGAATAAAACTTTCTACAGATGTGTATCTTCCTAACTTTATAGATTCTACTAAAAAAGCACCAACAATTCTTATGAGAACTCCATATGGAAAAGAAAATGATAAAGAAATATACTATAAATATGTACAAAGAGGATATGTTGTTGTCATACAAGATGTTAGAGGAAGAAATGAATCAGAAGGTGATTGGGAGCCGATGATTCATGAAAGGGAAGATGGAGATAGTACTATAAACTGGATAGTATCACAGAAATGGTCAAATGGCATGGTTGGCATGTTAGGGGCATCTTATCTTGGTTATGTTCAATGGGCAGCTGCATCTTCAAGTAATAAACATCTTAAAGCTTTAGTTAGTATAGTAACCTCAGGAAGTCCTTTTATTGACATACCAAGAAAAGGAGGAGCCTTCGTATCTGGTATGCTTGCATGGGCATTTATGGTATCAAGAAATAAAGTTGATAGAAGTAAAATGGTAAGAGATGATTGGGATGATATTTTAAACATACGACCAATACAGAATATACCTGTTAAAGCTCTTGGGTATAGGATTAAGTTCCTAGAAGAATGGCTAAAAAGAGTAGAAAAAGATGAGTATTGGGATATGATGGATTGGCATTCACAAAAAGGTAAAATAAATGTACCTGCATTGGTTGTATCTGGATGGTATGATGATAATGGTATGGGGACTACAGAAGCTTTAGATGTGATAAAAGGTTATGAAAAAGGGAAGAGAAAGGCTATCTTAGGTCCATGGATGCATAACTCAAATACTTTAAGAGATATAAATGGTATTTCTTTAGGAAATAATTCATTGAGATATGATTTGGATTATAATTATCTGCTATGGTTCGATAAATACTTAAAAGGTATAGAAAACAATATAGATAAGACTGCTCCAGTAGAGTATTATTCTGTTGGTTCTAATAGGTGGAAGACAGAAACAAATTGGCCAATAAGAAACAAAATAGATAAGCCTTTATATCTAATAAGTGATGGGAATGCTAACACATCTTTAGGAAATGGAAGATTAGTATTTGATAGTGCTTTAGAAGAAAAGTGTGATAAGTATATATATAATCCTAAAGACCCATCAATACAACTAATTGATATGTCAGAAAATGAAGTTGGTGTTCCAAATAACTATAGGGATTTAGAAAAAAGAAGTGACATGTTGTGTTATACATCAGATGCTTTTAGTGAAGAATTTACTATAACAGGTGATATAAAGTTAGAGTTCTTTGCATCAAGTTCTGCCAAAGATACTGACTGGGTTATAAAAATCATGGATGTAGATTTAGATGGGAATTCAATTAAATTAGCTGATGGTATACTTGGTGCTAGATTTAGAAATGGTTTTTATAAGTCGGAGTTTATGGAAGAAGGAGAGATTTACAAGTTCTCAATTATAACTTCAAAAATATCAAACACATTTAAAGTTGGTCATAAAATTAGACTAGATATAACATCTAGTGCTAAAAACTTTATTTTTCAAAATAGCAACACTGTAGAAGGTTATAATAGTATTGAATATATAGAAGCAAAAAATATCATTTATCATGGAGGTAAATATCCATCCAGATTGATATTGCCTGTAGAAAATAATTAAATTGATATGGATAAAATAGTAAGGAGATATAATATCAATATTATATCTCCTTGTTAGTTAAATTAATTATTTTGTAGCTGCTACAACGCTCATTTCAACTAATAAATGCTCTCTAGCAAGTCTAGCTTCAACACAAGCTCTAGCAGGTTCAAATCCTTTTTCAACCCAAGCATCCCAAACAGAGTTCATAGCTTCAAAGTCTTTCATATCTCTTAAATAAATAGTAACAGATAATAAATGTTGTTTATCTGAGTCATATTTGTTTAATAAATCTTCTATTTTAGCTAAAACTTCAGTAGTTTGTTCAATTACTCCACCTTCAGCATGAGTTTGTCCACATAAGTAAACTGTGTTGTTATGAACTACAGCTCTACTCATTCTTCCAGTTCCTTCATATCTTTTTATTTCCATGTTTTAAATACCTCCATAATTAAAAAATCTATTAAAAATCTAAATAATAAATTAAAAAAAGTCTATACTATATAAAATTATATTATATATTGTAATAATAATCTATAAAAACATACAACTTTTTAATTATAATTATTATTGTTATTAATTGAAAAGCTTTATTAGTTACTTGACATAATTTATACTTTTAATTATAGTATAAATTGGAATATTTAGATAATTATTATTTAATCTATTAGTAGAAGTCTTTAATTAATATGACTTTATATATTTATATAGAAAAGAGGTAAGTATGAGTAGTACAATCAAATCAAATCGAATAAAGGGCATAATGTTCATAATATTATCAGCTCTTGGTTTTGCAATGATGTCTGCATTTGTAAAACTAGCAGGGGATTTACCAAGTTTTCAAAAAGTGTTCTTTAGAAACTTGGTATCAGCCATAATAGCATTTTGGCTTATCATAAAACATAGAGGTAGTCTAACTGGTAAAAAGGAAAATTTAAAAGTGCTTTTATATAGGTCAATATTTGGAACTTTAGGAGTTATATTTAATTACTATGCAATTGACAGATTGATGCTTTCAGATGCTAACATGTTAAATAAAATGAGTCCCTTTCTTGTAGTTATATTTTGTGCAATTGCTCTAAAAGAGAAAATAAATGTAAAACAGATAGGAGCTATTATAATTGCATTTATAGGGGCTTTATTCATAATAAAACCAACATTTAGTGTAGAAGTGATTCCATATCTAGGAGGAATTGCTGGAGCTATATTTGCAGCAATGGCATATACATGTTTAAGGGTTCTTGGAGATAGAGAAGATTATTATACAATTGTATTTTTCTTTTCAGTATTTTCGTTGATTACTGTAGGGCCAATTGCTTTTGCAGTATATGAACCAATGACTCCTATGCAACTTATATATTTATTACTAGGAGGCGTATTTGCAAGTTTAGGTCAATTTGGGATAACTCTAGCATATAAGTATGCACCTGCTAAGGAAATTTCTATATTTGACTATAGTAATATAATTTTTTCAGCAATTTTAAGTATCTTCTTGTTCAATGTTTATCCAGATATGCTAAGTGTTGTTGGATATTTAATAGTATTTTCAGCAGCATTTTATATGTTTTTATATAATAAGAAGTTAGATAAATTAGACAAAGAAAATAGAAGATAATAAAGCAATAAGATAGATAAAAATTGTGTTTAGAGTCTGTATTTAATACTTAAGATTTTGTATTAACATTAAATAAATATATAGATTGAAAATATTTAACATATTGGTATAAAACAGCAGTTAAAATTGAAAAGTTATAACTGCTGTTTCTTTTATTAAAAATATCCAAATGTATGTAAAAATAGACTATAATAGAGTAGTATAAATAATATAAAGGGGATAAATTAAAGTATGGAAAAGGTGAAAATTGCTGTAATTGGAGCAGGTAATAGAGGAACATATGCATATGCTCCATATATTTATGAAAATTCTGATGTATGTGAAATAGTTGCTGTAGCTGAACCTAAAAAAGGAAGAAGAGAATTATTTACACAAAAATATAATTTAGATAGCAAAAACGTATTTGAAACTTTAGAAGATTTTTTTGAACAAGATAAAATGGCAGATGCAGTCATAATAGCTACAAATGATGATAGACATTATGATGTAGCAAAACTAGCTTTTGAAAAAGGCTATCACATATTATTAGAAAAGCCAATGTCTAACAGTCTAGATGGTTTGGTGCATATAAATGATTTATGTGATAAGTATAAAGATAAGATTTTTATGATTTGTCATGTACTTAGATATTCTCCATTTTATAATAAATTAAAAGAAATTGCAGAAAGTAAGAAATTAGGAGAACTGGTTAGTATACAGTACAATGAAAATATAGGATATTGGCATTTTGCACATAGTTTTACTAGAGGAAATTGGAGAAATAGTAATGAAACAAGTCCTTTAATTTTAGCTAAGAGTTGTCATGATATGGACATCTTATTATATTTAGTAGGTAGTAGATGTAAAAAAATATCTGCATTTGGAAGTTTGAAGCATCTTAACAACCAACATGCTAGTGGAGAAATGGCACAGAACTGTCTTCGATGTTTAGTTGAAAAAAAATGTCCATATTCAGCCAAGAAAATTTATCTAGAAAAAGATAGAAGCATAAACAGAGCTGTTCATATAAATCCGACAGAAGAAAATATTTTAAAAATACTTGAGACTAGCCCATATGGAAGATGTGTCTATAGATGTGATAATAATGTTGTAGATAATATGGTAAATATATTGCAGTTTGAAAATGGAGTGACAGCTACTTTTAATTTATGTGCATTTACTAAAGAAAGCGGAAGAACTATAAAGCTAATGTTTAGCCATGGTGAAGTTGGCGGAGACTTAAATAAAAATGAGATAAGAATTAAAGAATTTGGAAAAAATGAAGAAATAGTTATAAAACCATCAAATAAACAGAATATGGTAGAGGAATATGACAGAAATCTTATTTCTGAGTTTGTTAAATTAGTTTCAAATAAAGAATTAGAAAAGAGTAGAGTCGCAGCGAAAGAGGCTATACAAAGTCATGTAATGGCATTTGCAGCTGAATATTCAAGAGTGAGTGATGAAGTAGTATATATAGAAGATTTTTTTGATAATGCGAAACAAATGACTAAAGAGATAGAAGAAACTATATTTTAATTAAGAAAACTTGTTAAATAAAATAAAGATAGATTATATAATAGATACACTAATGTATGTGTTCTATCAAAAAATCTATCTTTTTTATTAGGACTTTTTCTTATCTCTATCAAAAAAATCTATACATTCGGATAAAAGATAAGAGAGTAAAGCGAATAAGATTTCTGTACTTAAAGGAATCGTTATTGAATCCATAAATGTATCAATTATGTTCATAGCTAGAAAAGTTAGTATAAAATCAATTATAAATTCGCAAAATTTATATAATGAGTAAGGTAATTTGTTTACATATCTAAATATATCTAAAATAGTAGTGCATAAAAAATCAATTGGGGTAGTTATACAAAAATATATTAAAAAGAAAATTAGTACAGACCCAAGAGATTTATATTCAAAACCTAAGAATGATAAGAAGCCAATTCCTATAACCGTGAAAATACAAAAAGTTATACCAAAAAAAACAGCAAAAAATAAAAATACAGAAATAAATTCGCCTAAAGGAATTCTTCTTTTATTACTTATCTTAATCAACTCCTTAATTTATATAAATAATAACATTCTTAAAAATTCATAATAGTCTTCTGTTTCAAATAATATTGTTTGAGAATCTATTTTTTTCATATTTGGATAAAAAGAAGCTTTAAAAGCCTTGTAATGTTCTCTAAACTTTATTTCTATCTTGAATTTATCAGGTAATTTTATTAAGTGTCTAGATAAATCTCCAGATAAAGCTTTTTTAACACCTTTTTCTATTTCTTTTAGTGCTAGATTTGGATGTATTGAAATTGAACCATTTCCAATTCCTTTTGATACAGGTATAGTAACTATATTTGGGTTTAGTTTTTTTGCACTCTCACAAAGCATTTCATCTCCACTTAAAAATGCTACAGGAACATTATAATATGCAGCAATATAAGCATTTATAGTAAATTCAGACGCTATTTCATCATTTATTTTAAAATAGTCGTAATCAATATCCATGGTATGAGAAAGTGGATTACCATTACAAGTAGCTCCAGAATGATAACCAGTAAATATACATGCATCAAAGCTTTCATCAATTCCAGCCATCATAACTAGTGGGTCTTTAGTCCATCCTCTAAGTATTTTTACATTTTCAGGTAAAATGTCTGGATTAATATTTCTACCACTATCATGTGCATCTTTAACAAGTATTTCATACATGCCAGATTGAGTAGCTCCATTACATGCAGCTGCTATTTCTTTGCTCATTTGTGTTCTGTAGTGATGTGAAAATTCGCATTCAAGTTTTGTCTCATCCCAATTTACAATACCACAAGTACCTTCTATATCAGCACTTAAATATAATTTCATAATATAGACCCCCTTATATTTATTATTAATGATAATAACAGATAACAGAAAAATATAATCAATAAAGGTCATAAAAATATTATGTCTTACTATTAATTATTATTAAATCTGTAACTGGAAAATTACTGAACTAGTATTAAAAATATAATACTAAGTACATCTATTTGTATAATTTTTTTATGTATAATATTTATATAAGATTGTAACATATAAGTGGTTACATTTACTAGTTTAACATAGTTAAGTATCATTTTTAAGTTAAATTGTTTATAGAAACTATTATATAGATTTGTAATTAATTAGTTAGAGAAGGCAAAAAGTAGAAAGTTATAAGAAATAAAAGTAAAAAAATAGAGAGTTATAAGAAATAAGCTGATAATTAATGTACAAAAGTGTACTTTATAGTTGCTAAATAACTCTCAAAAAGAAATGTATTATTTTAATTGTATTTTTTATTTTTAATAAAGAAAACAATAATTATTGATAAAATAGGATTTATTGAAAATCCAAATAATGTCCAGAAACTACTATTAAGGTTTTTCTTTGTAGAAATTTTATTACATGCTATTAGGATTATTATATAAATGATACAATTTAATATTCTAAATATATGTGGTATAAAATTTTGAGCAAGTGCAAATAAAGTAAATGCGTAAAATAAGCCTATGAAAGCAAAGAAAAAGTAGTTTAAATTTTTGAATTTTGGAAGTTGTTTTTTGTTATCATTAATTGACATGATAACACCAAGAACCATAGCTATCCATCCAAATAAATTTGCTGCTTGTAGACTAAATATTGTCATGTATTTTCTCCTTTATATTTATTTATATTTAAGTATACAAGATAATTTACTAATATTAAAGCAAATAAAAGGAAGAATTATATAGTTTTAAAATTCAAATTCATTTTCCCAATCAAATTCTCCTGACTTTTCTACGCTTTTAGGCCAATGATTGCACCATTTAGGAACTGATGGATTTTCAATTCTATCAACACTTGGAGTATATGGTTTTAAGTCAATAACAGGGCTATTGTCATTAGCATCAATATATGGGATTTTTATTATACCATTTTCATGGTCTATATTAATAATTTGTACAGTAGTTAATGCTATTGGATTAGGTCTAATAGGTGACCTTGTTGCAAATATTCCCATAATATCTGGCGCATTTTTATATGGTTTTGGAGTTTCTAAAATATTTCTTAATTCGGTATTATCAAATCCATCTGCCCACCAAAGTACATTTAAGTGAGCAAAGTCATCAAGTTCTTTTAGTGCGGGTATATATTTTTTATCCAATTCAATAAAGATTTCTTCACCTTGAACACGTATTTTTCCTATAGGATTTACTGATATTTGTTTCATAATATTACCTCCAATTATTTGGTTTGTCATTTGTAATTTTAGAATAGTACCTAACACCATGTGAGAGTCAATATAAAAAATTATTAGATATAAATATTAATAATTAAAAAGCTAATATATTTTTTACATGAAGCATGACACCAGTAACAAGGCAATCTTCATCAATGTCAAAGGTAGATGTATGTAGAGGAGAGGTAATATTTTTTTTGCTATTTGCACAACCAAGATGGTAAAAAGCTCCTTCACAGTGCCTTAAAAAATATGAAAAGTCTTCAGCTCCAAGAGTGGGTGTATCTTTAATGATAATATTTTCTTTTCCAAACAAATCTATAGCATTTTGTTTAACATAATCTACAAGAGGATTTGAATTTATAAGTGCTGGATAACCCTCCTCAATTTCAACAGAAATACTTCCTCCAAATGTTTTACAAGTAAAATCGCAAATTTCTTTAATTCGTTTTTTTGAAAAGTTTCTAGTTTCTTGAGTTAAAGTTCTTAAAGTTCCTTTTATAATAACTTTATCACAAACTATATTTTCTTTGATTCCGCCTTCAATTTTTCCTAGAGAAATAACCACAGAATCGGTAGGGTTTGTATTTCGACTGACTATTGTTTGTAGAGCAGTTATGATATGAGCAGATATAACTATAGCATCAATACCCTGGTGTGGATAAGCCCCATGGCACTTTGAGCCATTTACAGTCAATCGAAGTGTATCAGTGGAGGCATTCAAAGTGTTATATTTTAATTCAATTAAATTTTTATCGATATTGGGATTTACATGAAGGCCAAATATATATTTAACATCTGGATTTTTCAGACAACCATCTTCTATCATAAGTTTAGCACCACCAATGGTTTCTTCAGCAGGTTGAAAAAAGAGTTTTACATTTACATTTAGATAATCCTTTAATTTAAATAGTATATTACAAGTGCCAAGTAAAATAGCAGTATGTGCATCATGACCACATGCATGCATTTTACCAAGATTGATGGATTTATAAGAATAATTGAGTTCTTCTATTATAGGTAATGCATCTATATCGGCCCTTATTGCAACTGTTTCAAAATTTGGATTTACATTTATATATGCAGTTATTCCTGTATGATTTTTATACTCAATATAATTTATACCTATTTCATTTAAATATTTAATGATTTTTTTCTTAGTTTGAAACTCTTCTAATCCAAGTTCTGGAGTTTTATGTAAATCTCTCCTGATATTTATAACCCAATCATTTATTTCATTACAAAGAGCTTTTATATTAAGCATAAAACACATCCTAACTATATTAAAAATTTATTTTTCTTCATTAATTATATTATTTAATGTAAATCATTATTCTGTATCAAGTACAAATAAAATATCTTATAATTATAGTAGATAGATTTAGCATGAGGAAAAATATATCATTTTAGAATAAGAGGTGTTTAAATGTTAGGAATAATTGCGCCATCTGGGCCATTGAGAAATACAAGTTTAGAAGAAATAAAGTCTAATTTAGAGAAGTATGGTTATGAAGTTAAATTTTCCGAAAGTTGTAGCTTAAATTATAAAGGGTATTTAGCTGGTAATGATGATGTCAGAGCAAGAGATATAGAAGAGATGTTTTTAGACAAAAATGTAGATATGATTATGTGTTTAAGAGGAGGTTATGGAACAACAAGGATATTGGACAAAATAAATTATGATATAATAAAACAAAATCCAAAACCATTTATAGGTTTTTCTGATATAACAGGTTTAAGCTTAGCTTTCTATAAAAATTGTGGTCTCTTACCATATCATGGCATAATGGCAGCAAATGTAGCCAAATGGGATGAGTTTACCTATAAATCTCTAATAAATGCTTTAGAATTTAAAGATGAACTCTATTTAGAAAACCCAAAAGAAGAAAAGATTTACACGGTATGTGAAGGTAAAGCAGAGGGAATAATAATGGGAGGAAATTTATCCTTAATAATTGCGACAATGGGAACTAAGTATGAAATAGATGCAAAAGATAAAATTTTATTTATTGAGGAGATTGGAGAATCTCAATATAAACTAGACAGAATGTTAACTCAACTATATTCTTCAGGAAAACTTGAGGAATGTAATGGTATAATTTTTGGAGATTTCAAAGATTGTATTGAAGAAAAAGAGTTGATAGAATTATTAGAAGAATTTGCAAAGAAGGTAAATAAGCCAGCTATATATAATCTTCAGTCTGGACATTGCATCCCAATGGTAACTATTCCTTTAGGCAGAATGTGTGAATTAAATGCTACAGAAAAAATGATTAAATTAAAAAAATAGTGTGTATATAAATATAATGGAAATATGGTATAATCTTATACAAGTAAAAATTTAGCTAGGAGGATGAAGAATGTCTGATGATAGAATAATAGACTTTAACGAACTAAAGAACAAAGTTAAAGATTCTGATGTAGATAAATTTGAGCAATATATATATAACTTATATTTTTCTGTTATGGATGGAAAAATGTCTATGGCTGAGTTTTCAAGAAAAATATTTGATTATATGAGAGATAACAACATATCTCAAGAAAAGTTTATGAAGATACAAAAGCAATTTATGGAGAGATATGGTATGGACACTGAAGAAGTAGAAAAACAACTTAGAAACTTTGGAATCGACCCTTCTACAGCAGGTTTTATGAGTGATAATACTTCAAGTAAAGTATCTACAGAAGATTTAGAATCGTTTAAGAAGAGTGCAGGTTTTTATGAGAAATATGGTGAAAAAATTCAGCCAAAAAGTTGTATAACAACATTCATAAAAAATGACTTGAATGATATTAATGTAATAATAGACCAAGAAAAAATAATGCTTTGTAGTGATAAAAAAATAAATCTTATGGACTCAGAATTAAATGAGTTTTTATTAGAATATAAGAATATGTTCAACAAAAAGATAAAAGTAGTTATGTGTGAGACTACAAACAAGTATGATTATTAAAAAGTAAATTTAACTATTGAAGCAATATTATTTAGTTATATAACTTAAAAATAAAAATCGCAATTTATATTTCTTACAAAAATATGTAAGGAATATGTAAATTGCGATTTTTTATATTGCATAAGCTAGTCGTAGCAAATAATATTTATAAGTAATGATGTCTTTGTTAAAACTGTATTCTTATATTAAAGTTTTTATTGAAAATATCTCATTTATTAATTACATAATATACTGTATAAAATAATTGGGTTATTAATGTATTTCTTTTAATACTTTGATACCATTTTGAATCATACTATTAAAGAATACTAAGTTTAAAAGTTCTGCAGAGTGAACATTTGGGATATCATAAGTATCTACCAAATTCATAGGTACAACTATATTTTTTTCAATATTATATTGATTAAAATAGGCTTTTAGAGTTATTGCAAATTGATATATACATATATCTGTACAATCACCAACTATAATTATGTTGTCTATATCATCAAAATCTAAACGTTCTAATGCAAAAAATCCATTAGTAGAATTTTTAGGAAGAATTAGTAGATTATTTATTGATTTAAGCTCATCAACCAATTCACTTTCTATATCATTTTCCAAACAGTGAACAGGATAACTCAAAAGCTCTATAGACTTAGAAGTATGGGAGTCAGTAAATGCTATTATTCGATTTAATTTATTTGCTATTTTTTTTGTAAATGCTTCAATTGGTTTTATTAAAGACTCTACTCTAGGAGAGTATAAAGCTCCTTGTTTTGCAAAACCATTATTGACATCAATTATAAATAAAGCAGTTTTACTCAAATCATAATTTTCTATTTTTTCTATTGGTAGATTATCTAAATTATTTTTTAAAGCTTCAAGTTCATTTAATAAGTTATCCATAGCTATACCTCCGAGATAAATTTAATAAAATTGTACATATTAATTATATAAAAGTCAAGGAGTACAAATATTGTAAGGTTAACTATATTGTTTTGAACTTAAAAGATTTGAAGCTATATTTGGATAGTTAGTAAAAATGCCATCTACATTGAGCTTTAGACAATGTAGCATATCATCCTCTTCATTTACAGTATATACATTGATACCAAGTAAGTTTGTATGGCAAAGTTCAACAAGAGATTCATTTACTAAAATTAAAGGTGCATGAAGGTAACTATTACCTAGAAATTTAGCAAAATTGACTACATTGTTTATAGGTAAATAACACAATAATGCCGTTTTTACACTAGGGTCTAATTTATGAAAGTTTTTCAAGCTATTGCCATTAAAACTAGATATAAGAACTCGATTTTTCATATTGTATTTTAAAATAAGTCCCAAAACATCTTTTTCTATATTAGGATAGTTAACCTTGTCAGTTTTTAGTTCTATATTTAAAATAAGGTCTGTAGGTGAAATTAAAATTAATACTTCTTCTAAAGTTGGAATTTTACATTCTTTGTTGTTTTGATATCCTTCAAAAGATGAATTTAGAGTCTTTAGTTTTTTTAAAGTAAGGTCTTTTACAAATCCATGTCCATTAAAAGTTCTATCAACTTTTTCATCATGAATAACTACAATTTTTCCGTCTTTAGTCTTATGAACATCAAGTTCTATTCCATATATGTCCATATCCAAACATTTTTTAAAAGCTAAAATAGTATTTTCTGGATATTTTCCACTAAAACCTCTATGAGCGTAAATATTCATTTATATAGCTCCTTCCAATAAAAATAACTTATCTTAAAAAATTTTAATTAATATAATATATCATATTCTAAAAGGTATTGTTATATATTAATTAAATAACTATTTATAATTTATATATTATATAAATGTAGAAAAATAAAATCATATATGTGTTATAATATATTTTAAACATTGAAAATATTAAGAATTTAGCAGTTATAATAAGTATAATTTTATGCAAGCTCATGTGTTTAGAGCTTGCATATGTATTATTGATATATTTCTGTATCGCGAAAATAAAATTCCAAAAGAATTTTTCTATAGATTTAGTAGTAAGGGGGAATTTTGATATGTATGAAGTTAATTTAGAACGAGCTATGAATTATTGGATGGATTTGTTAGATGATTATACAAATATAGCAAAAATTCCAAATGATTTTTTTTATAAAGACTGTTCTGATGAAGTAGTAGATGAAGTTTTTAAGATGAATATTGAGAAACATGAAAGATTAATTCGGTATTCTAAAAATAATAATATCAGCATAAGTTCTATCATAGAAACTATATATGGTCTTATACTTCAAAAGTATATATATGAGGATGATGTAGTCTTTGGAAAAACAATAAATATAATTCCAATAAGAGTTAAAGTAAGACAAAGTGAGAAATTTATAGATGTTGTAAGAAAGTTAAAAAGACAATGGAGTAGGTCTTTAGAATATGGATATTATTTGTTATCTGATATAGAGAATAAAAATCATCTAAATACTAAACTTATAAATACCATATTTGTAGCTAAAAGTTTTGACTTATCATATGACTATGACATAGAAAAAAAAGGATATGATTTATCTGTAATAGTATATACAAAGAGGGCACTTAAAATAAAAATAAAATATAAGCCTTCTATATACAAAAGAGAGACTATTAGAAGAATACTGAATCAATTTGATTATATAATAGAACAAATAATAAAAGATAACGATATTTTAATAGAGGATTTAGAATTTGTCTGTAAGAAAGAAGAAAAAGTATTATTAGAAGACTTCAATAATAATCAATATAAAGTTCCATATGATAAAAACTACATTGATTTATTTAGTGAACAAGCTAAAATAACACCTGATAATATAGCAGTTAGAGATGAAAATAGAAATTTAACATATAGAGAATTAGATGAGTTAACTGATAAACTTGCAGGTTATTTAAATCATATCGGAGTAAAAAGTGAAGATATAGTAGCTGTAATGTTACCAAGAGATATTAATATAATTATTACAGCAATAGGGATTATGAAATCAGGTGGAGCTTTTTTTCCAATAGATACAAGCAATCCAGAGGAAAGATTAAATTATCTTCTTGAAGATAGTAATGCAAAAGTAGTGATAACTACAGATGAACTTAGATGCAAAGTTGTAAATGAAAATACTATAGTACTTGATATAAATAATGAAAATATATTCAAAATAGGATATGAGTTGACTGCAGAAATAACACCATCAAACTGTGCATATACAATATCTACATCAGGTTCAACTGGTAGGCCAAAGACTATAGCCATAGAGCATAAAAGTCTAGTAAATATGTGCTATTATAGTGTAAAAGTAATAAATGCTACAGAAGATGATATATGTGGTATATACTTAAGCTTTAGCTTTGATGCTGTAATGAAACAGTTATTTCCATATTTGCTTATAGGTGCATCAATAAATATTATGCCTGAAGAAGCTAAATTTGATGAATATACAGTAAATGAATATTGTGAGGAAAATGATATAACTATTTTAGCATTACCAACAGCATTTGCAAAATTGTTTATACAAAATTGTAATAATAGTTCACTTAGAGTTGTACAGACTGGGGGAGAAAGACTAAAAGGGTATAGAAAACGTAACTATGAGTTGTATAATGAGTATGGGCCAACAGAATTTACTGTTGTATCAACTTCTTTCCATGTAGATAAGGAATACGGAAAAATACCAATAGGTAAACCTATATTTAATACTTATGCGTATGTATTGGATAAAAAGAATAAACTATGTCCAATTGGAGTTCCAGGAGAGTTATGTCTATCAGGGATTCAAATATCAAGAGGTTATTTAAATAAAAAAGGGTTAACAGAGCAAGTATTTGTAGAAAATCCTTATAAAACTTGTGAATATAATAAGTTAATGTATAGGACTGGTGACTTAGTAAGATGGTTAGATGATGGAAATTTAGATTATATTGGAAGAATGGATAATCAAGTAAAAATTGATGAGTTTAGGATAGAGCTATATGAGATTGAAAATATAATAAACAATATTGCAGAAATTAAAAGTGTTGTTTGTATATCAAGGACAAATGATGATGGAGATATGTATATATGTGCCTATTATGTTATTGATGATAAAGATAGTGATAAGGTAAATGAAAGAGCAGTTAGAGAATATTTAAACGAGCATCTACCTCCATATATGATTCCAACAATAATAATGAGGATAGATAAAATACCAGTTACACCAATCGGAAAAGTAAATAAAAAAGCACTACCAGAGTGATTTTTTATTATGACAGGTGTTGTAAAGTTATTGCAGAAATTTCTTTATGACACCTGTTTTTTAGAATGAATCAATTTACACAAAAGAAAGAATTTTCTGTACATTTTTACTGTGATGAAAATTTGTTTATGGGAATGATTATTGTATTTTTTATACTTTTGCGTGTTTTAAAGTGTTTTTTTAACAAATTTAATTTTATATTAAAAATTTTTTTTATTTTTTATCTTAATGCTTTTTAGTATAATTGAAAAATAAAAAGAATATTAGCATAAAAATATCTAAAAATAGAAAATAATAATATGGGGTTAAATTTTAGTAACTTTAACTCGCTATTTGTAAAATAATAAAAAGTTAAGTTTTATATGTATATATGTTATAATATATACAAACTGAAAAGGGGTGAAAATTTTATGAACAAAAAATTACCTAAGGGTGCTTATGGTGAGGTTAGTGGAAAAGATTACGTTCCTTACATCACAGATAAGTCCAGAACCGGTGGAAATGTAGCTGTACTGATTATCGGTATCATTTTAGCTGCCATTTTTGCCGCATCTACAACTTATTCTGGAATGAAGGCTGGTCTTACTGTTGCAGCTGGTATTCCAGGAGCTATAATAGGTTCTGCTTTTGTTGGAGCATTTGCTCGTCAAAAGGGTATTCTTGGTAAGAACTTAATCCAAGGTATGTCAAGTGGTGGAGAATCTGTTGCAAGTGGATTCATTTTCGTATTACCAGCAGTTATATTAATTGGAAGCCAAATTACATTTTTAGAAGGCTTAGCTGTTGGAGTTGGTGGAGTTTTATTTGGTATAGGAGTTGCTGCTATAGTTCACAACTATCTAATAGTTGAAGAACATGGTAAACTTATGTACCCAGAATCAATGGCTATATCTGAGACACTTGTTGCTTCAGAAGCTGGTGGAGATTCAATTAAGTACATGGGAATAGGATTTGTAATAAGTGGATTTATTACTGTATTAACTGGTTCATTCTTAAATGTAGCAAACAATGTAATGAGTCTTGTAGGAAGTAAGTTCTACAAATGGAAATTTGATATCGAAGTAAATCCTCTACTTTTAGGAATAGGATTTATAGTAGGACTTGAAGTTTCTTTAACAATGTTTGCAGGAAGTATATTATCAAACTTTGGTATCGCACCTTTAATAGGATACTTTACAGATATGGCTAGAGATGGAGCTATGGTATGGAATAATCCTGCAATGCCTCTTAACCAAATGGATGTTGGAGCTATATCTAGTAGTTATGTAAAATATATAGGTGCTGGTATGATGCTTTGTGGTGGTATTATTGGTGCAATAAAACTTATACCAACTATAATCGCTTCTATAAAAGAAACACTTAAAGCTAAATCAAGTACTGGAGAAGGAGAAGAAGGTTCATCTATACAAATGATACTTTTATTAGGTGGAGTAGTTGTTGGATTCCTAGCAGCGTTCTTAATTTCTGGTAATATTGCTATGGCAATTATTGGAGCTATCATATCTCTTTTATTATCTTTATTATTTGTTATAGTGGCAGGACGTTTAACAGGAACAATCGGAACATCAAACCTTCCAGTTTCTGGTATGACTATTGCTTCTCTAGTTATTGTAACATTAGTATTTGTTGTAATGGGCTGGACTGATTTAGAAGCTAATAAATCATTACTTTTATTTGGTTCATTTATAGTTGTTGCTATTGCTATAGCTGGAGGTTATACTCAATCTCAAAAAGTAACTTATATCATTGGTGGTAGCAAAAATGAAATGCAACGTTACTTTACAATTGCAAGTATAGTTGGTGTTATAGTTGTTGTTGGAGTAATTTTATTACTTTCTGACCAACTTAAAGCAACTGGTGATAATGTTCAATTTGCATTACCACAAGCTAACTTAATGTCAACATTAACTTCTGGTATTATGTCAGGTAGTTTACCTTGGGTTATGATTATTGTTGGAGTATTTATGGCAATTGTTTTATATGCATTAAATTTACCAATAATGACTATAGCTATAGGATTCTATTTACCAATAGCAACTACTTCTATAATATTAGTTGGAGCATTAATCCGTTTATTTGTTGAATTGGTATCTAAAACTGAAAAAGAAAAAGAAGTTAAAGTTTCTAATGGTATAAGTTTATCTTCTGGTCTTGTTGCTGGTGGTTCTATCATTGGTTTAATAGGTATAATATTACAAGTAACTGGAGTTATAACTCCAAAAGTACCAAGTGGATTTGCCGCAACAAATTCAATGGCAATTGCTTTATTGGTAGTTTTAGTTGTACTTACAGCATTACCTATTGTTTTATCTAAAGTAAAAAATAATGAGCAAGAGTAATGATGTTTTAGATATTGTATTTAAAATTACTAGTGGACTTGAATATGAAGTAGATGAAAATAGTATTGTAACGATACTTGAAAAACAGGACCATAAAATCCAAAAGTTTTTTAGAAAGTTAAAAGCTAGGATACCTAAATATAAAAAAATAGAACTAGATGAATATTCTAGTTTCGTATTTTTACAGATTGATGGTCAAAGGACTGTTAGAGCGATAGGCGAGAACCTAGAAGCTAAATATGGAGAAGAATCTTATCCACTTTATGAAAGATTGTTAGTTTTTTTAAATCATATTGAAGTTAATTGTCACTATGTTGAAAGACTGGATATATAAATATAAGGAAGCTTATTATAGGATATATCGGAATGTAAAAGTTAGAAGATAATTATAAAAGAGGCTGTCTCAAAATGGAGATAAGCCTCTTTTTTAGTGTTAAAATTATGAAAATATATTTAAAACCTGTAAATTTAAATTAGAAATTATTAAACTTAATATTAACATATAATTATTTATTATTAGCTATTTCATCAGCTAGATTATTTAAATACTCCCATCTCTCATATTTATGTTCAAGTTCCTTTTCTAGTCTTGACTTTTCATCTAAAATTTCTTGAAGCTTAGTAAAGTCAGTTGAAAATTTTGAAGTACTTTCATCAAGAGTTGAAATTTTAGATTCAAGTTTTTCTATATCAGATTCAATATTTTCAAATTCTCTTTGTTCATTATATGAGAATTTGAGTTTTTTATCATTTTTAGGTTTTTCTTTTTTTGAAGTAGTAGAATCGTCTTTTTTTATTGACTCCTTTTTAGACTCTTCAAACTCAATTCCTTGAATTTCTCTATATATAAGATAATCACTGTAATTACCTGTATATACATGGATTTTTCCGTTTCCTTCATATGCAAAGATTTTATTACAAATTCTATCTAAGAAATATCTATCATGCGATACTGTAATTACTACACCTCTAAATTCATCAAGATATTCTTCTAAGATTTTAAGTGTCTCAATATCTAAGTCATTTGTAGGTTCATCCAACAGAAGTACATTAGGAGCCGTCATAAGGATTCTAAGAAGGTGAAGTCTTCTTCTTTCACCACCAGATAATTTACCTATCAAAGTATACTGCATGGTACCATTAAAAAGGAATCTTTCACACATCTGAGAAGCTGTAATTCTAGTACCATCTGAAGTCTCTATATAATCACTAGCTTCTTTTACATAGTCTATAGCTCTCATATCAATGTTCATATGAGAGTCATCTTGAGAAAAACAACCTATTTTAACTGTCTCTCCAATTGAAATATATCCACTATCAGGTTCTATTTCTCCATTAAGTATGTTTATAAGGGTTGATTTACCCATACCATTTTTTCCTATTATACCAATTCTATCAGTACGAGCTAAAGTATATTCTAAGTTATCTATAACTGTAGTACCTTCAAAAGCTTTGGATATATTGTGTATTTCTATTATTTTATTTCCAAGCCTGCTTGATGCAACTGATATATCAAGATTTTCATCAGGCTTGAAAGTTTCCCTGTTTGTAAGTTCATCGAATCTTTGTAAACGAGCTTTTTGTTTTGTACTACGAGCTTGAGCTCCTCGTCTAACCCAAGCAAGTTCTGTTCTAATTAAATTTTGTCTTTTATCTTCAATACTTGCTTCTAGTGCAAGTCTTTCCATTTTCTTTTCTAGAAATATTGAATAATTACCATCATAACTAAATAATCTACCTTTATCTAGTTCAATGATTCTATTCGTAACACGGTCCAAAAAGTATCTATCATGAGTTATCATAAGTAGTGAACCTTTTCTTGAATTGAGATATTCCTCAAGCCAATCTATAGTATCATTATCTAGATGATTAGTAGGCTCATCCAGTATCAAAAGCTCACAAGGAGTAATAAGGGCTGATGCTAAAGAAACTCTCTTTCTTTGACCTCCAGAAAGTTCTGCTATTTTTTGATTAAAGTCATTTATACCAAGTTTCGTAAGTACTGACTTGGCTTCACTTTCCAAATCCCAAAGATTTAAAGCATCTATTTTTTCGTGTATTGATAATAATTTTTTATTCAATTCATCTGTAAAGTTCGAATTAAGTCTTTCCAAAATTTCTTGATATTCACCAAGTAGTTTTAATTCCTCTGAAGTCCCATTAAATACTTGTTCAAGTACAGTTGAATTTTCATTATAAGTTGGGTTTTGAGGTAGATACTCTATTCTAATACCATTAGTTTTTGTTATATTACCAGTTTCGCTTTCTTCAACTCCTGCAATAATCTTAAGTAAAGTAGATTTACCAGTTCCATTTACACCAATAAGTCCTATTTTTTCACCATCATTGATTCCAAGAGATATACTTTCAAGTAATTTTTTTTCGGAATAACTTTTACTTATGTTTTCCAATGTCATTAAATTCATATAATTCACCTTTATTTCTAATCTATTATTTTTCAAAATGTTGATAGTCTGGGTTTTTCCAATATCCACCCCAACTCCAACCTCTGCTTACAAAAGCATTATAACAATCATCACCTTTTTTTATCATTCCAAATTTCGAAGTAGACCTATCAGCATAGACTGTGCTTACTTTAGGACTAACATTATCTCCAGAAACTTGAGGATTCTGTAATGGATTTATATCTATAGCACGTCCTTTACCATGGTTTGAAACGACACTTGTACCAGCTACAGTTCTATAACAAAATGATGAGGTATTATTATCAGACATAGATTTTTCATCTACAGCATCATAATCATCTATTAGTTTGATTTTTTCAATTGGATATTTTTTTTCGTATAATTCCTTAAAAATATCAACAATTTCTGGAGCTAGTTCACTATTTACTATCATTTCTCCTTGATGAGTCTTTTCATCAAATCCATAGTATGTAAGCTTTAAATAAGATAGGCTATCAAAGCTTATAGGTTCATCAGAAGGCATAGATTTACCAATCATCTTGTTTTTTATATTATCTGGTATTGAAGAATATGAAAAAGTAGGTTTGATATTGTTGTCTTCCTGCTTTTTACTAGAGCTTTGATTATTTTTAGAATCATCTGTTGTATTGTTTTTATTTTGCATAGTTTCTTGGCTGTTTATGTTATCTTTTTTGTTAGGATTAGAGAAAAGTATCTCATATATAGATAATAAGGCAAGAAATAATACAGTTATTACAATTGTTAGTTTTAATTTATTAATCTTTTTTCGTTTTGACTTTTTACTCATATTATCCCCCAGTGTTAGATTCATATAAACTATATATATTATACATCATAAAAATAAACTAGGCTAACAATATTTAGTTAACCTAGGACATTTCATCTATAGTTTCTCCAATTATTTTTATTCCAATTTCAATGTCTTTGAAAGATAATCTAGAAAATCCAAGTCTTAAAGTGTCATAACCAGAATCGTCTGTAAAGAATAAATCTCCAGGCATAAATATAACATTTTTTTCATAACATTTTTCCAATAGTTTTCTAGTATCTATGTTTTTTAATTTTATAAATATATGCAAACCACCATCACCTAAGATGTATTCTGTGTTTATATATTTTTTTATACATTCATATGCAAAGTTAAATTTATCTCCATAGAATTTACGTATTTTTTTAACATATTTTTCAAAAGCACCATTGCTCAAATAGTCAAATAAAATTCCTTGGTCCAAAAATGATACATGTATATTTCTGCATCTTTTAACACTTTCTAATTTATCGATTACTTTTTTATCTGCAAATATCCATCCAATTCTCATTCCAGGAAATAAAATTTTTGAGAAACTGCCAATATATACAACTCCATTATTCATATTGTCAAGAGAGCAGATAGGAAATATATGAGAACTATTGTAGAGCAATTCTTCATTAAAACCATCTTCTATAATTGCTATGTTATACTTTTTCATAAGATTATAGAATTTGTATCTATTTTCAGGAGTCATTACAATCCCTGTAGGATTATGATAAGAAGGTGTAATATATGCAAATTTTATTTTATTTTTGTACTCAATTAAGCGTTTCTCTAGCATATTAAAATCCAAACCATCTTCATGTATGTCTACACCTAAGATATTAAGATTATGTGATTTCATAATTTTTATAGCAGTATTATGAGTAGGATTCTCACATATTATGTAATCTTTTTCTTGAGTAAAAGATGACATAATAATGTCAAAGCCTTCTGTAAATCCATTTGTTATTAGTATATCTTTGTTATTAATATCAACACCCTTGTTTGTCATGTATTTTAGTAAATAATCAATAAGGGGTTTGTAACCCTGTGCATATCCATAATTGAGCAATTTGTGACCTTCTAACGATATTCTATTTAGAAAAGATTTTTTGAATTCTTCCATATCAAATAAATCTCCATCTGGAGAGATACTTTTAAATGAGATTAAGTCAGAGCTCCAAGGAATCTCACTTTTTATAATATCCAATTCATTAGCTTTTTTGGAGTATGTATTCTCTAAACAGTCCCAGTTCAAAGACCATGTAGTATTTGAAGATTTATTCTTTGATTTAACAAATGTACCTTTTCCGGAAATAGAGTAGATTAGTCCTTCAGATTTTAATTCTTCATAGGTTAAGACTATAGAATTTCGACTAACTTGTAAAAGCTGACTAAGCTCCCTTGTAGAAGGGAGCTTACTATTGTCTGGAATTAATCCTTTTGATATCATATCACTTATATAATTTTTAATTTGTATATAAATTGGTTCATTATCATTTAATTTTAGATTTGAAAATATCAAATTACCACCTCAAATTATTTTATCTAATTTAAAGAGTATTCTATAAGTTTATCTAATAGCTCACTATACTTAATACCTCTAGCAGATGCACTTCTAGGAATTAAACTAGTTTGAGTCATGCCAGGAAGAGTATTTAGTTCAAGAACATATGGAATACCTTCACTTATAATCATATCAACTCTTACATATGCTTTGCAATTAAAAATTTTCCAACAAGTCTCAGAAATTTCATTTACTCTTTTTTGAAGTTCATCTTCTAAATAAACAACTTCTTCTTTTGCTCCTTTTTCAACTGAGTATTTAGCTTCATAATCAAAGAAGCCTGAATCGGATTTTATAGATATTGTAGGGAATACTTCTCCATTTAGTATAAATGAAGTATATTCTCCACCTGGTATATACTTTTCAATCATTACAAATTCATCAACTTCTAGTCCTTTGCGAACTGCATCCTCAACTTCATCTTTAGAATGAATAAAGAATGTGGCTACACTTGAACCTCCTGAATTTGGTTTTATAAATACTGGATAACCTATCTTATCTATTTCATCATAGTCTATTTCATCAACTGATTTTACTAAAGCCCATGGAGCAGTAGGAAGATTTGAATCTCTAAGCATTTTTTTAGTTATATTTTTATCCATACACATTCCACTGCAAAGAGGTCCACATCCAGAATATGGTATATCCATAGTTTCAAGTATTGATTGAATACATCCATCTTCTCCAAACTTACCATGTAGGGCAAGTATTGCAAAATCTACATCTTCTGGTATTTTTGTAAATATATCTTTTTTATCATCTATTATTACTTTTACAACATCATATTTATTTTTATCAAGATTATTATATATCTCTTTTCCTGAGTTTAAAGAAACTTCTCTCTCTGATGATATTCCACCCATTATAACTGCTATTTTCATATTATACACTCCTATTTTGATTTTTATTATTTTAAATTAAATTTTTTATTTACTTACTTAATTATATGAATTAAGAGTTGATGATGAAAGTACCACTATATATGAAGTTTGTATCATGTGTGGTTTTAGAGTAATAATCTAATTTAAAGATATATTTAAATGATTTTTTAACTTTATTTATGTTATTATTTTTGCTAAAATTATTGTTATGAACTTAAGACTAGTCTTAATGGCTATAAAATCAAGGAGTGATAAATTTTGAAAGCTGAAATAATAAGTGTAGGAACAGAAATATTATTAGGTGATATAGTAAATACAAATTCTCAATTTTTGGCTAAAGAGCTTGCATCATTGGGAATAGAAGTATACCATCAGAGTACAGTTGGAGACAATAAGCAAAGACTTTTAGAATGTTTTGATGAAAGTTTAAAGAGAAGTGATTTAGTAATTACTACAGGTGGTCTTGGACCAACTGGTGATGATATGACAAAAGAAACTGCAGCAGAATACTTTGGTCAGGAACTAGAATTACATAAACCATCATTAGAAGTTTTGGAATCTTTCTTCGTTAAAACAGGAAGAAAAATGGCTGAAAACAATATGAAACAAGTATACTTTCCAAAAGATGCTATAGTACTAAAAAATAATAATGGTACAGCTCCAGGAGCAATTCTAAAGAAAAATGATAAAAGTATAATAGTATTACCTGGACCACCAAGAGAAATGAAAGCTATGTTTAATGAGAGTGTCAAACCTTACTTACAACAATTTACAAATGAAATGCTAGTATCCAAGACTTTAAGACTATATGGAATAGGGGAGTCAAATCTGGAATTAGAAATTCTCGATATAATCAATGAACAAACCAATCCAACAGTTGCTTTGTATGCAAAGGAGTTAGAAGTTACAATAAGAATAACTGCAAAAGCTAAAAATGAAAAGGATGCTTTTGAATTAATAAAACCAGTGGAAGAAGAAATAAAAAATAGAGTTGGTAAATATGTATATACTGAAGGTGATATTTCAGTGTCTGAAGGAGAGACTGCATTAGAAGATGCTGTTGCTAAACTTCTTGTAGAAAAAAACTTAACAATAGCAGTAGCTGAATCTTGTACTGGAGGTTTAGTTTCTTCATCTCTTATAAATTATTCAGGAATATCTTCTGTGTTTCTTGAAGGTTGTGTAACATATTCTAATGAGGCTAAAATGAAAAGATTAGGAGTAAAAAGAGAAACTTTAGAAGAATTTGGAGCAGTAAGTGAGCAAACAGCAATAGAAATGGCTGAGGGCGTTGCTAAAGGGCTAGGAGCTAATATAGGCATATCTACAACTGGAGTAGCTGGACCTGGCGGAGGAACTGAAGAGAAGCCTGTAGGATTAGTTTATACTGCAATATATATAAATGGGAAAACGGTAGTGAAAAAAAATATATTTAATGGAGATAGAAGAAAGATAAGATTAAGAGCTGCTAGAGATTTGCTTAATGAATTGAGAATACAATTAGAAAAGCTTTAAATTATTATTATATTGGATATATTTAAAGCATTGGTATAATATAAAATCATTTTTGGAGGCTTTTAATTTATGATAAAACATATATTTTGTGATTTAGATGGAACTCTATACGAAAATGGAACTATAACAGAAGAGGATATATCAGCAATTGAAGAAGTAGAAAAAAAGGGTGTGCAGTTTAATGTTGCTACAGGTAGAATATTTAAACAGGCTCGTAATATTATTAAAGACAATTTAGATATGAATGGATATTATATATGTGAAAATGGCTCATTTATACATGATAAAGATTATAATGTAATTTTTAAAAGAACTATAGACGATAATTTAGTGAAAAAAGTTATTGATAGATTTGAGTCAAGTGATGCACAATTGTACTTTAAGTATAAAGGTGATGTAATCGTGGGTAGTGATACAACTGCTTTTAGACACTATTCTAGTGATTTCATAGTTGACCCTGACTTTGAGAAAAGAAGTAGTTTTGATAACCTTATAGGAAATATAGGGGTATGCTCTGAAAATTTAGAAGAGTTATCTAGAATAGAATTGTATCTAAAAAGTGAGTTCAGTGATGTATTAGAAATATATTTTTCTGGAACTTATACTTTAAATATAGTACCTAAAAGTGTATCAAAAAGAGGAAGTATAGAACATGTAATAAAAACTTTAAATGTAAGTCCAGATGAGGTTGCTACTATTGGAGATTCTCCAAATGATATTTGCATGTTGGAAGGATTTAAATACAGTTTTGCAATGTCCAAAGCGAGGGAAGAAGTAAAACAAAGTGCAAATTATATAGTGGATAGTGTGAAAAATGCTATTGATGTTATAATGGCGATAAATAGTTAGATACAAGATTTATATAGTTAATAAAAATTTAATGGAATATATTTTCCTACAAATATATTAAGTAATTAATTTTAGAGATTTTGTTTACTTAATATAAAAAATGACTGTTCTAAAGAATTATAAAATTATCTTTTATATTCTATAGAGCAGTCATTTTGATTATACTTAATTATAAGTTCAAAAGTTCTTAAATTAACCACAATTTGCTATATGATATGATTTTATTGTATTAGATAAAATAGCATCCAATATATAATTTATAACACTATTACAAGTATAAGCTGAAAACTTTAAATCATTCATATAATCAGTTTTCTTTTTATATTCATTGTAAAGCTTAGTAAAAAATTTTTCAAAACCGTTATTTATACTAGTACCTTTAATTTTAGACAAATCAACATCTTTTGCAAATGCTCCAAGTTCTCTTTCATAAGTAACATGTTTATTTAGACTATGTTTAAATTCCCAACGTTCACTATGAGCTACACAGAAAAAATCGCATAGAAAGTGACATATAACTCCTAGCTCTTGGCTAAGTCTGCTTACTGAGAAATATTTAGAAAGACTATCTATAGTAAGACTACACAAATAGTTTATTTTGGAAACAACCATATTAAATGATTCATCTAAATAATGTTTTTTTAATTTATATTTAGAAAAAGCATCTGGCTTTATATTACCATATATAAAGTTTTTTTCACTTATAAAGAATGTTTTATTTTCATCTATATTATCAAGTATTGATTTTGCCATAATAAAATGAGTATTCATTAACATATTTACACCTCGTATAGTTTGTTAGACTTATTAAATATATTATTATGATATGATATTTATGATAAAAGTTTAATGGTAAATATATGAAACTAAGTCAATCATATTTATTTAAATAATTTCAACCATATTCATAATACCAGTAAATGGCCAAATTTACAATATGTAAATAGTGTTAAGTTTTTGTTTATCAAATTTAAAATTAAGTATTAGTATACTTTCTAATTAACCTACTAGCTTTAGATTGAGAAATTTCAAGGTGTTTGGCTACTTTATAAGAGCTGCCAAATTTTTCATAACTATCCAAAATTATATTTTTTTCATATTCCATAATTAGTGTGTCAAGATTTTTATTCTTACAATTAATGGATGTTAAATCAGATACTATATCTTCGTTAATTTGAGATATATTCAATTTATTTTCATTATTGTCAATAGTTACATTTTTTGTAAGTATATTTGGTAAATCATTTACTGTTATATGATTGTTTGTGCAGGTAAGTAAGATTTTTTGAATTATATTTTGTAATTCTCTTATATTACCTGGGAATCTATAGTTTGCAATAATATTTATAGCCTCTTTAGAAATAGTTTTATTTAAATTAAAGTCACTTGAATACCTATTAAAATAATATTTTATAATTTCTACGAGATTATCTTTTCTTTCTCTAAGAGGGGGTAATTTTATTTCTATAACGTTTAATCTATAATACAAATCTTCTCTAAACTTTTTTTCCTTTACTTTTGAAATTAAATCAGCATTTGTAGCAGATATAATCCTTATATCAACTTTTTTGTTTTTTAAACTTCCAACTGGGGTAAAAGTTTTATCTTGTATTAATTGTAAAAATTTTGCTTGTAAATTTTGTGGTATATCTCCTATTTCATCTAGGAAAAGAGTACCTCCATCAGCTAATTCTACAAGTCCAACCTTACCCCTGGTACTTGCACCTGTAAAAGCACCTGAAGTATATCCAAAAAGTTCAGATTCAAGGAGTTGTGGAGATATAGTAGCACAATTTATAGTTATAAATGGACCATTAGCTCTATTGCTATTGTGATGTATATATCTAGCAAGTGAACTTTTTCCTGTTCCTGACTCTCCCAAGAGAAGAACACTTACGTCTGTTTTAGAAACATGATTTACTGTATTTATGATAGGTCTCATAACTAGACCATCCATAATTACAGTATCTTCAATTCTAAGAGCAGTTCTATATAATGTTTCTACTTCAGACTTATATTTTTTTACTTGTTTTCTTGTATCTTCAAGTTTATTCTTTATATTATTAAGTTCAGTTATGTCTCTACAATTCTCAACAGTAAATTCTAAGTTTCCATTTTCATCAAATACAGGGGTAGCAGTTATAATGAGTTTTTTTCCTGTTTGAGTATCTTGTTCTAGTGAAAATTTAGACTTTGTTTTTAATACAACTGGTATGGGGCTTTTTGTTGAATATCCAGATTCTTCTAAAAAAGAAACGTTTTTTCCTAAAATATCTTCTTTTTTTAGACCGTAATTTTCCTCAAATGCTTTATTACAATATATTATTATTCCTTTATTATCAGAGGCACATATTTCGTCATGAGAAGCCTCCAATATCTTTTGGTAAAATTCCAAATCTAATTCAAAATTCATTTTTCCGTTGTCCTCCTAAAATTTTAATGATATATTAAAATAGGTTTAATTTGTTAAATATAATTAAAATTTAATATTTATATAATATATAAGTTTCAGTCTATTTTAACTTTAAATAAGTTATATATAACTTATTTTACAATTAAAACAAGTCTAAATCAACTTAAAATGTATATGAAACAAATATGAAAAAATTGAAAATTTATCAGTATTATTGAAAATACTAGGTTTTTGGTGTCGACACATATTGGATTAAAATGGCATAATTTTTGCTTAACAAAAACGATGTGCATTGACTTAAATAAAATTAGAGGGGATTTTAAAATGGGAGAAAAAAGTAAAGGGTATGTATTTATAGCGACAGCAGGAATATTATGGGCTACACTTGGTTTATTTGGAAAGTTTTTAATGGGAAATGGATTGACATCAGAACAGGTAGCATTTACAAGGTTGTTTTTTGGGTTTATAGTTTTGGGAGTATATTCTTCTATAAGAACACCACATATTTTAAAAATAAGTAAAAAGGGAATCATATATTCAATAATAATAGGTATTATATGTCAAGCTATGTTTAACTTATGTTATTTTAAAGCAATTGAAACGGTAGGTGTATCAGTAGCAGCAGTTTTATTATATACTTCACCATTATTTTTAGCAGTATTTTCAAAAATCTGTTATAAAGAGAGCATTACTAGAAGTAAAGTACTTTCACTTATTTTTTGCTTTATGGGTGCAGTTATGGCAGTGACTGGTGGAAGTTTAGATTTTCAAGATTTAAGTGCTTTTGGACTTTTACTTGGTATATTATCAGCAATAGCATATGCACTTATGCCAACTATTAGTAAAAATGCCTTGAAAGAATTCTCAAGTTCGACAATATTAGTATACAGTTTCTTATTTGGAGCTATCTTTATGATTCCATCTGCTAGACCTTGGGAGATATTGTATTATGCTAAAGATTTAAATATTTTATCTTGTATGTTAATGTTAGGTGTTGTACCAGCTGCACTGGCATATATTTTTTATGCAGCAGGTATATCTAAGGGAGTAGAGTTATCTGTTGCAGGTGTTGTGGCATCAGTAGAGCTAGTTGGTTCTGTAATAATCGGTTGTACTATATTAGGAGAAAATTTTTCTTTATGGAAGTTATTTGGAGTGATGTTGATGCTAATATCAGCAGTAGTAGCACTTAATCTTTCTTATGATGGAATAAAAATGTTTTGTAAATCCAACAAGTTAAAGCAGATTGAAGAAACAGAAAGTATTTAGAATTAGAGGTTTAAAGGTATTGAGATTTAAAAACATTGAAATTAATAATGTTACATAAAATCATAGGTAATTGTAGTTAATTTAGAAATATAAATTAAATTTTTTATTATATACTATAAAATATACAAATTAATATCTTGTTTTATAAATACTAAATAACTATAGAGAGAATCATGTTTACATAACTCTTTCTATAGTTATTATTATTTTGATACTGTTTTATGTGCAATACATATGCATAATTAAAAAAACTTGCAACCTTGATAAGAATTTCGAGCTTTCAAGGTATCATCAATTTGATTTAAAATTTCCCATTTCTTTAGACTCCATAAAGGGCCAACTAGTTCATCTCTTTTGCCATCACCAGTAAGTCTATGGATTATCATAGTTTTGGGAAGTATTTCTAATTGGTCACATACTAGATTTATATATTCATCTTGTTCCATAAGAGTTAGCATGCCATTTTGTAGCATTTTTTCCATAGGAGTGTCTTTTATAACATGTAATAGATGGATTTTTATGCCATCTACACCCATTTTACCAACAGCTTTTGCAGTTTCCATCATCATATTATAATCTTCGCCAGGAAGACCGTTTATAATGTGTACAACAACCTTTATATTTTTAGCTTTTAGTTTTTCAACACCTTCTACAAACGATTTATAATCATGACCTCTATTTATAATTTTAGATGTGGAATCATGAATCGTTTGAAGGCCAAGCTCAACCCATAAGTTAGTTCTTTTATTTAGTTCAGATAAGTATTCTACAACATCATCTGGCAAACAGTCAGGTCTTGTTGATATTGAAAGACCTATGACATCATCTAGTTCTAATATGGTTTCATACTTTTCTTTTAAAATTTCAAGAGGAGCATACGTATTTGTATAGGCTTGAAAGTAACCAATATATTTTGCATGAGGCCATTTTTTTAACATCATTTCTCTTATATTATAAAATTGACTGATAAGATTATCTTTAGGGTTACCAGCAAAGTCACCAGAACCTTCCTTGCTACAATAGGTACATCCACCATAGCCAATACTTCCATCAATGTTTGGGCAAGTAAATCCTGCGTTTATTGATACCTTAAAAACTTTTTCACCAAAAGTATTTCTAAGATAATAATTCCAAGTATGATACCTTTTATTATCAAAAGCATATTTAAATTTATCCAAAGTAATCACCTATTTCTAATAAAATTGTACACTGGACTTGTACAAAAAACATATTACCATAAATATATAACTTAAACAAATTCTATTTTAAATTATATGAAAATAATGCAAGAAAATATTTAATATTTTCTTGCATTATTTCCAGAAAAGAATAGAATTAGTCCAAATAATATTATGAAAAAAGACATTATTGATACTATAAATCTAGATAGAAAAAGTGGAGACAGTATAAGACATATGCCAAATAGAGTCTTAATTATATTCCAAGTTGTAAATTTAGAATATGGATTGTTTTTACTATTTACAAGTGCCACCAATTGATTAAATATTAAATAAAATCCTAAAAATAATGAAAATATACTTTGTATTTTTTGCGGAAATATAAAAAGTAATATACATGCAATTATTAGAATCCATTGAACATTAGTAGATGGCTTAATTTCTTCTTTAGTAGCATATCTTTTTAATTCATTGATATTTTTTAGATTTAAATATGCAAAGAATAAAAGAGCAATACCAAAAGTCCAAGAAATTAGTTTTATCCCTAATGTCTTAAATGTAAGGCATAATACTCCTAATACGATGAGTAATACTCCCATTAACATAAACTTAGTAGCATTTTCTTTTTTATTAAAGTTATTAAAATCGATATTAAAATTTGTGTACATAAAATCACCTCCAAAATCAATAGAACAATTATAACAGAAATTTATATTCAAATAAAGTCACCAAGTATAAAAATTAAACTGTACTTAGTAATTAATTGATAGGTTGTATCATAAACTTTTATTAATAGAATTATATAGGAGGAGGTTTGTCCATGACAAAATTATGGGCAATAATATTTGCATTATTAGCAGGTGGGTCTACTGCTCTTGAAGCCTTTATAAATGGAGAACTAGGTAAAAGTACAACAGCGTTAGTTGCAACATTTATAAGCTTAACTGTAGGGGCAATATTTTTTTTGGCAAGTATAATAGTTACAGGTGATTTAAAGTGTTTGGTGTCTATAAATGGTTTTAACTATAAGTTATTACTAGGGGGAGTATTTGGTGGGCTAATAATATATTTTACAGTAAAAGCAATTCCAAATTTAGGCGTATCAAATACACTTATATTAACTCTTGTATCTCAAGTTCTAGTTGGTTTTTTTATTGATAGCGTGATTTTAGGACAAGAAACAATGCATTTATACAAGTATATAGGTGTTATGCTTTTAATATTGGGAACATTTTTTATAGTAAATTAGTAATTTAAAGTACTATATAATTTGCTATACAACTCAGATATTTGGTATAATTATGGTAACAAAACAAAGTTAGATGAAAGAGGTGTTAGAATTGGCTGATGAAAAATTTGTAATGTCATTTAGTGGTGGTAAAGATAGTATATTAGCATTAAATCGAATGTTGAAAAAAGGATATAAGCCTGTGGCACTCTTGACAACTATAAGTGAAGAACATGGGAAATCATGGACACATAATTTAGAATATAATATGCTTAAACAGGTAAGTAGCAATATAGGATTACCTTTATTAGTTGCTGAGTGTGGAGTAGAAGGATATGAAGAGAGTTTTGAGAGAGCTTTAATAAAAGCTAAAAATATGGGAGCAACAATATGTGCATATGGAGATATAGACATAGAAAGTCATAGAAAATGGGATTCTGATAGATGTGATGCAGTTGGTATGAAAGTAAGTTTACCATTGTGGCAAGAGAGTAGAGAAAATTTAGTATATGAATTTATAGAAAGTGGATTTTGCAGTGTTGTAACAAAAGTAAACTTAAAGTATCTAGGAGAGGAATTCTTAGGAGAAAAATTGACTAGAGAGCTTGTAAAAAAGATAAAAGATGCAGGTGCTGACCCATGTGGAGAACATGGTGAATATCATACATTTGTAGTGGATGGTCCAATATTTAAAAAGCCTGTAGAGTATGAAGTGAAAGGAACTTCAACAAAAGATGGTTATGGATATTTAGAAATAAAATAATTACATAAATAAAATACCTATTATATAATCCTAGTTTTTGCAAAGGTCTAATTTTTGCAAGATTGTATAATAGGTATTTTTTATTTTATATATTTTACATAATATTCTTTAAGCAACCTTATTTAGATTAGAGTCTAATGTAGAATAATTCTTTTTTAGGAAAACTATTGATAAAATAAGGCATATAAATTCTGAAACAATAGTAGTCATCCATATTCCTTGACCGCCAAATATTAGTATCATTGAAATTAGACTTAGAACAACTATTACAAGTCCTCTACCAAGGGATATAACAGTAGAAATTGATGGTTTTTCTACTGAAACAAAGAATCCAGAAATTATTACGTTAATTCCTACAAGTAAGAAAGATATAGAGAATATTTTAAATACACGAATTCCTTCATTGAATAGTACGGTTTCCTCTGGGTGTATGAATAAAGAAACTATTGGTCCTGAAAAAGCCATACAAGTTGCAAATACAGCAATTGATGCTATTATTGTGGCTTTTATCCCCATCTTTAATAATTTTTTTACGTTATCTATATTCCCTGCACCGTAATAAAAACTAGTAAGAGGTTGCATACCCTGAGTTATACCCATCATAGTCATAAGTACCAATGTATTTATATAATTTATAACACTGTAATAGATAAGAGCACTTTCACCAATATATTTAGTAAGACTCAAGTTAAAAAGCAAGACAACTATACCACAACTTAATTCAGTAGTCGAATCTGGGAAGCCTATAAATATAATTTTTCTAAGTGTTTTGAAATCGACTTTAAATTTTGAGAAATTCAAAGTTGAGTTTTTTCTTAAAAAATGTATCAAGAAAAAAACAGTAGAAAAGACTTGAGATAGACCTGTCGCGATGCCAGCACCTTTTACACCCCATCCAAATTCAATTACAAATAAGTAATCAAGTACGATGTTTGTAAGAGCAGATATTATTACACCAACAGTAGCTAATATTGGGAATCCATCAGTTTTTATTATAACTTCTAGAGAGTAAGATACTATAAAGAAGCCATTAAAAAATATTATTATTCCTAGATAATCTTTAACCATACCAATTGTAGATTCTGTGGCTCCTAAAAATAATGCTAATCTGTCTAAATTAAAAAAAGTTATAGCTAAAATAATTATAGATAATATAATTATTGATACTAAGTTGAATGAAAAGACTTCATTTGCAGACTTAATATCTTTTTTGCCAAGATAAATTGCAATTATAGTAGATGCACCAGTTGAAAATAACAGAGAAACTGCAAATATAAAATTAATAAATGGCATTGATATGTTTACAGCAGCTAAAGCTAATTCACCAACTCCTTTACTTACAAATATTCCATCAACCATTGTATATAATGAGAAAACCCACATTGCAACTACAGATGGTGCTAGGTATTTAAAAAATCTCTTACCTAGGCTCATGTTTTCGTTTATAGATATTTTGGTATCCATTTATTACCACTCCTTGTAAATCTATTATAAAAATATTCAACTATTAATTAATAATTTTATTTCTAGTATAAATGATAAACTATGGTATAGTACTAATGTCAACAGCAAATAGTAAATAATTATAGATTTTATTAAATAATAGTAAATTCAAGTGTTTTATAAGTAGATTTTATTATCTATATTGCTGATATTTAACTGACTAATAAAAAAAGAACTTAAAATGGCATTTAGCTGACCATTATTTGAATAATATTTTACTTATATTTTCACATGCTTCTTTGTCCATTTCTTCTAATAAGTAATAATATCTATTCATATTTATTTTTATATCTGCATGCCTAATCTTCCTGAAACAGCTTTTATATTAGTACTTATTTATATAAAGTGAACTTAATATTATAAAAGGAGTATTCAATGAAAACTAAAATTAAAATATTAAGAATTTCCATTGGAATGACACAACGACAACTTGCTGATTTAGTTTATGTGAGCGAGAGAACAATTATTTCTATAGAAAAAGAACAGTATGCTCCTTCGCTCATGCTTGCTTATCGTATTTCAGAGGTATTTGGCACAACAGTAGAAGATTTATGCTATCTTAAAGAAAATAAAGAGTTGGAGGATAAACAATATGAAAATTTATAATAAAAAAGGTTTTACCTTTGGTGTTTTGGCTACAATATTAGGAATATGTAGTTTAACAAAAGACATTATATATCCTGAAGATTGGCTAACACTGCAAATTAAGCATGTTGTATTTTCTATAATAATTTTATTATTTGGGATTATAACTCTTATTCGGGCATTTTCTAAAAAAGCTACACAAGAAGATAGGATTGAATCTATGGATGAAAGAAATCGTCTTATAAAGTTAAAAAGTGAAGCTAAGAGTGGAAATATTATGTTTTGGATTACAACAATTATTAGTATATGTAGCTTTTTATTTTATTATTTAACAGAAAATATATTGTATATGTTTATTTTTATTCCAACTGCAATTCTAAGCATGATGTATATTATTATAGAGTTTATTTCATACTTATATTATGAAAAGCGTGAATAAAAATATATCAACTAATTTTATAAATAATACTATAATAATCTAGGATTGTTTAACAAATACAGTTTATATATTATAATAAAATAAATTATTAATTGTACAGAGAGGTGAGTTGCATGGCATACATATGTTTTGATGATGTTTGTTATTATATATTAAAAGAAGCAATGAAGCTAAAGTTAATACCACATAATAAAATTGTAGTATTTGAAGATGATTTATCAATAGGTTATATTTCAGATGTAAATAATTATGAATTAAGAAAAGATATTTTTAAAGTTAGAGCTGATTTTGAAAATAATCCTAAACTATTATTCAAGCCCAATTTATTAGAGGATAGAAGCTTGGTAAAACATAGAGATATAATAATATGGTGTGCAAATAACTCAAGGGATTTATGTGGCGTATATTATATAGTGAGTAAGTTTCAAGATAAAAACATAAAAATTGCATTAATAGATGAAAAAAAGATAGAAGAGGGTATAATGAAATATTCGTTTACTAGTGAAATGTCTCCAGAAGATACTTATTTCTTTTTAAACAAGGCATCAGAAATTGAATTTAATGAAAAGCTAGAAATTAAAAATAAATGGGATGTATTAGTTAAAGAAAATACTATTTTTAGAGCATTGATAGGAAAAGAAATTAAAAGTGTTGAAGAAACTTATTTTGATAAATATATACTAAAAAATATTAGTGATAAATGGAAACCCTTAATTGAAGTTGTTGCAGAATCTTTGTTTGAAGATGAAATGCGTGTAAAAGATTGGTTTATACTTTGGAGAATAATGAATTTGGTAAATTTAAAAATAGTAGAAATTAAAGGAAGTAAAGATGATTTATATTCTGATACTGAAATAAGAAAAATTTAAGTATTTGGAGGTGAAGACGATGAATTTTTGGGAAGGAATAGACAATGAATTGTTAGGTAAAAACTACACTTGTGGATATTGTGGTTGCTATGTAGGAAGTGAAAAAGGTTATGAAGGTATTTATCGTACTAGTCCAGAAAAAGAGGTTGAAATAAGCATATATGTATGTCCTAGTTGTGGCAATCCAACTTATTTTGATAAAGACAATAGACAGTATCCAATGTCCAAAGCTGGGAATGATGTATTACATATTAATAATAAAGATGTTGAAAATTTATATGAAGAAGCTCGAAATTCATTTAGTGTAAATGCATTTACATCAGTAGCTTTATGTTGCAGAAAGTTACTAATGAATGTAGCAGTACATTTAGGTGCTGAAGAAAATAAGACATTTATATTTTATGTTGAATGGCTTGATAAAAAGAATTATATATTGCCTAATTCTAAAAAATGGGTGAACCAAATAAGAAAGATAGGAAATGAAGCTACTCATGAAATTTGTATTGTAAGTGAGGACGATGCTAAGAAGACATTAATTTTCACTGAAATGTTGTTAAAGATAGTCTATGAATTTCCAGCTATGGCAGAATAATAGGGAGAAGATGTATTTTGGTATTTAATACATAATAGATTTTATAAATGGAGTAGATGGTATACCAGTAGAAATGAAGTATAGTATATGTGCAATAGCTATGAACTTGAGCTTAATATTTAAAAATTATGAATGTGAAAGTTTCTAAGAAAAAATTTGCATTTATAGACAGACAATTTTATATTTAAAATAAAAAGTGAACTCTTTTAAGAGTCCACTTTTTTATATAAATAAGTTGTTATTTGATAGACTATATTAATATTAAGTATTTGTAATAAAATATTTATAATCTGATATTTTTATATACTTAAAGTTTAATTCTTACCATAGACTTGTTCTTTAGTAAAGTAACCATTATCAATGAGTATTTTATCTAAATTCTCTTTAGTAACCAGTTGACCAGTTATAAGGTTAGCTTTAATTGTACTACCACTTTGATTATCAAATTCTGAATTTACATTTATAGTTTCATTCTTTACCATATGAACTGCTTCATTCACAGCAGTACAAGCAAGCTCATTTAAATCCATATATATTGTGACATCTTGTGTACCTTCAACAATACGTTTAGCAGCATCTATTTCTGCATCCATACCAGTAATAACTACATGTTTTGAAATTCCTAATTCTTTTAATGCATCAACACATGCTCCTGCTATTTTATCATTTGGGGCAAGAATAGCATCTATATTGTTATTATTAGAACTTACTGCTTCAATGACCATCTTCTTTGCTTCATCAGGAGACCAACCTTTTACAGGAGCATCCAAAAGAATATTGATATTGTCTTTAATAGGAGAGATATATCTCATTGCTCCTTGGTACAATAATTTAGCATTATTGTCACCAGTGTCACCTTGAAGTATAATATAATCTCCATCATAAACTATTTCTGAAAGGTATTGACCTAATCTCTGTCCAATTCTACTACTATCATATCCTACAAAGAGGTCAACTTTTTCACCCAAAACAACACGAGCATAATTTATAACTGGTACATTTTTTTCCTTAGCATAATCTAATATTTCTTGAACTTTATTTACATCACGTGGAGTAATAATAAGGACATCAATTCCATTATCTATCATTTCAAAACAATCTTGTTTTTGTGTCTTTGGTTTATCTGTTTGATTAAGGCGTACCTCTATATCAGCACCAAGTTTTTTAGCTTGTTGCTCCATATATTCTTTTTCATGTTGCCAACGTGTGGCACTTCCAACACCAAAAGAAACACCAATTTTTACATTTTGTTTTGCACTTTCACATCCTGATAAACTAACTAAAAAAAGAACTGCTATACAAATCAAACTTATAATACGTTTCATTATATTTTTCCCTCCTGATAAAGTCTCTCAAAATCTTGTTCACTTATAGGTTTTGAATAGAAATAGCCTTGTGCAATAGAACATCCAAACTCTCGCATAAGTTCTACATTTTCTATATTCTCAACTCCCTCTACTACCACCTTGATATTTAAACTTCTTGCCATCTGAGTAATGGCAGCAAAAATAGATTTTTGTCTATCACTATTTGCAGTATCTTTTAAGAAGCCTCTATCAATTTTCAAAATATCTATGTCCATATCTTTTAGCATATGTAGTGAGGAATAACCAGAGCCAAAATCATCCATAGAAATTTGAAGCTTATTATCATGTACTTTGTTTATAAATTCTTCAATCATTTTATAATTATCAAAAATTATAGTTTCAGTAAGTTCTAATTCAATTAGATGAGGTGGTATTTTATACTCATCTAATTTTTGAAGAAGTACATCTAAGAAGTCATTATTAAGAAAGTGCATGCGCGAAAAGTTTACAGAAATTGGAACACAATTCACACCTTTTTCTAAATTTCTCTTAATAAATTTTAGAGTCTTTTCAAATATAGTCATATCAACAGCTGTAATTAATCCAGTTTTCTCACATACTGAAATAAATTCACCAGGAGGTCTTAATTTTCCATCATCAGTTCTCCAACGTGCCAACGCTTCAGCACCAACTAACTTGTGACTATTAATATCAACTTTAGGTTGATAGAAAGGAATAATTTCATCATTATCAAGTGCCTTTTCAATAGCTCTCTTTATTTGTTCATTGTGAATCATCTGTTTATCAAACTTCTCAGAGTAAATTTCCACTCTTTTATATCTCATCCCTTTAATTTTTTGAGCTGCCATGTTTGCTTTATCAACCATAAGATTGATGCTTTCATCTCGATTAATAATTGGATATAAACCAGCAGAAAGGTATACTGTAACACCTTCTATCTTTAATTCTGAATCAAATAAGGAATTAAGTCTTTGTTCAGAGGCATCTTCTAGAAGAACAACAAAATGGTCACTATAAACTCTAGCAATTTGTTCATTTATAGAAAGTCTCTTAGTATAAATCTCATTAATTTTTCTTAAAATTTTATCTCCAACATCAAATCCGTAAAAATTGTTTATGTATTTAAAATTATCAATATCAAAAGTAAAAATATAAAATTGCTTGTTTACATTTGTGCGTAGGAGATTTTGTAAATCAAACATAAATTTTGTATATGTATTGCCTTGTGTAATAGTATCTACAAATGCAATTTTTTTTAACTTAGTCTGTTGTTTGTCTTTTAAATATAAAAAATATATCATGCTAAAACCAAAAAACATTACAACAACCAATAAAATAAAATAGAATAACTTAATAACAATATTTGTATTTGCTGAAACTGCGTTAGTAGATACACTTGAGATTAAATACCAATCATAGACTTTGTCTATAGGAGTATAAGCAGAAAAATATTTTTCACCATTTAGCTCTGTTTCCATAATGCCTGAATGATTATTTTGTATATCTTTCTCTAGACTCTTAGAAACCTCTGGGTTCTGTAAAAAAATCATTCTATAATAGTTATCAGATTCTCTATTGTATATATCCTGCTCAGAACTTATAAGAATGTATCCTTGACTATTAATAATGTACATATGACCTTTTTCAGAAAATAGAGAAACTGAACAGAGATTATACATTTCTTTCAGTGTATACTGTTTTTGAATTGAGCCAATAACTTCTCCATGAGATTCTATAGGAACACTTATAACAAAAATGTCCTCTCCATCTAATCTAGAAACTATTCGTTCAGATATGTTTTGAATCCCCTTAGAAACTAGCTTAAAATAGTGCCTTCCTGAAATATCAAGTTCTTTTCCATTTGGAAAAGTTGCCTTTCCATCTTCTGATGCAAAGAAAAGTCTATCATCATTTTTTTCTTTTGAATAATTTAAAGCTATAGATTTTAAACTATCCTGACTTTTGTCTTTTGATTGTGAAAATCTTTCTGACACTTGGTTGGAAACAAGGTCTAAATTATTAACCTCCATCATTAATTTATTTGTAATTACATCTTTATTTTGTGTTACAATTTCAGTTAAATTAATTTTAACATCTGATTGCAGTAAATATTGTACATAGTTCATTAGATAGAAAACTGCAATTGCCATTAAAATATCCACAAAGACTGTAAGTAAAAACGGAATATTCTTTAAATTTTTTGTTTTCATCATATAGTAATCCTTTCTGTAGATGAAAGATGTTTTAAATAGTATCAGTATATCATCGATATAATTCAGAGGCAATGATATAAGCCAAAAATATATTTAAAAATGATGATTAATTTATATAAAAAATAAAATTAAAAATAAACTGGATTTATGTCTTTAGATAAATTTATTTTAAAAATTTATATGGAATTAGGGAAGGAGTTTAAATATAAAGTTTCGAAAGGTTTATTTATATAAAATAATCATAAAGTATATGATGATTGTTTTTAAATAATCATATACTTTATGATTAATATAATTATAAATAACAATACCTAAGTTATAAGTTATTTTTAGGCAAAGATATAATATAATAATTTTATTATTCACATATGCTATAACGATTTTTTCCAGCTGCTTTTGATATATACAGAGCTTTATCCGCTTTAGAAAATAAATCTTTATATGATTTAATTGAATCATTAACAAAAGCAATGCCAATGCTTAGTGTTATTTTATGATTATCTTTCACTTTTATTTTACTTGTATCATTTAAAATATTATTAGTAGCTTTGATTACTAAATCATTTGTTAATGATTTTATAAATATCATAAATTCATCTCCACCAATGCGAGCAACTATATCTTTATCACATGTGTTTTGTAGTAATATTTTTGATACAGCAACTAAAACTTCATTCCCCTCTAAATGTCCAAAAGTATCATTTACAGTTTTAAAATCGTCAATATCAATAACTAATAGAGCATCACTAGTTTTTTTATCAGAACTACAGAAGTACTCTTGTATAAAGTTTTCTGATACTCTTTGATTGTATAGTTGTGTTAGTGGGTCACGTTGAGCTTGATTAATTAAAATTTCTAATTTAGATTTATCTTCAGTTATATCTTTCAAAACACCAATTGTTTTGATAGGATTATGGTCACTATCATAGATAACTGAACACTGAACACGAATCCATCTCCATTCATCTCTAGTTAATGAGTTTAATTGTCTTATTTCAATTGTCTCTCTAAGGTTTCCACGAAGTACTTCTAGTAATTTGCCAATATCATCAAGATGAATGATTGCTCCAGACTCTAACAATTTAGAATAATTTTTTGTTTCAAAGTTTTCTAATTCAATTTTCTTGTCAATTTCTACACGTTGATACTTTATCAAATTATCATTTCCAATGTCATATTCAAACATAATGTCTGTAATATTTTGTAGAGCAATACGATAGCGTTCTCTTTCTAATTTTAGTTCAGATTCGATATTTTTTAGTTGAGTGATGTCAGTAATAATACTATTAATTTTTACTACACCATCATTATTTAACGATTTCATTCCAGAATCCAATACCCACATTAATGTCCCATCTTTTTTGCGTATTCTATACTCAGTTGAATATGTAGTTCCATTTGCAAAACATCTTTCACAATCTCCTAGCGCTTTAGGCAAGTCTGGTGGATATACAGCTCCTACTGCGGTACCACCACTCATTTCGATAAACTCATCATAGGTATATCCCAATATTTTAGGCAATCCTTCATTAACATAGAAAAAGGAGAATGTATCATCATCATTGCTACCCTTTAATCCACCATTGATATTATTTGTAATCATTTCAATAACTTCTGTTTTTTCTTTTAACAATCTTTGTAAATAATCATAACTTTGTGTTCCAATTTTAGTAGGGAAGTATTCATCAATTTGCATTTCACCATAAGGATTTGATATATGCATGTGTTTTACTAGTAATCTTTCTCTATCTTCAATTATATCAAATGTGCAACGTTGATTTACTTCTAAGACCATTTGTGCATTTTCTTTAGTACTAACAGTATATTTTCCTAATACCATACATCTATTTTTATCTTCACTTACAATTTCAAATGTATCATTACTTATATCACAAGAAGGTACTTCATTTTGACCTGCATAAAAATAATCTTTTATTTCATTAAAAGAAGTGAGAAATTCCTGTTCTCCTGGTCCAATCCATGTGATATCTTTAGAAAGGTGTTTTAATATTTCATCAATATCTCTATTTACATAAAAGTTTATTATAATATGTTTTGCAAATTTAGGTGCTTTTTTTAGGAGTATACTCATGATATTCCCCCTTTCTTTTTATTATACATCTCAGTTATATTATACATTAATATACTTAAATTAAAAATGTTGTTAAACAGTGTTTTATATAAGTATATCATCATAGATTCAAAATTTTTTACTCTATCAACAATATAACTTAATGAAAGATGCTTACATTTATAAAATACTTTGAAAAATTTATTTAAATATATTAGTTTCTTTAAAATAAAGGGTTTTGGATTAGACTTCTGTTAAATTTTTTATTTTATTTATATCTATATACATACCTTGTGCAATAGCTCTTCCGTCAATTGCATATAGATTACATTGTGTATACATAACTGTAACAATTTGACCATCACGCTTTATAAATCTATATAAAAAAGGTTCAATTTTATTTGTATCAATCATTTCCAAACTCTTTTTATAAATAAAGTCTAAATCGTCTGGATGAACAATTGCTCTTAAGTTACCACCCATCTCACCAAAAAATTGTTCTTTTGTATAACCTATAATATCAAACATTTCTTCATTCATATAAGTAATAATCATATCACCAAATAAATCATAACGAATTATACCTACAGGTAACATTGAATAAAATTGTGATAAAATATTACTTTCATCAAGATGAGTGTTTGTCATTTTAGGTATAGAATATGATTCAAACTCATTTATATAGCCAGCTGTTTTAATTAAGTCTAGGTTTAATTTTTTTAAAAGCAATCTATTTTCTGAAATTATACAATTTGCACTAAAATAGAAATTACTATACTTTTGATATTCAGCAGACTCATCTGATAAAACAGCTTCTCCACTAATTAATAATAAATTTGAGTCAGTATCATGTGGAGTTATACTTTTATAAAGAATAGAAAATTTTTTACCTTTAATATGTTTCTCAAAGTGTTCTATTATTTTAGCAAAAGATGTAATTTCCGTTTTGCTGTAAAAGTCAGACCATTGAATATCTTCAGTTACATTTGATTTTAGTTTTTTCATGTCTTGCATAATAAAAAATTCATCAAATATCTTTTCTACTAAGGATTTTCCTATATCAGAATATTTTATAAACATTTCTCCTGAATTATTTTCTTTAGATAGTAATTTTTCAAATTGAGCACATTCCATAGGTTTTGCATAATAATAACCTTGAGCAATATCGCAATTTATACTTTTAATAAATTCTACATGTTGTTCTGTCTCAACACCTTCACACACTGTAAGCATTCCAAGAGCTCTTGCAATATTTATTATAGAGTATAAAATTGTTGCATTTTTGAAATCATTCAAATTATGAGATAAAAATATTCTATCAATTTTGATTATATCAAAAGGTAGATTTTGCAACATACCAAAAGATGAATATCCAGAACCAAAATCGTCCATAGATACAGAAAAACCATAAGAACGAAGCTCATTTAAATGTTGAATAATAGTATTTGTATTTTCTAGCAATACATTTTCTGTGATTTCAATGCTGAAATTTGATGTAGAAACACTATACTTTTCGGTAATGCCTTTTAGCATACTTGGAAAATTAGGATTAAAAAAGTGAAGACGAGAAAAATTACAACAAATTGGAACAAAAACATCATTGTTATCAATCCATCTTCTTATATTTTTGCAGTTTTCTTCAAATAAATATAAATCTAATTCTGTTATTAAACCAAATTGCTCAAATAAAGGTATAAACTTATCTGGAGTAAGAAGTCCTTTAATGGGATGTCTCCATCGAGCAAGAGCTTCACATCCTACTATAGTATTGTTTTTTATATTATAGAGTGGTTGATAAAATGCTTCAATTTGTTTAGTTTGTAAAGCATGTGATATTTCGTATAAAAATTCTTTATCATTTTCCAATTTGTTATAAAAATTATTATCATCAAAATCAAATGGTATGTATCTATTTTTACCTTCTATTTTGGCCTTTTTTAAAGCACTGTATACTTGATTGAAAATCACTAAAGTAGTTACATTTGGTTCGCCATCCCAAATAGTACTACCAATACTAAATGTAACATTAGAGTATATTTCTTTTTCATTAGGAAGTTGTACTTTTAATTCTCTAGCACTCTTTATAATGGTTGTACCTATATTATCTAGTTCTTCATTTGATACATTAGGAATTACAATTAAAAATCCTTCACCTTTTAGATAAGCAACTATTCCATTTGATTCTGGAATAAAGTACAACAGTTCTTGAGTTAGGTTGATTAATAGATTTTCTCCAACCAAGTATCCATATATATCATTAAATAATTTAAAGTTATCAATATTTAATAACATAACTCCAATATGTATATTTTTTGAAATACAGTCATCAATATATTGGTATACAAACTCCCTGTTTGGTATTTTAGAAAAAAAATCTATTTCATTTGAGACTTTTAATTTATAATCTCTATTATCTAATTCATTAGCTAATAGTTCTACCTTTTTATTTAACATTTTTATATAATCATAATTTTGCATGGTATTCCTCCATAAGATATTTGAAATTTTGACGATAAACATATTTATGCTAAAAATATTTAAATGTTAATTTATAAATAATTTGACTAATCTATTTTTAATAAGTATTTCAAACCTAGATGTATCAACTTACTTGTTATAATATTAAAAATAAAAATTTTTTAGTCTAGTAATAATCTTAGATAAAATTAGTTAATTATTAAGTTCGAGTATTGAAAGATTTCCTTTTTGAATGCAATTATATCATATTTTTTTATAAATAGATAGATTGCAGATTATGCAGTTGACACTATAGAACTCATTATAGCTAATATTAATTTTAATAATTTTATGAATAAATAATTTATTTATAATTAATTTATTATAAATAAATTCGTATCATAGCAATGATTTCATAGACTTAATTTCAGTTATTTGAATTAAGTCTAATTTTATATTTTTACCATAATAAATATTAACTTACTAAATCAATAAAATGATAATTTATAGAAATTTATTTTAATATAAAAAATATTGTAAAAAAGACATAATATCTATAGGTGTAAAAAACTACAAATCTAAAAATGTTGTTTATAAAGATTAAAATTAGAAATATTATAATAGGAAAATAAATAGATTTTAATGGGTGATTACAGATTACTATTTTCGTATCCTTGTTTTAGAGGTATTTTTAGTATATTCTAAAACTATAGTTATAGATAGAAACATATAGATTATAAAATAAAAATAAGATTATGGAGGATTTTATTGTATAAATGAAAGATTACTATAAAATAGGAGAGATATCTAAAATATATGGAATTGGAAGAGATTCATTAATGTATTATGAAGAAATAGGTATTCTAAAGCCAGTTAGAGATGTAAATGGATATAGAATGTATAACATATCAGATATATGGAAACTAAATTTAATAAAAGAGTTTAGAAGTTTGAATTTTCCAATGAAAAAAATAAAAGAATATTTAGATGATAGAAGTATAGAGTCTACAAAGAGCATTTTAAATGAAGAGTTAGAATTAATTGATAAAAAAATATTTGAACTTATAAGTCATAAGGAAAATATTATAAAAAGATTAAGTTCAATTGAAAGTGTAATTCAAAATACAAAAATAGATGAGATAGAGGTTGTATATATAGAAAAAAGAAAAGCTTTAGAGTTAAATGCTGATATAAAAAGAGATGAGGATTTTGATTTTTTGATTCAAAAATTACAAAAAGAATACGAAGATAGATTTAATATACTTGGAAATAATAATATTGGTTCTGCTTTTTCTACTGAGGCAATCAGCAAAGGTATATTTAATGAGTTTAAATCTGTATTTTGTTTTTTAGAGAATAGTGAGGAAATATATAATATAGTTTTTGATGAGGGATATTATGTAACTTTAAACTATGCTGGAAGCAATTCTAATAATAAAATATATATGGAAAAGGTGTTTAAATTTATAAAAGAAAATAATTATAAAGTAATTGCTGCACCTATAGAAATATACAAGATAGATATACATGAGACTGGGATTGTAGAGGAATTTGTAACTGAAATTCAAGTACTTGTAACTAAATCGCTAGATTTCAACGAATTAGATGATAAATAGAGTGAAAAAATGCTGATTTGCCACCGTATTATAAAATCGGTGGCAAATTATATTCTGAGATCTTCTAAAGTATTTACTGTTTCACTTTCCATTTTATGTGTGACATGAGAGTAAGTATCCATTGTTGTAGTTATTTTACTGTAACCTAGACGCTTTTGTATATCTTTAATATTAGCACCATTTTCTAAAAGTAAAGTAGCATGTGTATGTCTTAAACAATGAAAATTGAAATCAATATTTAAATCTTTATTTATTATTGCTATTGCCATGTCAATATCACCATGAGTTACAAATGAACAATCTTTTTTTTGCATACCCAATTATATTCTGTTTTTTTATACCATTTTCCTATTTTAACTTTCTGCTTTTTTTGATTTAGTTTTTCATCTTTTAATATTTTAGATAGAGTATCACCAATTTTAATATTTCTTATTGAAGAATCTGTTTTAGGGAGATCTAATTCAAAATTGGAATCTTTTTTCCTTACTAAGCTTCTTCTAATTTTAATTATATTATTTTCTAAATCTATATCTTCCCCAAATAAGCCTAATACTTCACCTTTTCTCATACCTGTATAAAGTTTTATATTAACAATGTGATATGTAAAGGTTTTTGAATATGGAGATAAAGTAAAAATTATACTTGTTTTATATTAACTATGTGGACTTAAAATTAAAAATACTAAAAACACTTACTCAGGTAGGTGTTTTTTTATTGAGAGGATGTGATGATAATGTAAAAAATAATATATAGGAAAAATATGTAATAATATGTGTTATAATAATTATCGCAATAAGATATAACTTACAATCTATAGAGTGGAGTTCATACAAAAGATTATCCTCCCAACATTGGTAAGGAAGGTGAATATGTATGGATAATTTTTTTATTAGCGTATTAGCTAGTTTAACAGATAGTCTAATCTGTTACATAGTTTGTCTATGTATCAAAAAAATAAAAAGCCACTCTGTGCGAGAGAGTGCCTTAGACGTTGAGCTTAAACTTTCATTTAAGTTCAAAAAAATAAGCATTAAACTGTTTAGAACTTCACTCTACTTCTAAATAAATTGTAGTTCTTCTTGCTTTTATTATACCACAATAAAAAAATTTTAACATTAATTATTGCCAGTTTTGACAATAATTAATGTTAATTTTTATAAACAATGATAATGAATCTAAATTAATGAATAAATCTAATTGTAAAAATTGTAAATTAAGAAAGCACTTACTTAAATGGTAGGTGCTTTTGTTTTGCCAAATTATGCTATAATATTGAGTGAGATGAGTAATTTGTGGGGGAATTTTACAATGTGGATATTAGTACCAATAATAACAATAGCACTACTTATAATAGCTATTTCTTCTATGCAATATATTTTAGTTATGATAGCTTTTTTATTGATTATATATTCTTTTATAGAAAAGAAAATAGTTATGGGTTTTGTGTCAGTTCTTTTTTTCACTTATTCAATTTATCTTTGTGCAACTTGGGAAGATAAATCATTGATAGCAGATAGTAAAGTTGAGACTGTTAAGACACAAAGAGAAACTGTAGAAAGAGAAACTGTAGAAAGAGAAAAAGAAATGGAAAGAAGAAGAATACAAGAAGAAATAGATAGAGAAAAACATATTAAAAAATATGGAATAAAAATCTCAAAAGAGGATTTAGAAGCAAAATTAGATTCTTTAATATCTCAAGAATATAGAGGGAGCCATTATAAAGTGGATATATTATGCTTATACAATAGTTCTGATGTTAGATCATTTGACCTAGCTGTTCAGAATGAGAAATTTAATGATTCTAAAGAATGTAAATTATTTATAGGCTATATAGCAAAGCAGTTAGAGCAATATTACATTTGGAAGCCAGACTTTGAGTTTTATACAAAGGATGATGGTGGTATTGGTAAAAGTGCTATAATTAAAAATTTTAGAAGTATCCAAAATGGTACAGAATCAGCAGAAAATGTAGAATTTTATGAGTATGAAATTATGACAAAGCAAGAAGAAAAGGCATTAAACGAAAAAAATAATGATAATAATTATATTCTATCTAGTGGAATTGACCCACTAGATAGAATAAAGAAACTAAAAGAGTTGTTAGACTCAGGTGCAATAACACAGGAAGAATATAATAAAAAGAAAAAGGTATTATTAGAATAGATGATATAGTAAGCACTTACAAATATGTAGGTGCTCTTAAATTGATAAATTATTCCATTTTAATTTTATAGTTTGAATTTTATGATATAATAAGAATATAGAAATTTTGCAGTGAGCGATATTTGTGATAAAGTAGATTTTAACAGTTGCAATGTAAGGCATTGTGGTTGTGTGATAAGTGTTATCAATTGCACTACTTATAGTTCATTGCAAATTTAAGAGATTTGTATATGTGTAGGTACTGGAAATACTTAGTTTATTTTGGGGTCTTAGATTAACTATATGGAATGTAAATGTTGCTATATACACTTCATTTAATCCAGCCTTTACTTGTTTTATATTAACTATGTGGATTTAAAATTAAAAATAATGAAAAACACTTACTTGAATAGTAGGTGTTTTTTTAATGAAAGGATGTGATTATAATGTAAAAATTTTACTTGTATAGTATAATATAGATAGTATATCACCTAGTAAAAATCAGCAAATAAATCTAAACAATAAGAGGTATAGCTATGGAGAAAAAGACTTTAAAAACGATATGTATATTTGCTTTTGTAATTGGAATGATGGTTCTATTTTGTTGCATAGGTTTAGGTCAAATTAGTGCAGATTATCTTATTAATCAAAATGGTGTAATAGTGGATGCTAGTAAATACGATATTTATTTAGAACAATCTATTTCACAATATAGAAACGTTGGTTCTATATTAGCTTTATTAGGAGGAATAGGAATACTGTTTGATAAAAGCGCTAGAAAATAATAAAGAAGTACGTTTTTATTAAGATAAAAATTAATCTTTATTTAGGGTGTGATGAATGATATGGCAAAAGAAGTATTTACTGTAAAAATGACACCATTAGAAGCTCAAAAAATGATAGAAGAAAACATGGATGCAGACATCATTTTTACTGATGCTTATAATTTAGGAGATGGAAAATTTATATTAATCACAGCTTTTGATAGGTATTATGTAAGGAGTAGCAGTAATACAGGTCTTTTAGTTATATGTGAAAATACAACAGAAGAAACACTAGTTAAAGTTGTTTCAACTGGTAGTGGTGCTGGATTATTTCAAATTGACTGGGGAGCAGGTAGTAATTTTACTAGAAGAATAAGAAAGATACTTAATGAGTATATTATAAAAGTAATTGATATAGATAAAGATTAATATAAAACATATTGAGAATAGAGAAGCACTTACTTTTATGGTAGGTGCTTTTGTTATTCGATAAAGTAGACATGATTATATGAACAAATATATAGAACTTATAAAAAGATATAGATTGTACAGCTAGATATGTTTAAGTACATGTATTATGACTAATTAGATATTTAATGAAAATAAAGGTAAATCCATATTTTATGTTGAAATATATTATGAAATAAAAAAATATGGAGGATTTAGGAAATGAAAAGATTTTTTTTATTAATCATATTATGTTTACTAAGTATGGGAGTAGTTGCATGTTCCTCAAATGATGATGAAGAAGACTATGATGACGTACCTAAGATAGAAAAAAGGTCTAACCCAAATGAAATAGATGGAATTAGAATTACAGTTAAAGATGTTTCAAAAGAAGAAATGAAAGGCGATTATGATAAAGATGGAACTCCTAATAAAAATGGAGAATATTTTGGTGTAGGGTCAGATGCAAAAAAGGCTGCTGATTATGAATATAAGATTGTAAATGTAACTGTAGAAAATACAACAGATAGACCTGTAAAATTGTTTGAAGCTGGATGGAATGCAGATGGTACAGATTGGGATAAAAAAATTAAAGATATAAAAGTGACTGATAAGTTAGATAATAAAGAAGTTCCAGCACATGATAAATTTGATGCACAAGTTAAAATATTAACTGAGAAGAAGATGAATGTCAAAGAAATTGTATTAAAATATAATTTAACAAATTATACGAATTTAGAAGAATCAATAAATTATGGGGATAATGGGGCATCTGAAGAAGATTCAAAAAAGAGATATCCAGAACTTTACAAAGAAAACTGGATAGAGTTAGGGACAATAAAATTTGAATAAAGATTTAATGTGGATTTGAAACAAAAATTAGGCACTTACTTAAATGGTAGGTGCTTTTGTTTTGCTCAGATTGGTCGGTTGAGTAAAATGATTAGAAAAAAATGGTGAAAACTCTTGAAAAGTATCGCAATACAGAAAAGAGGTGAAAATTATTACTGATAGCAGTAGAGCAGATTACTTCAAGCAAAGACGACAGAATAAGAAAACTTTCAGTGTTCTATTAGATAAAGAGAAAGTAGAAAAAATTGAAGAACATTTAAAAAAGCAGAACAAGACTAAAACTATTTGGCTTGAAGAAAAGATTAATGAAGAATTAGAAAAAGAGGAATAAAAATAAGGGACATTCTCTTCGACCAAAGATTGAACATCCCTTATTGACGTATATTATATATACAATTTAGTATAGATGATATAAATAAAACTCTGGAAAAAAATCTAGAGAACTTGAAAATAATAGTAACTAATATTTTAAACAAGTAACCAATTTTAAAATATTCAATACTTAAATACTAGGTATAGAAAAAGAAGGTGACAACTATCTCCAGTTGTTACCTTCTTTTTTTATATTTTCTTTCTCTAAGTTTTTCATTTTTCATACTTTCTAGTACTTCTAGAGCTGTTGTATAAAATTGTATATTACTTCTATAAGGTATAGCTATTGAAATTATTCCTTTATTAACTAAAATAGTAAGAGTTACAATAAGTGCGAAGGTCATCGCTGATTTAATAAAATAATTGGCTATATCCGATAAATCAAATGTTAAATTAATTATTGTAGAAAAAAGAACAGCCATTATAGATATATACAAAGCAAATATAGGATTATTATTTTTTTGTAATTGCCCCTTAAGTCTAGTCTGTTCCATTTCTATATCTCGAATACTTTTATAGAATCCATTTCACTATAATGCTTATAAACCTTTAAATAATATTTTTTATAATTATTTAAGTTTTCTTTGTTATCTTCAAGATATTTATTACTTAAATCTTGTTTAACCTCTCCAAAATCCATACTATTCCTCCTAGATTGTTATATAATATACTTTAAGTTATAGCATATTTAAGAGTTTATATCAGCAATTTGTCGAATGATTTTATATAAAGATAAATGATAATAATAGACTTAATCTTTATAAGGGATTGCTTTTTATACAGTTATATATCTTTTTCTAATTAAATAATATAACAATGTTGTTATAATAACAACTAATATCATTGCTATTATTGCAATTCCTAAATTTCTTGCAAATAAGCCTATTGCCATGTATTCAAGTCCTATTACATATCGATAAAGTACTTCCAGTTTAACAGTCTTTTTTCTATCTATATTTCCATACTTTAATTCTAATTTATCTAAATATTCATTACTACAAAAACCAATTTTATATTTAACTAAGAATATTATTGTAGTTAATATTATAATTCCTATTCCAATAAGTATAAGATAGGTATTCCAAATTTTCATAGAAAAGACCTCCTTTAAAATATAATTTCTTATGTATGTTGTTTATATTCTTTTGTAAATAGGAAAGGAAGATAAAATAATGATACAAATATAAGTCTCTCTAAAATAACGTAATAGTTAAGTGGGATTTCAGAACTATTACAAATAACATTTAAACTATTAATTAAAGCATGAATTACAGAACAAAACCATATATTTTTAGTTTTCATATAGACATAACCTAAAAATATAGAAAGTCCAATTCCATATATCAAATGAATTACACTTCCAAGTATCGGATTATTTGGACTATATAATGTAAATTGTAAAGGTAAGTGCCATAAACTCCAACAAATGCCTACCATTATAATTCCTATTCTTTTCCCAAATTTATTAAATAATATATTTTGGAGATAACATCTCCAACCATATTCTTCACATAAAAAATGATAAATATATATTAATGATGTTATAGGAACAAGGATATAATATAAAATACCATTATAGTTAAGTTGATTTTTACTTATTATTAATCCCAAAATAATTTGAGAAAATATAAAGTAGACAATTAATAAAATACCTATTCTTAGATTTTTTAGAAGATACAAATCTGTTGGTTTAGAAGAATAAATAATAACACATAAACTACTTATAAAGGTTAATACAATATTCATTATTGAGAATTCATTATTTGTTATTAACTTTAATAAATCAATAATAAATAATAAAAAGTACAAAAGGAAAAAAAATATTATCAATGAATAAAACTTATACCTATCATTAGTTTTTCCTTCTGTATAAAATTTTGCGATAGCAACAGAAGATAAGGGTAATATCATCATGAATAATCCAAAATTTTCTGAGTCAATAAATTCCTTGAAATACAATAGTAAACCCAATAAATAAGTCAGACCAAAAGTTATAGAAAAAAATATTATAACCTGAATTTTATTTCTTTTTGCTTCATCTTCAATATATATTGGATTTAACAAATTTATCCATTTTTCTTGTAAGTTCAACAGAAAAAACCTCCTTTAAGATATTATTTTCTTTTCATATACTCATATAATATTTATTTTATTAATAAAAGTATAGCAGCAGAACAAATATAAAGAGTGTCTAAAAAATTACAAATATTAACAAATAACATAAAACTTATAGTATAACCTGTAACAATAAAACGAATGAAAATTATCATACTAAAACATAAGAACTGTTATAATTGTATTAGATATATACATTAACATACACCAAAGCACTCTTTTTATAGGAGTACTTATTTTTTTGAAATACATTAAGGTATAAAATCAATAACCTTACTCAACATATCTTAAAAACGATTTAAATAGGCCTTTTTAATAGAGTAAATATGATACAATAAAAAATAGAAGTGTATTGTAAATACACTTCTATAGTTGGAATTAAGCATTATTATATTGTTATATTTAAGATTTTGGTTCATTGTTAAGTAATGTTAGAATTATATTCATTTCACCTTGGGAAGAGTCTATCTTTATTGAATTTCCATAATCATTTGTTAATTTTTTTAAACCGCTTTGACTTATTTCTCCGTCTGGAATTATAATTAGCTGTAAGAACTCTTTTTCTCCACCGCTAGACATCAATGTATATGAACCATTATAAGGCATACCTAAACCTTCTATGTTATTAGCTAGAGGGTCAACTTTAAGACCACCATTTACTACTATCTTTCCATCTTTTTTCACCCATGAAATTGTATTTCCATCAGTAAACTTAGATTTATCGGCATAATAACTAAGTGATGCACTTTTTATTGCAGTTACATCAGACTCTAACTTAGCTATTTTAGCCTTTTCTATATTTTTAAATAAAGCTGGGAGAGCTATTACTGCTAAGATACCTATTATAGCAACTACCACCAATAATTCCACCATAGTAAATCCTCTTTTGCTTTTCCATCTGCTGTTCTTCATTTACTCAGCCTCCTTATTATTAAAATAGATAATATATAAAATTATAACATTGGTATATTGTTACGACCTATATTTTACCATTAATGGATACAAAAGTCACTTTTTGTAATAATAGTTAATTAGTAAATATATATTTTAAAAAACAATTTAAGTAACTTTTTTATAATGTAATAAAAAATTGTATTGGGTTCAAATTTTTTTCGACTTTATTAAAGGCGCGACAATGCCAAGAACACCAATGAATAGGTATTTTAACATTTTTCCAACTTGTATTTTTTAGGTGTTTACAAAGTATGAATTATCCAGAATCCCGCCCGATTCCCGCATGGATTTTATAAAGACTTGAAACACGATATAAGGATACGCAGAATAACTTGACAGATCCAATGTTTGAATTTAGAGTAAAAGAAAGAAGAGTGTTCACCTTTGGCATAGAAGGCGTACTCGGTAAATCACAATTTTCCTATTAAAAGTTAAATGTTAATATGCGTTGCTTGTAGCAACAGGCACTTCCTCATACAATAGTGGTGACACTAAAAGAAAGGAGGTTATCACTAATGTTAAGCGAAAACATTAAAGCAATCAGAAAATCAAAAGGGCTTTCACAAGAAGAACTTGCTATCAAGTTGAATATAGTGCGACAAACAATTTCTAAATGGGAGAAGGGATTGTCCGTTCCTGACTCTGATATGTTAATTTCTATATCAGAAGTGCTCGAAACACCTGTAAGCATTTTGCTTGGAGAAAATGTTATTGAGTCTAAGGTTGATGACTTAAAAGTGATTTCTGAAAAACTGGAGATTATAAACTTGCAGCTTGCACAAAGGAAGACCATGAAACAGAAAATGGTTCATTGGCTACTTATCTCATTGTGTGCGGTCATAGTAATAATTTCTGCGGTTCTAATAGCAATAAATAGTCCTTATTTGGGTTGGAATTATAGTGACCCTGAAACAGCCGTTTTCGGAGCAGCTTTTCACATATTTGAATGGCTGTTTGTTAGGTTAGCACCTATTATCCTTATCGGGGCAATCTTTGGAATTTTCTTGACACGAAAGGAAGTATAAAATTGTACTACTTTTGGGTATAGCTTAGACTTCAAACTATTAGTTTGTCGGTCGGTTGAAATGCGCCCTATTGGTAAAAGGCGCATTTCTTATTTTGCTATTTTCAATACTGGCAAGTAGGGCACAATGGTATACACTGTTGCGAGTTTGCTTATTTTCCTCATTAGAAGAGTATTATAGAAACTTAAAAGTATGAATGGAAAGATACAACTTACATTTACAGTATTAAAAAGATTGCAAAGAAGAGAGTCTTTAGAAACAGAGAAAATAGATAAACGTACTCACTATAATGTACTAGTAAAAGAAAAGCAATATCAGAGATTTGAAACAAGAGAATTTATAAAAAATATACATAAAAATTCAATTAAAAGTTTGATTTCAGCATTACATAAAGATGACGAGAATGTAGATGAAAAAAACTAAATGAGTTAGAAGAATATTTTAAGAATTTGGAAGAAGATGATTAATAAAAAATATAGTATTATTTAATAAAAAAATGGAGTAGCAATTTTTTGCCACCCATTTGCCACCGAACTTACTATATAAAATTAACTATAAATAAACATAAAGAAAATACTACAATTTGTAACTGAAATTCAAGTACTTGTAACTAAATAATTAAATTTTAATTGATGATAAAATAATATAAAAATTCTGGATTAAATAATATGAAAATAGACTAGTGATTATCTAGTCTATTTTTATTTGGTAAAATTGTACCATTTACACTTTGTTCAAGTTTTATTTACAGTATATAATAGTAAAGTAATAAACTTACAATCAATAAAATAAAGAAGGTGTTTGTATGTATAAAATAGGTGAAGCTTCAAAAATAACTAAAATATCATCTAGAATGCTCAGATATTATGATAAAGAAAATATATTGAAACCTAGTCACATAGAAAATAATGGATATAGATACTATACAAAGGGAGACATTAATGTAATATCAAAAATCAAAAACTTAAGAAGGTATGAATTTACTTATGAAGAAATAAAAGATATATTCGATAATAATAAATATGAAAGTATAGATATATATATCAATAAGATTGAAGAATTAACAAAAAAGGTAAATACATATGGGTATTTAATTTCAGAAATAGAAGAAAAGGTGAAATTTAAAGATATAATCATAAATAATTATGATATTAATATTTGTGAACGACAATCAGTTAATACATTGTGCCAAAAAGCTATTATTAGTTATAAGGATATAGGAGAATTTATAGAATCTTGCTATAATGCGATTTCAAAAAGCAAATCTAATAAAGTTGGATATTATTATGTAATGTTTTACAATAATGAAAATGTAGATGAAAACACATATGAAATAGAATATTATCAACCTATTATAGATAATAAAGATATAAAAGGATTTAATAATAAGGTAATTGAAAGCGGTACATATATTAGTACAATATGTTATGGAGATTATGAAAATTTAACTGGTGCTTATTCTGCTTTGTACAAGTGGATTAAAAATAACGATTTTAAAATTAAAGGAAATTTTGTTGAAAAATACTTTGTAGACTCATTATTAACTCCATTTAGCTACGAATTTATAACAGAAGTATCTATAAAAGTTTCAAAAGATTAGTTGACCTTGACATTATGATAACCTTTATACTTGAAATATAAAAATAGAGGAGGTTATTATGAATAAGAAAATTTTAATGCTGGGATTATCACTACCATTATTATTGATGATAAGAGAATTTACAAAAGGATATGAAAACAAAACCATAAATCAAAATAATCAACAAAAGTATTATATGCCACTAGAAGATGAAGAACATGAAGGAACTTGGTTGCAATGGCCTCATAGTTATACTTATGGGAAAAAATATCAAAATGGAATAGAAGATGTATGGGTAAATATGACAAAGTCTTTAGTTAAAGGTGAGAATGTTCATATAGTAGTTTATAATAAAAGTGAAAAAGATAGAATAGAAAATTTATTGAAAAAAGAAAATATTGATATGAATTATATAGATTTTTATATTTATAAAACTGATGATGTTTGGATAAGAGATAATGGTCCTATATTTGTATATGATGAAAGCGATGAACTTGTAATATTAGATTGGGGATTTAATGGTTGGGGAAGAAAAGAACCATATAGTAAATCAAATCAAATTCCTAAAAATATAAGTGAAGACTTAGGAGTGAAAAGTATAAATTTAAAAGAAGTAGTTTTGGAGGGTGGAGCAATGGAACTTGATGGTGGTGGAACATTTCTAGCAACTAAAAGTTCTATAATAAATAAAAATAGAAATAAAAACTTAAGCCAAGGTGATATAGAAAAATATATAAGAAGATATTATGGTGTAGAAAAATTTATATGGTTAGATGGTGTGGTTGGAATAGATATAACAGACTTTCATATTGATGGATTTGCAAAATTTTATGATGAATCAACAATAATTACATTAAATGAAAAAGGATTGATAGATTGGGGTCTAAAACAAAACGATATTAATATATTATTGAATTCAACTAATGCAAAAGGAGAAAAGTATAATTATATATATCTACCACTTACACAAAATAATGTTAAATTAAAAAATGGAAAAAACTTAGAATATCAAGGTTCATATATGAATTTTTATATAGGTAATAAAGTTGTATTAGTTCCAAATTACAATGACCCAAATGATAAAGTTGCAAATCAGATTATACAAGATTTATATCCTGATAGAAAAGTAATAGGAATAGATATAAGAGAGTTGTATAAAGATGGTGGAATGATTCATTGTGTAACTCAACAACAACCTATAGATATAGTTAAAAATAGAGAATAATAGAGTGTGATATGAATTGATATTGGCAGAGTATTTATGGACAAAAGATTCTTTAATGAGTAAAAGAAAAATTTAAGAGTTTAGAAGAAAATGATTAATAAGACACATTATTGTTTAACAAAGAAAAATGGAGTGGCAATTTTTTTGCCACCCATTTGCCACTACATTTTCAAATCGGTGGCAAATTGTATCATTATAGTTGTTTTTTATATTTCTAAAGTTTCTATAAGAGGGTTATCACTAAATAATTTTAATAAATTTGTTTTTTTGTATCCTTTAGGTAACTTAGTATATATAACTATTTCTAACCAATCTCCATCAAGACGTTTAATATTCATGTTTATAATTTCAATATTAGATTTCTTAAATTTCTCCTCAATGTACTCTATAGAATCAGTGCTATTAGAAATTTTGAGAGAAACTTGTTCTGCTGTAGGAAGTTTCATCCATTTCCTATCTCTATGGAGTAATATCTGTACAATAACAATGATAATACTTGAAACAATACCTAATAAATATAGTCCAGAGCCAATAGCAAGCCCTGTACCAGCTGTTGCCCATATACCAGCAGCTGTAGTAAGTCCACTTACTGATTGATTTCTAATAAATATTAATCCAGCTCCTAAGAAACCTATTCCACTAACAACTTGTGCTGCAACACGGGCTGGGTCTAGACCAATACCTGGAGTACCTACTATATCATTAAACCCATACTTAGAAACAATAATTATAAGTGCTGAACCTAATGCCACTATAAAATGAGTTCGTATTCCAGCTTCTTTTAGTCTATTTTTCCTTTCATATCCAATTAAAGCTCCACAGAAACCAGCAATAATGATTCTTGCTATATACCCAAATTGAATTAGTATATGATTATTCATTTGTCTAGCACCCCTTTCTATATAATATTATATATACTATAATACTACATTTTTTATGTGGATATAGTAAAGTTTAAAATTTATATAATAGTTATATATGAATATAAAATAGATAAGGGTATTTTATATATATAAAAATGGTAGAAAGTATCTAATTTTAAATGATTAAAAAGCATACTTAAATAGGTTAAGTTTGCTTTTTTTAATATGGTGAATATTTTTATTTATAACAACTAGACAAAAAAATATCTGTATTTTTTATATCTGCAAAACTATTCTGCAATGATGCCATGAATACTTGATGGACAGTGTTTGCATGAATTTCTACATCACACCAAGATAAATTTTTTGTTGTACAGGCATCATCTATAAGAGTTATGTCGTATCCCAATTTTTTTGCTGTTCTTACACTTGTATCAATGCACATATGACTCATCATCCCACAAATCACCAACTTAGTTATACTTTTTTTCTCAAGTACAGTGTGTAGGCTGGTTTGAAAAAAACTGTCTGGTGAATGTTTAATTATAATTTCTTCATTTGCCAGTGGAAAAACAGTTTCATTTATTTCTGAACCATAAGTGTGAGGAAGAAAAAAAGAAGCTGTTTTATCTGTTGATATATGTTGTACATGAATAACTGGTAAGTCATTTTCTCTAAAGAACAGCAATATCTTCTTTGTATCTTCAGCAGCTTTTTTTGATTCAAATAATTCGCATTTTCCGTTTTTAAAATAATCATTCTGAATATCAATTAGTATTAAAGCTATAGACATGTTTATACCTCCTATCTATCCTTATTATAATATTCATATAAGAAATGTAAATTACTTACTTTTTGGTATGTATAAAACTATTTATTATAACAAATTCCTTTGCTATCTAGAACCTCTTGTTGACCGTTTTCAAGCATATATTCTATACCTATTTCTTGCATTATTTCCACAGCCTTTAACATTTTTTTACCACGGTCAGTAAGAAAATATTCAACATGTAATGGATAACCGGCTGAACTTATCTTATCAATGATACCAAATTCATGTAGTTCTTTTAATTGTTGAATTAACATTTTTTGATTTATTCCCAAAATACTATGTTCTAACTCAGAAAATGTCTTATTAGACTGTCTCAATTCAAATACAAGGATAGTTTTCCATTTTCCTTTGATTATGTCATGTACAATTTCAAGAGGACATGTGTATTCATCTCTTATTTTCATAATATATCACCCCCATAAAATGATAATAAATTATATCACTTGTATTGTGATATGACAAATATATATGAATTGTATGTAAAGTTTATGGTTTATTAAGTTCTAAAATTCTTCTAGCGTAGTTCACATTTAATACACAAATAATTAGTAAGATATAAGTAAATAAACATATAAAATAACTACAGAAATTTAACTTTAAAATAATTTGTGATAATTTAGAGGAGGAAAATATATGAATATATCAAGAAAAGCTATGAAAATAATAGAATTGGCACAAAGAATTGCAATTAAGAAAGGAATCTCAGTGGAAGAGGCTTGGAATGAAGCGATGACAGAATATAAAAATAAATATGAACATATTGCATAGACATTAAAAAATGTAATTTAATTAAAATATAAAAATGACATATAATATTTTAATTGTATACTTTTATAAGAAATTAATTAGCTTGCAATTCTAAATTATTTTTGAAAAATTAAGAATATTTGGTGGAATATAATGGATTTAAATGATACTATAAATTATAAGGTATATCATTATTAATACAAAAGGAGGATATATACTTGATTGTAAAAATAGATAATACTTTAGAAAAAGAATTTTGGCAATATGTATCACATGAAGAAAGTCTAAACTTATTCATAATTGGATATGTTGAAAACTATGGGTTTAGCTCCTACTCTCAAGATATATGGTCTCAAATGAAAGGAGGAAATATAACTTCTATAATATTAAAGAATAAGTCAAAACTTATAATTTATAGTCTAAAAAATGACTTTGATGTAAAAGAGATGAAACATCATATAAAAGATTTGGATGTAGAAAGTATAAGTGGAAAAAAGTGTGTAATAGATAGACTAATAGGCGAATATAAAGATTTTTATGAAAAACTAGATAATAAATTTTGTATATTAAAGGAAATAAAAGAAATAGATTTTTCTCACATGAAAGAGTATAAAATAGAAACAGCTCATGAAAAAGATATTGATGAGATAGGAAAACTTTTAAATATCTCAGATTATAAAGTAAGTAAAAATTACATAGAAGAAAGAAAAGAGCATTTAAAAGAAGGAAATGTAAGAGCATATTTTATTAAAAATAATGATACTATGATTAGCACTGCATCAACTGGAATGGAAACTAGTTTTTTGGCAATGGTAGTATCTGTAAGTACAGATAAAGCATATAGAGGAAAAGGATTTGCAAGTTATATAGTTTACAATTTAAGTAAAGAATTATTGTTGGAAGGAAAAGTCCCATGTCTTTTTTATAACAATGATATAGCAGGTAAAATATATCAAAATATAGGATATAAAGAGATAAATGAATGGACAATTCTTTTTAAATAAATATAAAAAATAAAAAACTCCATTAGGAATTAAAGTATTTATAAATAGTTTTATTTTTACTCTAATTCATGATGGAGTTTTGTTTAAATAAAATATTATTTTTTATTACTTAGATAATCAAGAGTTTTAAGTTTATAACCTTCTTTTTCCCAATGTGTAAGTACTTCATCCAATATTTCAGTATTTGTTGAAGAATTTGGATGTAATAAAACTATTGCACCAGGATGCGTTCTTGAATAAATTTTGTTTTTAGCAAATTCATGTGTAGGCTGTTTCTTTTCATACCAATCCACATAAGCAAAACTCCAAAATATAGATTTATATCCTAAATCTTTTGTGTATTTTAAAGATTGCTCACTGAATTTACCCATTGGAGGTCTAAAATATTTGGGCATTTCTTTTCCAGTAACATCTTTATATGCCTTTTCTACACTTGTAATTTCTTCTTTGAATTTTTCAAAATCTGTAATACCTGCCATTGATGCATGGCTTTTTGAATGATTACAAACTAAATGACCTTCTTTTTCCATACGTTTTACTAAATCTGGATTGCTTTTTATATAACTTTCAACTACGAAAAACTGTGCTTTAGCATTATGTTTTTTTAATGTATCTAATAGCTTTGGAGTGTTCCCACTTTCATATCCAGCATCAAATGATAGGTATATAACTTTCTCATTAGGATTTCCTACATAGTAAGAATCATATTTTTTAAAAAAAGTTGCTTCTTTTATAGGAGATGGCTGTTTACCATCCTCTCTAGGATTAAAATACCAATCATATTCATGTGTATCGAGTGTTGGGCTAGAAATTTGAGTTTTTGTCTTATCTAATGATTTAAAGTTTACACTAGCGATTCCCAAAAGTATTAGAGCAAATGTTCCTATCATAATGTATTTTTTTAGGCTATCTTTTTTCACAATTTCACCTCTTATTTAAAATTTCAAGTGCATTTCTTACAATATAGTTTGAATATTTATAGTTAAAAATATTCATATATACAGATAATAAATTAAAGAAATTTGTTGTAAGATATATAAAATTAATATTAATTATATTAAATAAAGTACATATAAATGATAAAATATAAAGAGCAATTATTGTAAATAAGTTAGACTTGTTTAACTTGAAGGGATATAAAAATGTATAATATAATAAGTATGTTGAATAATGTTGTTTTTTTAGATATAGAAATTAGTGGATTAGATTATTTAAATTCAGAAATTTTAGAAGTTGGAGCTGTTAAGGTTAAAGATTGGAAGATAGATACATATCAATCATTAATAAAAAATAAATATGATGTACCTATAGAAGTATTTTCACTATGTAGTAATTTAAATAAAAGTGATTTAGAAATAGCTTATGATATAGAAAAAGTAGAAGATGAACTTATAAATTTTGTAGAAGATAGTTTGATTATATGTCATGATTTAAGTTTGAAAAAAAAGTTTTTTGAGTATCATATGCCAAAGTTAAAAAATAAGTTTATTGATTTAATTGAATTAGCAGTTATTTTAGAACCATATCATAAAGAGTATAGTTTAGAGTATTTAAAAAATAATTTGACTGCTTGCGATTCTAAAATAAAAAATAGAGCTCTATCAGATGTATTTGATATCATAAATATTTTAAATTGTCTCCTAGTAAGATTTAATAATTATGAGAAAAGTACTTTGGAGCCATTGAGTTTTAAAATAAATTCTTATCTTAAGAAGTTTAATCTTTCAATCTGGGAATGGGGTAAATTTTTAGAGGATGCAAACTATGATTTATCAAATAATATAAATATTAAAAAAGAATATAAGAAGCCTAATTCAAAAGAAGAGAAGAAAAAAGAAAGAGAAACATTAAAAATTTTAGATGAAGAGAAAAATAATTATGAAGAACTATTGAGATACAAGACCATATGGGAGAATAAAGAAGGATTTACATATGAGTATAGAACAGGTCAGTATGAGCTTACTAAAATGATAAGAGAGTTGTTTAGAAATAGTGAAGATGATGAAAAAATTGCATGTATAGAAGCACCAACTGGTATAGGTAAAAGTGTAGGGTATTTATTGCCAGCGATATTAGAATCTAGAATTAATAAGAAAAGGTTGTTAATTTCTACTGATACAAAGGAATTGCAGATACAATTAATAAATAAAGACATTCCAAACGTGTTAGACTCTTTAGGGTTAAATGGAAAAGTAAGTTATGGGTATATAAAAGGAAAAAATAACTATATTTGCATAGATAGACTGGAAGCATATATAGCAGACTACGAATCTCAAGAGCCTACTAAGGGAGAAATATTGTCTTTGATATTTTTAGAGAGATTAGTTGAAGGTGGTAAACATGGAGATATAGAAGAAATAAATTATTGGGTGTTGGATAATTTTAAGGAAATAAATGTACACTTGAGAAATATAAGCTGTGACCCAAATATGTGTAGACCTAAAAAGTGTAAAAAAGATTGCCTATATAAGAAAAGAACAGAAGAATTGAAAGAAGAACATATAACAGTAGTAAACCATTCTTTATTAGCTAAATGGCCATATAAAGATGAAAAACCTCTAGAAAATATAATAGTAGATGAAGCACATAATTTGACTGAAAAAGGATATGATTTTTTTTCAAGCATCATAAATTCAAAATCTTTAAGATACTTATTGCAAGAAATTTATCCATATGAATTCATTCAAGATAGTAGCTTCATATATAAAAAATATAGTAAAAACATGAGAAAAATAAAGGCTTTTGATAAATTTTATCATGTATTAAAAATTGAAAGAAAAGATAAACAAAAAATTGCTAGAAGTATAAATCTTATTCTTGAAGAGATAGATTCAATATTAGACTTTGGTAGTTGTAATGAATATAATAGTGTAAGTAATTATAATTTAAGATGGGAATTAAATCTGCAAATAGATGAAATTGTGGGAAAACTAAAAAAAGATGGTATAGATACTGAAATAAGTTATAGATTGTATAGTGAAAAGATAAAATCAAGTTGTGAAAAAATAATAAAAAATTTAGTTGCAATAATAATAACAATTTATAGAAATATTGATGATGATAGTATAGATAAAGAAACTGACATATATAAATTTGGAAAAGCAAAGGCGAGAGACTTAGAGGATATAAAGATTATATTTGAAATATTTTTAGAGTATGATGAAAAAGATGATTATGCAAGGATAGTTGAAATTGAGAAGAATTATAATGATTTTGAATTTAGAGTAGTTCCATTAAAAATAGCAGATTTATTTGAAGAAAATATCTTATCTCAGTTAGAAAAAGGAATATTTTTATCTGCAACCTTGAGTTTATCTGAAAATATGTCTTATTTTAAAAATACATTAGGAATAGATAGAGTTAAGAATGTAGAAAAGATTATAGAACCAATTTTTGATTATAAAAATATGGTATCTGTAGTTGCATTTTCGGATATATGTGAATACAGGAATACTGAATTCCCAAATGAAATGAGTAAAATTATATCTAATATATCACAAATTACAGAAGGTCATACATTGGCTCTTTTTAATAGTAAAGATAGACAGGAAAAGACTTATGAAATATTGAAAAAATATTTACATGGTTTTAATTTAGAAATTTATGCTGATAAAAAAGGGATTAGACATCTTAATGATTTGAATCGAAAGTGTGTTGTACTTGGTTCAAAAGGATGTTTCGAAGGTGTAGATATTCCAGGAGATGGTCTGGTATGTGTAACTTTAGACAAGCTTCCAAATCTAAATCCAAAAGACCCTTTATATTTTACTATAATGAAGAAGTATAATATAGATTACTACACTATAAATTATCCACAAATGACAATCAAGGTAAAACAAGCTATGGGGAGAATTTTAAGAAGTAAATATGATTATGGATGTTTTGTGATTTTTGATGCAGGAACCAATATAAGTGTACTAAAGAGGTTGGAGAAAGATTTGCATGGTTGTAAAATTTCTAAAATGAATAGTAATGAATTTTATACCTATATAAAGCATCATTTAAATAAATCTAGATGTTCAATCCTAAAATCTGTTATATTTGACACTGTAAAAGCACTAAATGTTGATGCTAGAATAGATAAGAATGATGTTGATAAAGATATAATAAGAAAAGATATGAATGAAAATATAAGACAAAGAGCTATAAAAGGGGAAGTGTATTATATAGATATTATAAATAAAGATATGAAAGTAAAGTATTTTGATAGGAACTATCTGATAAATCTAGATATATTTATGAGAGAAGAACATAAAAACTAGAAGGTGGGAGTGATATATTTGGCAAAACAAAAGTTTTATGCTGTAAAAAAGGGTAAAAATATAGGTGTATATAATACATGGGATGAGTGCAAAAAGCAGGTAAACGGATTTTCAGGAGCTGAATATAAGAGTTTTCCTACTTTACAAGAAGCAAAAGAATATATTTATGGTTCAAAAAAAACTAGCTTTAAAGAAGATGAAGAATTTATAGAGGCATATGTAGATGGAAGCTATGAACATTCAATAAAGATGTATGGTTCAGGTGTTGTGATTTTAAAACATAATGAAGTTATAAAAACATATAGTGAAAAAGGAAAAGATGAAACTCTTGTAGGAATGAGAAATGTAGCTGGAGAAATAGAAGCTTCTAAAATTGCAATGCAATACTGTCTTGAGAATAATATTCAAAATTTGATTTTATATTTTGATTATGAAGGTATAGAAAAGTGGTGTACTGGAGTTTGGAAAACAAATAAAGAAGGAACTATAGCATATAAAAACTTCTATAATAGTATCAAAGCTAAACTAAATGTAAAATTTACAAAAGTCAAAGCACATTCTGGAAACCAATATAATGAGGAAGCTGACAAATTGGCTAAAAAAGCTATTGGCATATAATAAAAGATTATTGATATATAGTAAGATGTTGTAAGAGTATATTTAAACTCTTAACTCATAATTAAAAAGCAGTATTGTATTATTAGAAAATAAGTAGCTAATTTATAAATAACTAATCAGTATTATTAATTAGACAAAGCTTATTTAATATAATACAATCTGCTTTTTTGTATAACAAAACTATAAAATTTCCTTACATTATATTAGAACTGACCATAGATACCTTCAAGTTCATCTTTTAATACATCAGGGTCATTTATACCAATGGACATAGTTCTAGCCAATATATTTGCTTGGTCATAAGTTGATGTCCATGAGAATACACCACCTAGACAATTTCTAAGAACATATTGAGTTTTTAAGAATATAGATAAAGAATCATCATAAGACATTGCAAACTCTCCATCCTTAACTAAATATGGTACTTGAGCAACATTATCAAATCTATATTCATATCCATTTTTATTTATATAATCTCTTCTAAGTTCATCGTAAGTTCTTGTTATAGTAGCACCTAATCTTCCATAAAATGGAATACCGAGAAGTATTTTTTCAGAAGGCATTCCAGCATTTTCGAGATTTCTTACCATTATATCAACGCTATATCCTGGTAAAGATAAATCAGATTCAAAAAGATTTGCTTGATGTTTTCTACCATTTGGACCTGTTTCACCTGCTGTAAAATCATAACTCATAAGATTAAAATAATCTATTATTGGAGCTATTTTATCTATTTCAGCACTTGAATTTATATACCCTCTATCTCCCGTTCCAGCCACACTAAGCCATTTTTCATCTCCTATAACATCTCTTATGGCTGTTAATAAAAGTGTAAAGTTTTCTCTATCCTCAGGTCTTGATACTATTCCAGATGCACTACTTCCAGGATATTCCCAGTCTATATCAACTCCATCTAAAGCATATTCATTTATCATCTGATTAACCTGTCTTGCAAAATTGTATCTGGATGTAGGAGTTAATGCTGCATCAGAGAAGCCTTCAGCTCCCCAACCTCCAATAGCTACAATTACTTTTAAACTAGGCTTTTCAGCTTTAAGAGCAAGTAATTGATTTAAAAATCTAGGATAAGGGATAAATAAATTACCAGACTGGTCTATCTCTGCAAAAGCAAAAATAACTGCATCTAATAGTTGAGCATCTACATTAGTTGGATTACCAAGAACATATTCTACCACAATTGGATTTATATCTGGACAATTTGCATTTTCAACTATTGGATTGTATGGGTCTGTTATTTGTGGTCTAACTAATTTTTTTGAATCCTTCAAAGTCTTCATAGCTATTTTCTTAGTATTTTTTTCACTAGTATAATCATAATTTTTATAATTTTCTTTATAGAAATCCTCATAACTACTATCTTCTTTATCGTAGTTATAATTCATTACATCACAAGATTTATCTTTAAGCTTATTTTGTTTAGAGTTACAAGTTTTATTGGTATTTTTAGTGTGTTTTTGTTCACAGTTAAAATCTTTTTTAATATCATTACTGTGTTCTTCTTTACAATCGTGAGTTTTGTGCATGTAGTCAGTATTTTTGTCTTCACAATCACCTTTATTTTCAATATTTTTAGTATGTTCTGTATTCCAGCTACAAGTATTATCAATTTTCTTGTTTAATTCTTCGTCATTATAATTATCTGGTACAAAACATAAGTACCAGTCCATGCAGGAATATTTCTTATTACAACTGTTAACCCTGTTTTTTAATTCTTTATAGTTTTTAGGATATGGTAAAATCACTGGCATACCAGGGAACCAGTTTGCAGGTGTAACTATGTTGTCTCTGTCGCTAGTTTGAAGAGCATCTACTATTCTAAGTATTTCTGGAATATTTCTTCCTGTAGTAAGTGGATAATAAAGAATCGTTCTCAAAATTTGATTATTATCTATAATAAATACAGAACGAACAGTTGATGTATCACTCATTGGTTTTGATATCATACCATATAACTTTGCAATTCTCATATCTCTATCTTCTATAATAGGGAATGGAATTTCTACACCTGTAAGCAAAGAAATATTGTACATCCAAGCTAGATGTGAACTGTTACTATCAACGCTTAGACCAATTAACTCTGTATTTCTTTTTTTGAACTCGTCATAATATTTAGCAAAGCACAAAAATTCTGTAGTACAAACTGGTGTAAAATCACCAGGATGTGAAAATAAAACAATCCAATTACCTTTATAATCAGAGAGTCTAATAGGGCCGTTTGTTGTATTGGCTTTAAAATCAGGAGCCTTTGATCCTAAACTTGGCAAATTTGGCATGTAAATCACCCCTCAATAAATTATCATTTATTTTATTCTATTAATTAATACAGATTAGTGTTACTACTTTATTAAAAATTAACGAATCCTAATGTCAAAAAAAGATATTTATTAAAAATATTTAATATATTCCTAATATAAATGACAATAGTAATTGCTATTTTTTTACTAATTTGGTATAGTAATGGATAAGGGGTAGTGTCAATATTAGTGATTATACGAGGTGATTGGATTGAAAAAAATTCTAAGAATTTTAGTTATCTCCATGATGATATGTTTTGCAATGACTTTTGCATTAGTATTAATAAATTCAGTTATGGGAGTACATATAGGATTGGATTATTACTTTTTGATGGGCGGTGTAGTTACAGTTTGTTTAACAACTGGAATTGTTTTATGCAATGCTAGAAAAATATTTGATAATAAAACTGTACATAAAACAAGAATGAAAAATGTCAGTGCTAATAAAAAACAAAAAAGTCATTCTAGAGATATAAAGAGAAAGATATCATAGTTTATGTAAAGGAAATATTTATGTATAAAATAATGATTGATAGGTAAAATAAAAACACGATTTAACTTGTGTTTTTATTTTTTTTCAGGAATTATGATATAATAACCAATAAGAAATTTAGTTTACCATAGAATATAAATATTGCTAAATGGAGAGGGAACCATAATGAATTTTAGAGATTTATTTGAGAAAACTGTAGATTTTATTGATGAAAAAAGAAAGTCTATAGTTGCAGTTTCATTATCAGCATTAGGCGTAATTGTTTTAATGATAGTATTTTTCTTAAGTAGTAATGAATTTAGTGTAGGGAATGAAGCTAATGAATTGTTGAAAATCATAGATAAAAGACAATATTCTATAGCTGTTGATTACTATGCGAGTATAGAAAAAAAGTTTTCTGCTTCAAAAATGGAAAGATTCAATAAGTCTGTTTCTAAAAAAATTAACAAATTATTATTAAATAGTGGTGATAAATATTTAGATGGAGATATAAGTCAAGAAAATTTTATTGGATTAATAAATACAGTAAAAGAGTTAAATAAAATAAATATAGGTGTGGATGATTTGCTAGCTCAGGCGGATAGAGTTAAGGAAATGTATAAGGAAGAGAATACTACTTATGATGTTGCCATTAACTATATAAACACTGTTTCAATATTAAATGGAGTGGGTAGTAATTTAGATGTATACAAACAGAATATAGAAACAATTAGGGAATCTAGAGATGTTTATGATTCAGCAGTCAAAGATCAAAAAGTATATAAGTATTATGAAGCTATCGAAAAGTATAATAAAGTATTAAAAGAAGATGAGAAGTATTATAATATGGCTCAAAATGCGAAAAAGCAATGTATTGAGGAAATGTATGATTATTATATAAGTAGAGCTGAAGAGGCAAATACTTCTGGAGATTATGAAAGAGCATTACAGTATATAGAATATTTAAAAGAAGATTATTCAGATGATGAAAAAGTGCAAAGTCTAGAGAAAAAATATAAGAAGAATTTATCATTGTATACTTTAACATCTGATGACATCATAAATGTAATATCCAAAAAAAGTGGCAAGGATAAGTCAAATCTATCTATAAATTCACTTCCACAAATGATAAAAAATAATAAATATTATTATGCTGAAGTATATGAGTATGACAAATTAGTAAATGAGGTTTTAGTAAGTGCAAAAACTAAAGATTTATATTCATATAAAGATGGTAAGAAAGATTACAAAGTAGACTATGGAGATGGATACTTTAGGATATTAGAGGATGGAAGTTATCAATTTGGTATTACTAAAGATAAAGCTAAATTTGTATTAACTAATACTCTTGATGAAAAAGATAACAAATATAAAAAGGTTGAGATATTAGATATAGAGAAAGCTGAGAGGTATGTAAAGAGTAAAAAAACATTAGAAGAATTATTTGGGAAGTATAAAAATATTTATTATTACGCTATAGTAAACAAAGGATTATTTAAAGGTAAAGAGGTTTATGCTATTAATATTTACAATGAAAAAATATATGCCATATCAGAAAAAGGACTAAATGAATATTAATTAATTATATTGATAATGTTAAATTATTATATAATTAAAAAGTTTTTGGGTTTTTAAGGCAGATTATGTAGTAATATAATAGTAGGTGTATATAAATAATTTTATTGTAAGGAGAAGTATGGGATGAGTAATGTGAACAAAAAGCTAGTTATAGCCATTGGAGCTGTAGCATTAGTAGTCATAATTTTTATAGGCATAATGTGTGTGCAATTTAATGGGGAGAAAATAGCAAAAAACACATATGTTAATGGAGTAAACATTGGCAAATTGACTAAGGCACAAGCAAAACAGGAATTAAGTAAAAAATACAAATTAGAAAATGTTGAGTTTATCTACAATGATAAAAACTGGAAAGTTAAAAGTAAAGATTTAAATTTATCTGCAGATTTGGATAAAACAGTAGAAAATGCATATAATTTAAATAGAAAGAATGGTTTCTTTGGAAATCTATCAAAAACTATTTCAGCAAATTTTGGAAAGAAAAACAACTTAGTAGTAGTGACAAATTATGATAAAAATAAGCTAAAATCAGAAATGGAAAAGATAGCTAAAGAAATAGATGTAGAGGTAAAAGATGCAACACTTGATATAAGTGGTGAAAAAGTAAAAGTTGTACCAGACTCTGATGGTCTTAAAATGGATATTTCTAAGAGTATGGAGAGTTTTGAGAATCAAACTAAAAAAGGAAATTATAAGAATAAGTTAGTAGTAAAAGCTACTCCAGCAAAGATAAAAAAAGAGCAACTTGCTAATATAGACACAAATTTAGGCAAGTATTCAACAACATTTAAAACTTCTCAAGTAAATAGAAGTATAAACATAAAATTAGCAACAGATAATATAAGTAATGTATTACTTATGCCAGGAGAAACTTTTTCATTTAACAAGCATACAGGTAAAAGAAGTAAAGAAAATGGATATAAAAGTGCACCTGTAATAATGGAAGGTGAGATGGAAGAAGACTATGGTGGAGGAGTTTGTCAAGTTTCGTCAACACTATATAACTCTGTGTTATATGCAGGATTAGAAATTGTTAATGTAAAAAATCATACAATACCATCAAGTTATGTTCCAAAAGGAAGAGATGCAACTGTTGCAGATAGTGGAATAGATTTCTTATTTAAAAATAATCTAAAGCATCCAGTTTACATAAAAAATTACGTTTCAGGGAATCAAATTGTTTGCAATATATATGGAAGTGCAGAAGACAAACAAAATATAACGATATCAACAAAATTAGATGGTGTTTCACAAACTACAATGAAAAGAGTTAATGATTCTACAATGCCTAAAGGCAAAGAAAAAGTGGAAAAGAGCGGAAGAAATGCATATTCTGTATCAACATATAGAACATTTAATGATGCTAATGGTAAGAAAATTAAAACTGAAAAAATAGCTAATTCATATTATCCTAAGAAGGAAGGTATTATATTAGTTGGAACTATGGAACCAAAACCAGAAGAAAAGCCAAAGACAGATGAAAATAAAAACAATCAAAATTCAAATAATCAAAATAATCAACAAAAACCAGAAACACCACCAACTGATAATAAGCCTAATGAGACACAACCACAACCGCAAGCTTAAAGTTCTCAAGAATAGGATTTATGTAGAGTATTAAAAAATATAAATCTAAATAGGAGGGATTACTTTGAATTTAAATAATATAACGAATTACGTTCAAAGTATTTGCGAGAATATTTCTAATGTGTTGGATGTAGATGTTACTTTAGTTACAAAAGATTTAACTAGGATAGCAGGGACAGGAATATTCAGAGGTAAAATAGGAGAGACAATCTCAGAGAAATCAGTATACTCTCTTGTTTTAAAAGATGGAAAATCCTATGTTATAAATAAGGAAATAGAAGAGAACTGTAATCAATGTGCCAATAGAGAAAATTGTAAAGAGTTAGCTGATATATGTACTCCTGTTAAAATGGGAGAACATATACTTGGAATTTTGGGTATAGCTGCATTTAATGAAGAACAAAAGGAAAAAATACTTTCAAAAGACAAGGAGTTAACTGCTTTTGTAAGAAGTATGTCTGACTTAATATCTTTTAAATTAGATGAATTATATAAACAAGAAGTTAAGACTATGGATGACCTTGAGAGGGAAGCTATAGAAAAAGCTATAAAAAAATATGGAAGTAACACAGAAGGTATGAAAAAGGTAGCTGAGGCTTTAAATATAGGTATAGCTACACTGTATAGAAAAGTAAAAAAATTCAACATTAAAAGTTAGTAATATTGGAAAAAGGTAACCTTTTCACAAGAAGAAGAGGATTACCTTTTTTATTATGAGGATAATGGCAAAATATGTATAGTTTTGACTTGACATATTAAATATGTTATCTTAAATATATATTTTAGAGTGGAGGTGAGTATTATTTTAGTTAAAGATATAAAACAGGACATAGAAAACATGCCTAGAAAAATTTTAGATATATCTTTGATAGAAGATAATAAAAGTGATTTGACTTTTTTTAACATAGAAGAAGAAGATGGTGACGAGACACTAAAAGCATTAAAGCAGAGCTATGTGACTACAAATTATAAAGAAGAGACACTATTGAACTTACAAGGAGCTTTAAATTCAAAGTCAGACACAACATCAAAGGAATTAAAATTAGAATCATACAAAAGATATAATAATGCACTGGATTTGGCATATAAGAACTATATAACTAGTGCTATTAATATGGTGAATAAAGCTTTAGAAATAAATCCTAAAGATATTGATATACTAAATCTTAGAGGTCTTTTAAAGCTATTAAAATGTGACTTTGCTAAGTCATTTGAGAGCTTTTATACAGCTTTATGTTATGAAAATAACCATATATCGAGAAAATATGTAAATCTAATTTCATCTGAAGATTTTAAAACATTTTTAGGAAGGTACAATCATTCTATAAGATTTATAAATGAAGAATTAAATTATGAGTCAATACATATTTTGGAGAATATAATTGAGGAAGAACCTGAACTAATAGAACCATATGTGATTTTATCTTTGTTGTATGATAAACTAGGTAATGTAAAGAAGAGAGAAGGATACTTAGATAAACTTAAAGAGTTAGATAAGGATAATCCAGTATTTGAAAAGAATGAGGAAGAAAAAGAAGATACAAGTAAAAAAGAAGAAGTAAAAAAAGTTAAAAAGAAGAAAAATATTTTACCATATATTATAGTTGTTTGTGTTTTAGTAGGTATGGGTGTATATTTGATTCAAAGTAAAAAGAGAATAGAAAATTTAAATAATCAAATAAGTAGTAAAGATGAAAAGCTAAATGAAACTGATAAAAAGCTGGGAGAAACAAGTGAAAAATTAGAAAAAACGAATAAAGAGTTAAGTGAGGCTAAAAATAAAGAACCAGAAAGAGAGATAACTGTAGCTGATGAGGAAGATTTATACTATCAAGCTCTAGATTTAAAGAAAAATAAAGAATATGAAAAAGCCATAGATAATTTTAAAAGTGTAGTTTCTTCTGGGAAAACTAAAAAATATATTTCTGAATCAATATATCAATTAGCCATAACAAATAAGCTATTAGGAAATAAAGATGAAGCTATAAAATATTATAAAAAATATATAAATACTTATACTAAACATGACCAGTATTATGATGATTCATATTATGAGTTAGGGATGCTTTATTATGATAATGGTGATTTAAAAAATGCACAACAAACCTTCTATAGTTTAAGAAGTGAAGTTCCAGACAGCATGTATAACAATTCAAAAATAAAAGAGATTTTAAGTGAAAAATAGGTTTATATAGTTAAGTTTTTTGAAACAACCAAGTATGTATTTTATTAAATTAAAATAAAAATAAATTTAAAAGAGATTGTATCAAATTATAACTTTCTATTTGAAGAAAGATATTTGCTTGTTGAAAAAACTACAAATATGTGATTTGAAGCAATCTCTTTAGTTTTTGGAGGTGGAAAATGAAAGTTTTCAATCAGTTAGTAATAATTTTATGTATATGGGTCATAGGAGAGTATATAAGTTCCTTTATACAGGGAATTATACTTATTCCTGGAAGTATAGTTGGGATGCTATTATTATTCTTGCTACTACAACTTAAGGTATTAGATTTGAGTAGTATAGAAAATATAAGTGGATTTTTCCTTGATAATATGGCTATATTCTTCATCCCAGCAGGTGTGTCACTTATAAAATCATTAGACCTGATAAAGGAAAATGTACTAGTGCTTTTATTAGTCATATGCTTAAGCACACTAATAGTAATGTATGCCACTGGAGTTATAGTGGAAAAAATGATAAAAAAGAAGGAAGAAGGACAAAAAGATGTATAATGTATTACAAACGCCAGTGTTTGGTATAATAGTGACAATAGTATTTTTTAATTTAGGGAGATATATCCAACGAAAAACGAACAATCCTATATGTAATCCCATGTTAATTGCAATCGTAGGAATAATAGTGTTTTTAAGCATAACTAAAATTCCTTATGAGAACTACAAGATAGGAGCAGATAGTATAAATTTCTTTCTAGGTCCTGTTACAGTAGTACTTGCAGTTCCACTTTATAAGCAATTTGAATTATTTAAAAAGCATATGGTTGAAATTATTGTAGGTATAGGTTGTGGTATAGTAATTTCTTTTATATCTGTATTGATAATTGGTAAGATAGCTAATTCAGATGTAAGTATTATAAACTCTTTGATTCCAAAATCTATAACAACACCAATGGGAATATCTTTAGCAAATTCCTTAAATGGTATAGAATCAATAACGGTTGTGGCTATAATTTTTACAGGTATCTTTGGTGGAATGGTTGCTTCTACAGTATTTAAACTTGGAAATATAAATCATCCAGTTGCTAAAGGAATTGCGCTTGGAACGTCTGCACATGCTCTAGGGACTACAAAAGCTTTTGAACTTGGAGAAGTAGAAGGAGCTATGAGTGGTGTTTCTATTGGAGTATCTGGTACAATTACAGTAATATTAATTCCAATTATAATGAATTTTATATAAAAATAAAATTAAAATTAGTATTGTGGATACTTAAAACAAAATAAAATAAAAAAATTTTAAAATAAAAAGTGAATGAAAAAAATGCAAATAATGAAATAAAAAAATCATATACTGAAATTATGAAAACAAAAATTTCATTTAGCAATTAATTATGAACAGATAAATATTAAATTTAAATTTGCTAAGATAAGATAAATTACTGTAAAAATAGATATTTAGAAAAGAATACTATAAATTTACTATATTGCAAGTTAAATAATAAATAGTATCATATTGTGCTAGAAGGATTTTTATTTAAAGCATAAATGAGATGATTTGAACGTTTTTAAAGATTAAAATATAAAAAATTGCACTAGACATATATGAAAAAGATACTATAATAGATGATGTAATAGATGACAGTTCAAGAAATTATATAAAAATTTATTTGAAATATTATCTATTACATCAGGAATAATATAATATATGTAAAGATAAGTTTTTAAAATTCTAAAGATTTAGAAAGATTGAAGGGAGAAAGAAATGAGTGAAGTTAAGAATACCCTACAAAAACATCCAGTTTTAAGATATTCAACAATGTTATTTGGGATGTTGATGACATCTATAGGTATAAATGGGTTCTTAAGACCAGCACATCTGCTTAGTGGAGGTGCTACAGGTATAGCAACATCTATAAACTATTTGACAAATATAAATGTGGGTCTATTAACATTTTTAATCAATATCCCAATATTTATTTTAGGGTTCATATACCTTGAAAAAGAGTTTTGTATTTCAAGTTTAGTAAATATGATTGTATTTTCATTATTATTAGGTGCGACTCAGGAAATAAGTCAGATTATACCTATACATGATATATTACTCCAAAGTGTATATGGTGGGATACTATCTGGTTTAGGTGTTGGGGTTGTATTTAGAACTAGGTCTTCCCAAGGTGGTACAGATATAATAGCTGCAATACTAAAAATTAAGAAGAACATAGAAATGAAAGATACTGCTTTAGCAATAAATGGATTAATAGTACTTACAGGAAGTTTCTTATTTGGATTAGATTTAGCATTATATACTCTTATAGGTTTATTTCTAAATGCGTATTCAATGAGCTTCATTAAAGATGCAATGAATTATCAAAAATCTGTTATGGTAATGTCAAATGAAGTCGATTTAATAGCAGAAGATATAATGAAGAGTTTAGTTAGGGGTGTAACTTTTTTAGATGCAGAAGGTGCATATACTCATCAGAAAAAGAAAATTATATATACAATAGTTTCATCAAATGAGATACCAAAGATAAAAGATATAGCTTTGAAGTATGATAAAAAGGCCTTTATATCTGTAAATGATGTCACAGAGGTAAAAGGAAGAGGATTTAAAGCAAAAGATTTATAGAGAATTTTATAGGCTGAGAGCTATAATATATAAATTTATATTATGGCTCTCAGCCTATTTAAATTTAATAGGTGGAAGATAAAGATTTTATTAATGATTTGTGTATCACTTTAAAAGATGCTATTTTAAAATTAAAATTGAAAAAATTACTTAATGTGTAGAAAACATGACCACTATTAGGATATAATAAATTTAATGGATTTAGTAAAATATCTAGTAATAACGTTGGAGGAATGGCATTATGAATTTATCTAAAGAATATGTTAATTTGTATGATAATTATTTGAAATATATAAATGAAGTAAATAAAGAGATTAAAAGTATAAAGAACATGAAAAAACGTGTTTTAAAAAAGGGAGATTTTGCTCCAGAAAATGAAGTATTAGAATTAGAAGGAAAAACAATTCGTGATATAGATGAAGTAGATACAAAAAAACCAAAAAATAAAATATATAAATTTTCAAATGGGGATGTATATGTAGGTAAGTTTTTAGAGGGAAAGATGGAAGGTCAAGGCTCTTATACTTTTTTTGTAGATGAAGGAACAGAAATGGAGTACATAGGAGAGTTTAAACAAGATAAAAAAAATGGAAAAGGAAGTTTTGTATTTTCAAATGGAAATGAATATATAGGTAATTTTGAAGAAGATACAATGAATGGTATTGGAAATATGCTCTATAATAGTAAAGATGAGTATATTGGAACTTGGAAAAATGGTAAGAAGGATGGGAAAGGTATTTACAAGTGGAGTGATGGATGTATATATGCAGGTGAATTTAAAGGTGGAAAGATGGAAGGGTATGGTATTTGTTACAATAGTGAAGGCGAAATACTTTATGAAGGAGAATGGAAGAATAATTTGATTCATGGTAAAGGGACTTATATATGGGAAAAAGGCAAGAAATATGTAGGTGAATTTATGCATGGAAAAAAACATGGGCAAGGAACTTTTTATCTAAATAATGAATTGGTTTATGAAGGGACTTGGAAATTTGATAAACCATCCATTTTTGATAGAACATTAGATGAAATATTTTCTTTAAGACTGTAGCTTTATCTATTAGTAGGTAAAGCTTTTTTATAATACTTAGTAAATTTGAATAGGTATGAATGTTATTTATTAGTATATATTATCAGTATTAGTATAATAAATGAATATTAAAAAATTTTAATTCGATTTTATGAAGGAGGGATATATTGAAGAAATTAATTGCATTAGTGTTGGTAATACTTATTGTTTTATTTTATAGTCCTGAATTGTTAGAGGAAGTATATGATTTAAAAGAAAAAATTTCTCAAAGTGAAATATGGAATGAATTTTTAGACAAGATAAATATAGGTGACAATTCAAAAAAAGATAAAAAAGAAAAAAATCAAAATTTACAATTGAATAATACTGAAAATGAAAATCTAGATGAATCAGATATAAAGAGTTTTGAAAAAATAAGTCTGGGAGACAATTTAAATCAAGTATTATCAAGTATTGGGAAACCTGGAAGAATTGATACTAGTGAATATGGCTTTGATTGGTATGTATATAATCAATATGGAAAAGAATTTGCAATGGTTGGTGTTGAAAATAATGAGGTAGTAGCACTTTACAGTAATTCTATGAATTCATGTGAAAACCAAGATATAAAAATAAATCAAGATAGGCAAACAGTTAGAACTAGGATTACACCATTAAAATATAAGAGAAAAGGAAATACTAGATATATAATAAACTCAGAAAATCAATATGATATAATAAGTAAAGAAGGCAAGTATATTACAATTTTCTACGATATTCATGAAAAAAATAGAGTTTGTTCATATTTAATAATTGATAAAAGTACTGAAGATGAGTTTAAAGAATTATATCCAGATGATAGAGAAGAGCTTAAAAAATGTTTTGAACTAGAAGTTATAGACCTTGTAAATAGTGTTAGGAATCAAAGAGGATTAAATTCACTAATATACAGTGAACAAGCTACTTTGAGTTCAAGAAAGCATAGTGAAGATATGAGAGATAATAATTTTTTTGACCATATAAATAAAAATAATGAAACTCCATTTGATAGAATGAAAAGGGAGGGAATTGTATATACTTCGGCTGGGGAAAACATAGCAGCGGGGCAAATTAACGCAATATATGCACATGAAGCTTGGATGAATTCTGAAGGACATAGAAAAAATATTTTGGGGAATTATAATAATATTGGAGTTGGAGTAATATTTGGAGGAAGCTATAAAACATATTACACTCAAAATTTTTATAAATAACTAAAATGTTTGAAAGGAAGTTTAAAAATGACACCATGGAAAAAGAGGACAACATATAAGTGTTTAGTAGCGATAGTCTTGTTTTGTGGAATAATACTAGTATCTAATTTTGGTAAGGTCTCTGCTTTGATGACAGATACTAATGGAAATGTTTTAATTAAGCATGGTTCAAGGGAAAAAAAGTTAATAGCAATTACCTTTGATGATGGACCACATCCAAAAGAAACTAGCCAAGTTTTAGATGTATTAAAGAAATACAATGTAAAAGCTACTTTTTTTATAGCTGGTAAACATGCTCAATGGTATAAAGAACCATTAGTGAGAGCCAGTAAAGAAGGGCATGAAATAGGAAATCACACTTTTAATCACCCTGATATAAGTAATTTAAGCTCTAATCAGATAGAAGAGGAGATTGTTAAGTGTGAGGATATCTTAAAAGAAGTGACTGGAAAGAAACCTACATTATTTAGACCACCATTTGGAAGTTATAGAGAAAAAGACTTAATAGAAATTGCAAAAAAGCATGACTATAAAGTTGTTTTATGGACAGGTGTAGATGTGAAGGACTGGAAAAATCCTGGAGCTAACAGTATTGCTGATAAAATAATTAATAAAGTACAAAATGGAGATATAATACTTTTACACGATTATGCAACTAATGATACAGTTGAAGCTTTAGATATGTTTATCCCAAAAATGATGGAAAAAGGCTTTAAATTCGTAACAGTTTCTGAGTTAATAAAATAATTTTTAGGGGGGGATTTAAGTATGATTCTAATGATAGACAATTATGATTCTTTTGTGTATAACCTAGTACAATACATAGAAGAATTAGGGGAAATAGTCGTAGTAAAGAGAAATAATGAAATCAAAATAAGTGATATTGAAGAACTTAATCCAGAGGTAATTGTATTATCTCCAGGACCATGTTCTCCAAAAGAAGCTGGTGTTTGCATAGATATTGTTGACTATTTTAAAGGGAAAAAGCCTATACTAGGAATTTGTTTGGGTCACCAAACTATTGGATATGTTTTTGGAGGAGATATTATAAAGGCACAGCAACCTGTACATGGAAAAGTGCACAGTATAAACCATATTAGTAAAGGGGTTTTTAGTGGTCTTAAGAATCCTTTGAATGTCACTAGGTATCATTCACTAATAATTGATTCTAATAAAGTTCCTGAAGAACTAGAAGTTACAGCAACAACTGATAAAGGTGAAATAATGGGAATTAGACATAAAAAATACTTAATAGAAGGAGTACAATTTCATCCAGAAGCTATTTTATCAGAGTATGGTCATGAGATGCTGAAAAACTTTATAACAGAAGCTAGAGAAAGGATACATATGTAATATGATAAGAGAGATAAACACTAAACTTAATTCTTTTGAGATATTTACTATTTTTAGAAACGAACATGACAGTTTTATATTAGACAGTGCTATGGATAAAGAAAAATTAGGAAGATATTCTTTTATAAGTAGTAAGCCATTTAAGGTATTAAAATATAAAGATACTGACGAAAATCCATTAGAATTTTTAAAAGAAGAACTAAATAAATATAGAGTTAAAAATGATACTAACCTTCCATTTATAGGAGGAGCTGTAGGATATTTGTCTTATGATTTAGGTAATTATATGGAAGAATTGCCTAGAAGTGCTGTAGATGATATTGGGATGCCTGATATGTATTTTGGTTTGTACAATCATGTAATAGTTGTAGACCATCTTATGGAAAAAACTTACATAGCTACTCCAAATATAGATATGAAATTAGAAGAAAAGATAGTTGATGATATCGAACAAAAAATACTAAAAGAAGAAGAAAAAGGTATAGATAATATATGTTATCAAGAAAAAGAAGTTAAACCTATAAGACTTAAATCTAATTTCACAAAGAAAGAATTTAAAAATGCAGTTCAAAATGTTAGAGAGTACATAAGACAAGGGGATATATACCAAGCAAACTTAACGCAAAGGTTCAGTGGAGAAACAGAACTTACAAGCTTTGAACTATACAGAGATTTAAGAAGATTTAGTCCAGCACCATTTGGAGCATTTTTAAACTTTGATGATGTACATATATTATCAAACTCTCCAGAAAGATTTATAAGATGTATTGATAAGAAAATAGAAACTAGACCAATAAAAGGTACTCGTCCAAGAGGTAAGGATAGGGAAGAAGATTTAAAGCTTCAACAAGAACTTAAAAATAGTGAAAAAGATAGAGCTGAATTACTTATGATAGTGGACCTAGAAAGAAATGATATTGGTAGAATATCTAAAACAGGAAGTGTAAAAGTTCCAGAACTATTTGTAATTGAACCATATGCAAATGTAAATCACTTAGTTTCAACAGTTGTAGGTGAATTAAAAGATGATAAGGATGCTACTGATATAATAAAAGCTACTTTTCCAGGTGGTTCTATAACAGGAGCACCTAAGATTAGAGCAATGGAAATTATAGATGAATTGGAGCCAACACAAAGAAGTGTATATACTGGTTCAATAGGTTATATAGGTTTTAATGGTGATATGGATTTTAATATAGCAATTAGAACAATAATAAAAGATGATAGAAAGGTTTATTTCCAAGTTGGAGGAGGAATGACTTGGGATTCTGACCCAGATGAAGAATATCAAGAAACAATGGATAAAGCAAAATCTATAATGAAGGCTTTGAGGGGTTATTATGAAGAATAATGTAGGTTTTGATAGCAGTTTAAGTAAGTTTGGAATTGGTTTATTTGAAACTATTAAAGTTGAACATGGTATAGCAATAGATTTAAATCTTCATATAGAAAGAATGCTTAATTCAATAAGGTGTTTAGAACTAGATATAAAGCATGAAAAAGACTTCTTGATAAATGAGATTAATACATATATAAAAAAAGAAACTATTGTTGATAAAGCACTTAGAATTACTGTTTTTGATAAAGGTTACAATATATCTATCAGAGATATCCCATATAATCAAGAAACATATGAAAATGGCTTTAAGTTAACTGTCTCACCAATCATTAGAGGAGATAGTTTGATTCATAGACATAAAACTACAAATTATTTTGAAAATATATATACTAAAAATTTTGCAAATAAAGATGGTTATGATGATGGTATATTTGTAAATTCAGTGGGTGTAATCTTAGAATGCTCTATGAGTAATATATTTTTTATAAAAGGAGAAATAGTATATACTCCTAGTGGTAAATTACCAATATTAAATGGAATAATAAAAAAGAGGATTATAAATATTTGTGACGAATTACATATAGAGTTGGTAGAAAATGAAATTAATATATCAGAAATTAGTAGTTTTGATTTTGTTTTTGTCACAAATAGTCTTATGGGAGCTATGAAAGTTACAGAAATTGACAAAATAAAATTTTATGAAAAAAATGCTATTTTCGATAAAATAGTAGAATATTTAAAGTAAATTAAAATATTAACAATTTGTTGGAGATAAGAAATGATAAGTTGTGTTTATAAGGTATATAGTGAAGAGATAACAACGATAATAGAAAATCCAAATACTTTAGCAGTATTTTTGGTTGGTTCTAGTAAAGACTTAGATTTTGCTCTTCACGATGTAGAAATAAATGATATTGATATATTCGTTTTTGTAAAAAAGGGGGAAAAACAAGAGCGAGTACTGTTTGAAAAAGAGGGAATAGAATTTGACATAAACTATTTTTCAAGAGATGGTGTAAAAAAATTATTATCAGATAGAGAGTATTTCTTTATTAAAGAGATGAAGGATGCTAAAGTTCTATTTGATAAAGAGCAGACATCAAAGAATATAAAGGATATAAGTAGGGATATTTACTTAAAAGGGCCTAAAAAAATGTCGCTGGAAGAAAAGTCTTTTTTAAAACAAGATATTGGGGGAAAAATATCAAATTTAAAAAATAAAGAAAAATTTGATGTTTTTGAATATCATTTTTTGACGAATTTATATTTAAAAGATATAATAATTGGGTACTTTAATATAAATGATAATTGGGTACCAAAAGATAAAAAATTGCTAAAAGTTTTGGAAAAAGAAAATAATGAGCTTTTTGAACTAGTATCAAAGGTAAGTGAAAGTTATGACTATCAAAAACTTTTAGATGTTTATAATTATATTTTTAAAGAAATTGAGACAAAAGAGATTATAAAACTAATCTTCTAGTCACAAATCAATGGGGGGAGTTTAAATGAATAAAGTTGATAAAGAAAAGATACAACATGCAGTAAGGGAAATATTGGAGGCAATTGGAGAAGACCCAGATAGAGAAGGTCTAATTGAGACTCCAAATAGAGTTGCTAGAATGTATGAAGAGATATTTTCAGGTCTTACTGAAGAACCAAGAGACCATTTAAAAGTTCTTTTTGCAGATGAGAAACATGAAGAATTAGTCTTGGTAAAAGATATTCCATTTTATTCATGTTGTGAACATCACTTAGTTCCTTTTTTTGGAAAAGCTCATATTGCTTATTTACCAAAAGGAGGAAGACTTACAGGTCTTTCTAAACTTGCTAGAGTAATAGATACATTGGCAAAAAGACCACAATTACAAGAAAGAATTACTAAAAATGCTGCAGATATAATAATGGAAGAATTACAGCCTTATGGTGTTTTAGTTGTAGTGGAAGCAGAGCATATGTGTATGACAATGAGGGGTGTGAAAAAGCCAGGTTCAAAAACTGTTACATCAGCAGTAAGAGGTATATTTGAAAAGGATATTGCATCTAGAGCTGAGGCGATGAGTCTTATTACTATGAAATAGTAGTTGTTGTAGATATAATCATTTGTTGAGATATAAAATTTAATTTAAGGGAGTGTCAGTAATTGTGTTTGATTATGGTAAAAGAACTTATATAATGGGAATATTAAATGTAACTCCAGATAGTTTTTCAGATGGAGGAGATTTTAATAACTTAGACATAGCAATAAAACACGCAAAAGATATGGTTGACCAAGGCGCTGATATAATAGACTTAGGAGGAGAATCTACACGTCCAGGTCATAGTTATGTAGACTCAGATGAAGAACTAAGAAGAGTAATCCCTGTAATAAAAAAACTTAAACAAGAATTAGATATACCAATATCAATAGATACTTATAAGGCAGATGTTGCAGAAGAAGCACTAAAATTAGGTGTTACTATGGTAAATGATGTTTGGGGTCTTAGAAAAGATAAAAATATGGCCTCTGTAATAGGTAAATATGATGCAGAAGTATGTATAATGCACAATCAAGATGGGACAAAATATGAAAAAGATATAATGGAGTCAATAAAGGACTTTTTTGAAGAAAGCATAGAAATGGCAATTAGCTGTGGAGTAAAAAAAGAAAAAATAGTACTTGACCCAGGAATAGGATTTGGTAAGGATTTTGAACAGAATATAGAAGTATTAAGAAGGTTAGGCGAATTGAAAGACTTAAGCTATCCTATTTTACTTGGCACATCTAGAAAATCGGTAATAGGTAAGGTCCTTCCAGTTGAACCAAAAAAAAGATTGGAAGGTACAATAGCTACTACTGTACTAGGTATAAGAGATGGTGTAGATATAGTTAGAGTACACGATGTTTATGAAAACTTAATGGCAGCTAGAATGACTGATGCAATATATAGAAAGTAGGTATAATATAATGGATAAAATATTACTTAGTAATCTAGGATTCTATGGATATCATGGTGTGCTTAAAGAAGAAAATTTTCTAGGTCAGAAATTTTTTATCGACATGGAGCTTTATGTTGATTCAAGAGAGGCTGGACTTAGTGATGATATAAATAAATCTGTAAACTATGCTGATGTTTACAGTGTTGTTAAGGATATTACTGAAAATAAACAATTTAATCTTTTGGAGGCTTTAGCAGAAAATATTGCAGAAGAGGTCTTAAATAAATTTGTGCTTATAAATGGAGTCATGGTTAGGGTTAGAAAACCAGAAGCTCCTGTGAATGGAATTTATGACTATTTTGGTGTTGAGATAAGGAGAACAAGAGATGAATAAGGCTTATTTGGGAATAGGTACTAATATGGGGGATAGATTTAATAATTTATCAGAGGCATGTGAGCTTTTAAGAAATAGTGAATCTATCTATAATGTAAAAGAATCAGGATTATATGAAACAAAACCATGGGGATATACAGAACAAGCAGATTTTCTAAATATGTGTGTAGAAATAGAAACAGAGTTTGAACCATATGAGTTGTTAGAATATTGTCAAAAAATAGAGAGAGAACTACACAGAGAGAGAATAGTACGCTGGGGTCCAAGAACTATAGATGTAGATATACTATTTTTTAATGATGTAGTCTCTACTGACGAAAAACTATTAATACCTCATCCAAGGATTCAAGACAGAGCTTTCGTTTTGATACCACTTATGGATTTAAATGAAGAACTTCTAATAAATGAAAAATCAATAAAAGAACATTTAAACCTCCTATCTGCTGAAGAAAGAGAAGAAGTAAAGGAGCTTGTAGGTTATGAAAGAAAACCTATTTAATGGTAATTCAAAAATAGAGATAAATACAAATAATAAAGAGATAGTTGTAAAAAAAGACAAACTTATAATAGCTGGACCATGTGCAATAGAGAGTTATGAGCAACTTTTAATGACTGCTAAATTTGTAAAAAGTCATGGTGCAAATATTTTAAGAGGTGGAGCATATAAGCCAAGAACATCACCAAACTCATTTCAAGGATTAAAAAAAGAAGGTCTTGAAATATTAAAAGCAGTCAAAAAAGAGGTTGGCATAGCTGTTATTACAGAACTTATGGATGTAAGAGATATGGACGATCTGTATAGTATAAGTGATATAATTCAAATTGGCTCAAGAAATATGCAAAACTTTACACTTTTAAGTGAAGTAGGAAGACAAAACAAACCTGTTATGTTAAAAAGAGGAATAGCATCGACAATTACTGAATGGATAGGTGCTGCAGAATATATAGCAATAGAAGGAAATAGCAATATTATAATGTGTGAGAGAGGTATAAGAACATATAATGATTATACTAGAAATACATTAGATTTAGCTGCTGTACCTATTATCCAAAAAGAAACAGGTCTTCCTGTTGTGGTAGATCCAAGTCATGCTACTGGAATTAGATACTTGATAAAACCTATGTCAATGGCATCACTTGCATGTGGAGCTGATGGAATAATGGTAGAAGTGCACCCTGACCCAGAAAATGCTCTATCAGATGGTGCCCAATCTCTTTGTTTTGATGAGTTTGAAGATTTAATGGAATCAATTAAGAATTATTAAAAGAGGCAAAAGCCTCTTTTTTATTCGTAATGGTTATTGATACGAATTTACAGGTTATATATAATTTAATAGTTAGACCATTTGATATAAATAAAGACTTAATATTGATATAATTAATATAAAAAATAAAAATTTTTTGATTAATAAGAAGGATATCAATAAAAAAAGTCGAATTCTGTATATTGAGTGATTGACAAATTTAGAATATAGTGTAGAATAGAAATGTTAACACAAAAAATTACACCAGAAGGTGATAATATGAATGATATAAAAGACATTATTGAAGAAATAAAGGCTAGATGCGATATAGCAAGTATAATATCTGAATATATGAATATAAAACAATCTGGAGCTAATTATAAAGGATTATGTCCATTTCATGGTGAAAAGACACCATCTTTTTATATAAACACATCAAAACAAATTTATAAATGTTTTGGATGTGGAGAAGGTGGAGATGTAATAAATTTCGTCATGAAAATGGAAAATTTGGATTTTATGGATGCTGTAAAAATTTTAGCAAATAAATGTGGTATAGAAATTAACACTAACATGAATGAAGAGACTAGAATTAAAATAGAAAAATCTAAAAAATTCCAAGATATTCACACAGAAGCTGCTAGATTTTATCTTTCAAACTTGTTGGGAAGTAAAAATCTTGGGTATGAATATCTAAGAATAAGAGGACTAGATGATAAAATTATTAAGAAATTTGGTTTAGGATTTTCTTTAGATTCATGGAATTCACTTATGAATACTTTAATCAGTAAAGGATATAAAAAACAAGATTTATTGGAGTGCGGTCTAATTGCAAAAAACAGAGATGGAACTAATTGCTATGATAAATTTAGAAATAGAGTTATGTTTCCTATATTCGATTATAGAGGAAATATAATAGGATTTGGGGGAAGAGTATTAGATGATTCTTTGCCAAAATACTTAAATTCTCCAGACACAATAATTTTTAATAAAAAACAGAACTTATATGGATTAAACTTTGCTAGAAAAAATTTAGAGAGTAAAACTATAGTCTTAGTTGAAGGATATATGGATTTAATTTCGCTTTATCAGTATGGCATAAGAAATGTAGTAGCAACCCTTGGAACAGCCTTGACTGAACAACAAGGCATTTTAATAAAGAGATATGCGGACACTGCTATTATATCTTATGATTCTGATGAACCAGGAATAAAAGCAACTTTAAGAGCTATGGATATACTTACTAAATTAGGTATTAATGTAAAAGTATTGGATTTAAAAGATGCTAAAGACCCAGATGAATTTGTAAGAAAATATGGACTTAATGATTATAAAAAAGCTATGGATGTTTCTACTCACTACATAAAATATAAAATAGATCATCTTAAAAAAGAATTTAATATTCAAAAAGATGAAGAACGAGTGAAGTTCGCAAAAGAAGCTTCTAAGATTATAAAACAATTGACAAGTCCTGTTGAAATTGATTTTTATACAAAGTATTTAAGCAATCAAATAGATATTAATGTCGAGTCTATAAAGAGAGAAGTGTATGGTAAAAATTATAATAAGCCATATAACAACAAAAATCAAAAGAAAGCAGAAGAAAAAATAATTGAAAAAGTCGAAGTCAGACAAGATGGAAAACAATTAGTTGAAGAGACTCTAATAAAAATAATGTTAGAAGATAAAAAAATTAGAGAAATAGCGTTACTAAAAGTAGAAGAAAGTGATTTTTTATTGAAAGAAAGTAAAGAAATTTTAAATTACATGATTAAAAATCAAGAATTGGACAAAATAACTATTGACAAATTGAAAAGTTTAAACATATCCGAAGAATACTTAAAAGAATTAAATTCAATTTCTTTGAATAGTATAAACTTAGAGAACACAAAAGAAATAGAAGGAATAGTAACAAATATCAGAAAAAATTCATTAGAAGAACAAATTAACAGCTTGTTGAGAGAGCAACAAGAATTAGAAAATAATAATGATATGAAAGAGGTAGATGGTAGAGTTATGGAAATTGCTTTAAAAATAGTTGATATAAATAAAATTTTAAAGAGCTTGTAGAGAAAGGAGGTTTGAGTGTGGAAAATAAATCGAATAAAAAAGAGTTAAAAAAAGTTACTGCTAAGACATTAATAGAAAAAGGAAAAAAGCAAGGTTCATTAACACTTGCAGAGATAATGGAAGCTTTTTCAGAGACTGAACTTGATAAGGACCAAGTAGAAAATCTTTATGAGACTTTAGGAAATCTGGGAATAGAAATAACAGAAACAAAAAATTATAAAGCTGATATAGATTTTTCGACTACTGATGATGATTTAAGTATTAGCAACCTGGATGAAGATACAGAAGCGATTTCACATGAAGACTCTTCTGCAATAGAAATAGAAACTGTGGATTTATCTTTACCAAAAGGGATAAGTATAGATGACCCTGTTAGAATGTACCTAAAAGAAATAGGAAAAATTCCTCTACTTAAACCACATGAAGAAGTTGAATTTGCTAGGAGAATGCACGAAGGTGATGAGATAGCGAAACAAAGGTTAGTTGAGGCAAACTTAAGATTGGTTGTAAGTATAGCAAAAAGATATGTAGGAAGAGGTATGCTTTTCTTAGATTTAATACAAGAGGGAAATTTAGGTCTTATAAAAGCAGTCGAAAAATTTGACTATACAAAAGGATATAAGTTTAGTACTTATGCAACATGGTGGATAAGACAAGCCATAACACGTGCCATTGCAGACCAAGCTAGAACTATAAGAATACCAGTTCATATGGTAGAGACTATAAATAAGCTAATAAGAGTATCAAGACAACTACTTCAAGAACTTGGAAGAGACCCAAAACCAGAAGAAATTGCAAAAGAAATGGAAATGACAGAAGATAAAGTAAGAGAAATAATGAAAATAGCTCAAGACCCTGTGTCTTTAGAAACACCAATAGGAGAAGAAGAAGATAGTCATTTAGGAGACTTTATTCCAGATGATGATGCTCCAGCCCCAGCAGAGGCAGCAGCATATTCTTTACTAAAAGAACAAATAGAAGATGTACTTGGCTCATTAAATGATAGAGAGCAAAAAGTATTAAAACTTAGATTTGGCCTTGAAGATGGTAGAGCTAGGACTCTTGAAGAAGTTGGAAAAGAGTTTGATGTAACTAGGGAAAGAATAAGACAGATAGAAGCAAAAGCACTAAGAAAATTAAGACATCCAAGTAGATCAAAAAAACTTAGAGATTATTTAGATTAAAAAGATACATCATTAATGTTTTTGTTATAAAGGCCATGGGATAAGTGATATCTCATGGCTATTTTGTAGTAGAGATTTAATTTTATTTTTTATAATAACCTTAATTTAATGATTATAATTTAATATAAAGACTATAAATGAAGGCAATTGAAAGGAGATATATATTTGAAATTAACAGATAGATTATTAAAAATAGCATCATTGGTATCAGATGGTAAAAAAATAGCTGACATAGGAACTGACCACGGATATATACCAGTATATTTGTTAAAAGAGGGAAGAGTACCATTTGCAGTATTGGCAGATGTTAATAAAGGGCCTCTTGACAATGCACATAAAGAGGTCATACAGAACAATCTTTTAGATAAGGTTGATTTACGACTGGGTTCTGGTATAGAGGTTCTTGAAGTAGGAGAAATAGAAGAAATAATAATTGCTGGTATGGGTGGAATTTTGATAAGTGAACTTCTTGAAGCTAAAAAACAAGTGGCGCATAATGTAGAAAAATTGATACTACAACCTATGCAAGCACAAGAAGAACTCAGACGTTATCTTTTAAATAATGGTTATGAAATCTCAGAAGAAGTTTTGGTGAGAGAAGATTTTAGGATATATGAAATAATAGTTGCCAAATACACAGGTAAAAATACTATAATAGAAGATGAGATATATTTTGAAACTGGAATAAAACTTTTAGAAAATAAGAACTCTCTTTTTAATGAATTTATAGAAAAAAAGATAAAGACATATCGTGCTATAGTTAATAACCTAGAAGGAAAGAATGGGGAAGCAATAGACAATAAGAGAGAAGATAGTAAGACTGCAATAAAAAAACTTGAAAATTTAATAAAATAAATTGGAGGTATATATGTTATTAAAGAGTCTAACTAGAAAAATTGAAAAAAAGTATCCTCTAAACTTAGCTGAGGATTGGGACAATGTAGGTCTTATAGTTGGAGATTTTGATATGGATGTAAAAAAAGTATTAGTATCTTTGGAAGCTAATGAAAATGTTATTGATGAAGCCATCTCAAAAAACATAGATTTAATTGTGACACATCATCCTTTTATATTTGGGAAAATTAATAAGATTAATAGTGCAGATTTAAAAGGTAGGCTTATACAAAAACTTATTAAAAATGATATAGCACTTTATTCTATGCATACCAACTTTGACATAGCATTTGATGGTCTAAATGACTATTTTATGGAGATTATGGAATTTGGTAACTCAAAGGTTTTAGATGTGACTGAAAGCGAGACTTTATATAAACTTGCAGTATATGTACCATGTAATTATTCAGATGAATTGAAAAGAGTTTTAAGTAATTCAGGAGCAGGTCATATAGGAAATTATAGTGATTGTGCATTTTTAATAGAAGGTGAAGGACAGTTTAAGCCATTAGAAGGCTCTAATCCGTTTCTTGGAAGCATAAATGATATAGAAGTTGTAAATGAGGTTAAAATTGAAACTGTAGTGCCACAGAAGCTTTTAGGTGGGGTAATAAGTTCTATGTTGGATGCACATCCTTATGAAGAAGTAGCATATGATTTGTACAAGTTAGAAAATAAAGGGAAGACATTTGGTCTAGGTAGAGTTAGTAGACTTGATGAAAGTATGACATTAGAAGACCTTTCAAATAAAATAAAAGAAAAATTAAATATGAAACATATCAGGGTAGTTGGAAATCTTAATACAAATATAACCAAAGTAGCAGTTGTAACAGGAGCTGGTTCTGAGTTTGTAAAAAAAGCTAAGAGACAAGGTGCAGAAGTATTAATAACTGGAGATGTAAAGTATCATGAAGCACAAGATGCACTTGATATTGGAATGTGTATAGTAGATTGTGGTCATTTTGATACAGAAGATATATTCAAAGATGTCATGAAGAGATTTTTGAGAGACTTTAATGAAATTGAAGTAATAAAAAGTGATGTATATTTGAATCCATTTAGTATTATTTAGTAGTATTTAATTATAAAAAATACTATATAAAAAATAAATTTGAATTTACTTAGGGGGATAAAGATGAAAGCAGCAGTAATTTTTCATAGTGTTTGTGGGAGTACATATTTATTAGCAAGAACATATAAAGAAGTGCTTGAAGAAATGGATATAGAAGTAGATATGTTTAAAGTAAGTGACGAAGTTGCAAAAACACTTCTTCAATATTATTTAATAAATTCTAAAGAATATAAAGACGAGTTTGAAAGTGTAAATATAATTAAATCTGGAAAAGAATTGCTAGACTATGATGCTATATTTATGGGTTCGCCAACATATTATGGAAATGTATCTGGACCAATGAAGATGTTTATGGATAGTTTTTCTGATATTTGGGTAGGTGCTCCTTTGAGTGGGAAAATATTTGGTTGTTTTGCCACAGCAGGTTCACAACATGGAGGAGGAGAGCTATCTTTGCAAGCAATGAATATATTTGCTCAACATATGGGAATGACTCTTTTATCAGTTCCATGTACAATAAGAGGAGGACATCCAGCATATGGAATACTACATATAGCAGGTGATAACTCTGATATAAGACCAAATGATGATGTTAAGCTGGGGATAAGAGATTATCTAAAAAGAATTAGTCTATAAGAATGTCAAAAGAAAGTGCCTAAAAGTGGCTATATAGCTACTTTTAGGTATTTTAATATGTTATTATAAACGTGAAACTTTGCCAGAAATATGGTCGATTTCTATTTTAACTACAGTTGTTAAATTTATGTCTTTCTCTATGTATTTCATTCCCTCTTCAAAAAATCCTTTAGAATATTTTTTTATGATTTCTACAAGAGCATTTTTCTTTTCTTCATCTTCTACAGTTGAAGCTTTTCCAAACACTATAGCACTGGAATATGTAGTACTAAATTTGTCTGGAATAACATTTTCATTAGCAACTACTAAAAAAGAAACTTTGTTGTTTTTTGATATATTATCTAATTTATGACCATTTCTTGCACAATGGAAGTAAATAGAATCATTAAGATACACATAGTTTACAGCTACTCCATAAGGATAGCCATTTTCAGATATAGTGGAAAAAGTACCAAATTCACCATTTTTTAACACTTCTACAGTATCTTCTTTTGTCATTTCTCTCTTTTTTAATCTCATTTCTCTAAACATATTATCATCCTTTCTAATTTTGATTATTAAATTAAATTTTAAAACATTTACAAAGATTATACTATGCTTTTTACAAATTTAAAATAAAATAAAAATTAGAGTTGACAATTATAAAAATTTAGAATATTATAATAGCAACAGCAAATTAAAAATCCTATGACAAGGAAGAGTAATTATGTTTAGCTTCAAGATAGAGAGCTGAGGATGGTGGAATCTTAGCAAGAAGGAATATAGTGAATGGACCTTAGAGGAATGAATTGAAATCATATTATTATGAGAGTAGACTTTATCGTCAGTCGCACGTTACAGCGAATAAGGTATGTAAGTACCTGATAATGAGATGTATAAGAAATAAGTTTATGTTTATTTTTTATATAATTTAGGTGGCAACGCGGATAATCTCCGTCCTATTAATTTAGGACGGAGTTTTTTATTTTACAAAAATTTCAAAATAAAAATATATAAATGATATAAAAGGTGGTGAAAAAGATGTTATGAACTCTCAAAGCTAATGAAAATGATTTAGAAAATTGGCAAAGAAATAAAATAAATATTAATAAAATTAGGGGGAATTATTACAATGAAATCAAATACAAAAAAATTAACTTTAAATGCTATACTCTTAGCTATGGGATTATTAATACATCAACTTACACCTGCTATAGGACTTCCAATGCAACCAGATATATCTCTAGCAATGATGTTTATAATAATGATATTGAACAAAGATGATTATAAAATTTGTCTAGTGGCAGGAATTGTGACAGGAATATTTGCAGCATTAACAACTAAATTTCCAGGAGGTCAAGTTCCAAATATACTTGATAAAACTGTTACAATAAATATAATGTTCATGATAATGTATATAATTTATAAATTACCATTTATGAAAAACTTAAGTAATAAAAAGCAAGACTTAATAGTAGCTACAATAATCTTTCCAATAGGAACTATTGTGAGTGGAACTGCATTTTTATTGTTTGCTCAAGTAATAGTAGGTCTTCCTGGAGGTTCATTTATAGCATTGTTTATGGTTGCAGTAGTACCAGCAATACTAATAAATTTGATAGCTGGTTTACTGTTATTTAAGGTAGTAAGCATGTCTATAAGAAGGGTAAGTTATCAAGGTTAAATATTATTGCTTACAATGATATTATAAAAAAATAGTATTTTAAAGAATAAAATAATAAAAGAGGTATTAAGTTATAATACTTAAGACCTCTTTAAAGTTAAATTTTAACTATGCTAAAGAAATATTCTATACATGGTAAGGAGATAGTAAAGAATGTATCTTTAAAGTCTCAACCAAACAGCAAAATTTATCCAACAAACATACAATTAAGGCCTCTTTGTATCTAGGAGGCGTAATTGTAAGTGGCCACATATGTTTTAAAATTATGTCTGTTTCCATTTCATTTATTTGAAAAAATAAATTCGCATTTTTTAGTGCTTCTTTAGGATGAGTAAATCCGTGTAATCCTTTTCTATCCCCTTTGTAATGCCAGTCATAAAGGAAAAAGTCGTGTAATAAAGCTCCTCTAATAACACTTTGAATATCAACATTTAGATGCAATTTTTTACATAATAGATAACTATAATATGCTACTGACAAACTATGTTCAAGACATGAAACATCGCCGTGATGAGGAAATGTTCTCATAAGTTGTACTTGTTCTGAAGAAAGTATTTCAGAAGCACATTCATTAAAGTATTTGATTTCAGCTTTTGACAACATTATGCAAATCTCCATTTCTAGTAAAATATAAATACTATATTTCAATGATAATATGAAATATTTCTTATCCTACAAAATATAATACCCAATAATACAAGTAAGATACCTTTTATGGTATTTAAAGTAAAAGAGATTTTATTAGGCTAAACAATGAAAAAATTAAAAGTAAAGCTATAGCAATATATATTATTTTTCCTATAGGATTTCCAAAATTTACAGTATAACCAATACCAAATCTCTTATCAACCATTAATGATGGGTCGTTTGGATTATTGTATATGATGCCTGCTATCCAATGTTTTTCATCATCTTCTGGAGAATAAGAAGAGTTAGACTTTAAATTTGGAGACTTAATATATGTTAACACTAAATAAATTATAACCACAAATGTTGCTATGGTCATAGCAGTTGATAAATTTGTTTTTATTGATAAAAAAGCAATGAAAAATTGTATTGTCATTAAAATCATCAATATCAAAAATAAATAACCAATTTTGTTTAGATATTTAATGTTTTCAGTTCTACTTTCTTCAATTCTATTTGAATCTATCTTAATTCTTGACTTTATAGAACCAATAGAAGTTATATATAATAAAACGATTAAACAGAATGCAGTGCCTATTGATTTAAACACATTAAAATATGATTTTTCCATAAAAGAATTAGGTGTCCCATTTATATTCCAATTTATAACAATTAAGTTTGGCAGTTGATTATAATTAGATGCTATAAAAATACTCATTCCAAAAACAAGTAGTATTGGTATTAAATATAATATTTTAAACCTTTTTATTATTTTATCTTTTTTATTTAAGAAATCCATATCTACTATTAATTTTGAATCCATATCTATATGACCTTCTATAGAATAAATTTCTGATTTAAACTTTTTAGCCTTTTTATGAGTACGAATATACAATAAACTTTCATATAATAAAAATCCAGTTATACTAATAAAATAGGAAAATTCTAATTTATCAGATGTAAGAACTAGAATAAAAACTAATATAAAGTCTATAATAAAACCTAAAGATAAAAGTTTTTTGAATTTCTTATCTAGCATTATAAAGTCAGTATAGTTTTTGTGTTCTTGGTCTATAGAAACTCCATAAATATGTTTATTACCTACTAAATATGGCATAAAATAAAATGTGGCATACATCAAAATTAAAATTGGGAATATTGTAAATAGACATTCAATCTTACTCATAGTATTTCACCTCATATTTGTCAAATAAAGTTGAACTTAGCGATAAAAATTCTTCTTTGCTGATACCTGATAAATAAGATTTTGCTACTAGAAGTTCTAAGTCAAGCTTATTTTTTTGACGAGTGGAATTGTCTATTTTCATTGGTAGCTTAGCAACAATAGCACCTTTTCTTCTATCAATATTTAAGAAGCCCTCTTCTTTTAGCTCATTATAAGATTTATTCACTGTATGTAAATTTACACCAATGTTTTCGGCCATACTTCTCACAGATGGAAGTGATTCGTTTATTTTCAATTCTCCTGAAGCTATAGCTTTAGTTATTTCTTCTTTAATTTGTACATAAATAGATTTATCACTATTAAAATCTAGATTTAGAACCATAAAAAACCTCCATTATGCTTTATAAATGAAAAAGACTGTTATACATATAGTATAACATAAAAAATAATATCGAACACAAAATATAAATTTATATTTGTAAAAATTGTAATTTAAAAATAACCTAATTTTTATCAAAATAATACAGATACTATCTATAGATATAAATAAAAATTAGAAAGGAGAAAAAAATATGTTAACATATTTAATGAAAAGACAAATGCATAAAAAAGATGATGGAATGAGTAAACCAATGATGTTCACAGGAGCAGTTCTTACAGGTGTGGGTGCATATGCTGTATATAAGATGGTAAAAAATCGTAAATCTAATTCTCAAATGGTTGATACAAATTATTATAGAAATAGTGACTATGATGACTATATGTATGACGAATTTGATTATGACTGTGATTGTAGAGACAAAAAACAGGATTATGAATATGAAGAATTAAAAAAAAAAGTAAAAGAATTTAATTCAAGAAGAATAAACTGTGAAAATTGTCCACATGTATCTCAGGAAGAAATGATGCAATATGTAAATAGTGTTAAAGATATAAAGAATGATATTGATGTACATGAAGACGATAAAAAAGACAATATTTACAAAGAAGAAGAATATAAGAAGTATGATGAAGAATAAATTATATTCTAAATAGTTAAATAGTTATATTAGATTATTTAACCTAAAGTTTCTAAAATGTAAGTTGTAACTTAACTTGAAGAAATTAGTATTATTCTTATGAGAGTTAAGTAATAACTTACATTTTTGTTTTTGTAAGCTTTAATAACCCTTTGTGACTATTTTGTAATTTTAGATATATTTTAGTATATAAGGTATTTGTGTATAATAAAAACTGTATAGGTAAATAATTTAAAATCAAAATGAAAAGAAAGGAAATAGTTATGTTAAAGTTATTAATAGTTGAGGATGATAGTACTATATCTTTTGGAATAAAGTATGCTTTAGAGCAAGAAGGATTTAGTGTAGATATAGCAAAGGACTTATTAAGTGGAAAAGAAATGATTTCTTCTAATGAATACAGCATGATACTTTTGGATGTGACATTACCAGATGGAACTGGTTATGAATTGTGTCAATATACAAGAAAATTCTCTCAAATTCCAATAATATTTTTGACTGCTTGTGATGAAGAAGTAAATATTGTAATGGGTCTTGATATGGGTGGAGATGATTATATAACAAAACCTTTTAGAATTAGAGAACTAATATCTAGAATAAAAGCTGTTTTAAGAAGAAAAGGCAATACTTCAGAAGAAGCTAAAAAAATGCTTAAATTTGGTGAGTTAAGTATATATACATTAGAAGCTAGAGTATATAAAAATGAAAAAGAAATATTTCTGACATCAGTTGAATATAAACTTCTTCTAATTCTTATACAGAATAAAAATACAGTTTTAAGTAGAACTCAAATATTGGAAAAACTTTGGGATGTAACGTATGATTTTGTAAATGATAATACTCTAACTGTTTATATAAAAAGACTTAGAGAAAAAATAGGTGATGACTTATGTGAGCCAATATACATAGAAACTGTAAGAGGCCTTGGTTATAAATGGATAGGAAGTGAAAATAATGTTTCTATATAATCCAGAAGTGAAGAGGTTTTTCAGTAAGTATATTGTTTTGATGTTTGTTGCTATTACTATATCTGTTGGGTTTAGTATAATCAATATGAATATAACTAAAGGTATGATTGTAAAAAATAATCAAGCTATAATAGGAACACTGTCTAGTAAATATCCAAATTTAGAAAGAGAGATAGTAGATATAATAACTCAAGGAAAGTCTATGAGAAATATAGACTATGGAGAGAAAATATTAAGTAAGTATAATTATGATAAATCTATTAAAATAAACACTGAGCCTATAATTTCTAAACTAGTTTTAGATACTATAAAAATAAATATAATCTTGGTATGTATAATATTTATTTTAATATTTATATTGGTTGTTAGCTATTTTAAAGTAATGTACAATGATTTATCAGATATGACTAAGTATGTTTACTATAGTTCAGAAGGAAAACCATTTGATATGAAAAATAAAAATCAAGAAGGTCAGGTAGGTCTTTTAAAAACTGAACTATTGAAGATGACGACAATTCTTAATGAAAAGGTTGAACTTTTAAAATCAGAAAAAATATTTTTAAATAATACAATCTCTGATATATCACATCAATTAAAAACTCCTATGACTTCTTTAATAATGTTGAATGACTTGTTATATAATGATATACCATGCGAAGTAAAAATTGATTTTTTGGATAAGATAAAGAATCAACTAAATAGAATGGACTGGCTGATTAAAAGTATGCTTAAACTATCAAAAGTAGAAGCAAAAGTGATAAAGTTTAAAAAAGATAAGATAAAATTTAGTGAACTTATACATAGAGCAATACAACCAATGAAAATACCTATGGAAATTAAAAATCAAAAATTAACTATAGAAGGAAATGATAATGTATCTTATATTGGTGATATTGATTGGTCTGTGGAAGCATTAGTGAATATAATTAAAAATTGTATAGAGCATACTCCTGAATTTGGAAATATAAGTATGACATATAAAGAAAATCCATTATTTTCTGAACTAATAATAAAAGATGATGGTGAGGGAATAGATAAAAAAGATATACCACATATATTTAAACGATTTTATAGAGGAAAGAGTAGTTCAAAAGAAGATAGTGTAGGTATAGGTCTTGCAATGTCAAAATCCATAATAGAAAGCCAAAATGGAGATATCTATGTAAATAGTGAAAAAGGAAAAGGAACAGAATTCCATATAATATTTCATAAAATGTATGCTGATAATAGTGACTAATCTGTAATATTTAATTCACTTTATAGTAATAGCTAAAGTCTAATATATGAAGTATAGAATATAAATATTGGAGGTAGCCATGGAAATTTTAAGAGTAGAAAATCTAACTAAAAGTTATGGTAAAAATGAAACAAAAGTTGATGCTATAAAAAATGTAAACTTATCAATTGAAAAAGGTGAGTTTATAGCAATAACAGGTCCAAGTGGAAGTGGTAAAAGTACATTATTGCATTTGCTAGGAGGTGTTGATAGACCTACTAGTGGTAAGGTTTATATAAATGATGTGGATATCTATAATTTGAAAATTAAAGATTTAGCAATATTTAGAAGAAGAAATATAGGTCTTATATATCAATTTTATAACTTAATTCCAGTCTTAACTGTAAAGGAAAACATATTGCTTCCAGCAGAACTTGACAATAGAGATATTGACAAAGAATATTTAAATGATTTGATGAAAACATTAGGTCTAAACGATAGAGAAAAACATCTTCCAAACCAGTTATCAGGGGGTCAACAACAAAGGACTTCTATAGGACGTGCTTTGATTAATAGACCTTCTATAGTGTTGGCAGATGAACCAACAGGTAATTTAGATAGTAAAAATTCAAAAGAAATACTAGGATTATTAAAACTGTCAGTAAAGAAATACAATCAGACTCTAATAATGATAACTCATGATAAAGACATAGCACTTCAGGCTGATAGAATTATAGGTATAGAAGATGGAATTATAAAAAGTGATGAGGTGATGTAGATGAATTTATATACATCACTAACTATTAGATATTTAAAACAGAATAAAAGAAGAACTATTGTAACTATAATTGGGATAATACTTTCAACAGCTTTAATCTGTGGTATAGGAAATATATTTGAAAGTTTCATGGATTATCAAGTAAGAGAAACTATAAAAAATGATGGAAGTTTTCATGTTACATTCCATGATGTAAACAAAAAGAATATGGAATATGTAACAAAATCAGCTGAAATAGAAAAACATGCATTTACTAAGCAAATTGGATATTCTAAATTGGAAAATAGTGAGAATGGTATATTAAGTATAAAACAGTATGATAAAAATGCCATGGAGGGATATCAAATTTCTATAAAAGAAGGTAGATTGCCATCTAAAGAAGGAGAAATTGTTCTAAGTGAAAATGTTATTAATCTTATGGATGATAAATTAAAAATAGGAGACGAAATAACCTTAAAAGTAGGAGACATGTTTGACTCAAATAAGAAAAAGATTGATAACATGGTATTTCATGAAGGTGATTATATAGCAAATGAAAAGGATAGCACTTTTAAATTAGTTGGTATAATTAAAAAGCCCGGATTTGAGCTTTATGATGAGATTACAACTGCTATAACTTACTTTAATCCTATGATTGATTATAAAGGAGCAATGAACATCTCAGTAACAGTAAAAAATCCTAAAGATGTGTATAAAATAAGTAAAAAAATAAGCAAAAACATATATCCAAATAAAGATGAAGAATCAATTTCTGATATGGTAAAATACAATGAACATTTATTGAGATTACAAGGCGCCAGTAAATATGAGAATATAAATAGTTCTGTAAAATCTATAATTGCATTAGTAACTATATTAGTAATTATATGCACGATTGCTACAGTTTATAATTCTTTTAGTATTTCTATAACTGAACGAAAAAAACAGTTTGGAATATTAAATTCTATAGGTGCTACATCTAGCCAAATTAAAAGGTTAGTCTTTATAGAAGGTATTATAATTAGTTTAATTGGAATACCAATAGGACTAATATCTGGGACAATAGCTATAGACTTATTATTTAAAACTATAAATAAGTATTTTACAGAATCGATTGTTACACAGATGAGTTTACAAATAGTGTATAACCCAATAATAATTATTGTTAGTATAATAATAGTTTTATTTACAATATTTATATCAATTCTATTACCTGCAATAGCAGCTTCTAATGTTTCTCCGCTTGATATAATTAAGAACAGTGGAGAGTATAAAGTGAGAAAAGTTAAAGATTCAAAGCTTATCAAAATTATTTTTAAGACTGAAGGAGTACTTGCATATAAAAATATGAAAAGAAATAGAAAAAAATTCATAGTGACTCTTTTTTCTTTAATGATAAGTATAATAATATTTATATCTTTTAGTGGATTTACATTGCTTTTGTTAAGAGGTGAGGAAATTAGAAGTTCTCAAAGAAACTATGATTTGTATCTAACTGCAAAGGGTACAGCTAGACCTATTGATGATGTCATAAGTAAACTACAGGATATTCCTGAAATAAAGAACTTTGAATTCGCAACAGGTCAATCTATGTCTATAAAAGTAAGTGAAAATAAAATAAATAAATCCAAGGAGGATTTAATTAAGGAGTATTATCAACAACATAAGAGTGGAAATAGTTATGAATACGACTTTAGCAATAATGAATTAAATTTTCCAGGAGAGTTTGCAATAAAAAATAAAACAAATAATTTAGTAAAAGGTTCTTTTGATAAGGAAAAAGCAATTAAAGAAAATGGTGTGATACTAGTTAGAAAAAGCTACTTTGAATCTAGAGGTAAGAAAGGTATAGTGGAGTTAACTAATTACAAAGTTGGAGATACACTAAATTGTAAATATCTTGATGACAATGGTTCAAGTAAAAAAATGAAGATTAAAATTCTTGCGATAACTGATGAAGAACGTTTAGGAATGGGATATCAAAATATGGGCTTGCAATTTATAACTTATGATGAAGTTGCTAAAAATTTAGGTCTAAAATTAAATAAAAGTCTTATATTTATCGATTTAGGAGGAGATGTTCAGACTAAGAAGAAAATAGAATCTTTAGCTGATAAAAATAATTTTAACTTCCATGATGAAAGTGCAGGAGGAGAAGAAGAAAAACAAAATCTAAAAGTTGTCAAAATATTTGTATACGGTTTTATAGTAGTGATATCTCTAGTTAGTGTTACAAATATACTAAATACAGTAAGTACAAGTATAAATCTAAGAAAAAGAGAGCTTGCTATAATACAATCTATAGGAGTTACCCCTAATGGATTTAGAAAAATGATATATTTAGAAAGTTTTATTTATGGTATACTGTCTTTAATATTTGGGATACCAATTGGTATTGGAATGACTCTAGTTATGAATAAACTTATTTCAGGTGTAATTGAGTTTTCCCCTGTCATACCATGGGCAGCAATAGCTATATGTATAGTAAGTGTTTTTATAATAACTTTTATAGCAGCTTATATACCAATGAGTAAATTGAACAAAGAAAATATAATAGATAATATAAGAAGAGAAAGTATCTAAGTATAAAAGTAATTTTTAAATATATAAAATATTATTAAAATCGTTTAATTGGTATAAACTATTATTATACAAATTGAACGATTTTTTATTTATATAAGAAATCTAATAAATAAATTACTAGAGGTATTTAACTATTTAGAAAGAATTGGTATTATATAAGGTAAGGGGTTAGATAAAGTATTTATAAATAAGTATAAATATTTGATTTTATTGGAAAACAAAAGAAAAAGAAGGTGATTACTATTTCTCATATAACTGCGAAGAACATGTATAAAAGTTTAGAGGAAAGAATAAACAAGTTTCCACAAGGGGCTCCACCATCAGATACATTATACAAAATACTAAATGTATTATATACAGAACAAGAAGCAAAATTAGTAGCTCAGCTTCCAATAAAGCCTTTTAGAGTAAAAACAGCAGCTAAAATCTGGAGTGTAAGTGAAAGTGAAGCATATAGAGTATTAGACAAACTTGCAAGTAAGGCTCTGATACTAGATATAGAAGATAATAAAGGGAAAAAATATATAATGCCTCCTCCAATGGCTGGCTTTTTTGAGTTTGCTATGATGAGAACAAGACATGATATAGACCAAAAACTTTTAGCAGAACTTTACTATCAATATATGAATGTAGAGGAAGATTTTATTAAAGACTTATTTTATTCAACAGAAACAAAGCTTGGAAGAGTGTATGTTCAAGAGGAAGTTTTGACTAATGATAATGAAGTTAGTATTTTAGATTACGAAAGAGCTACTCATATAATCGATGAATCGACTCATATAGGTGTAAGTATGTGTTACTGTAGACATAGAATGCAACATGTTGGCAAAGCTTGTGATGCTCCTATGGATATATGTATGACATTTGATAATGTAGCAAATTCTTTAATAAATAATAAGTTTGCAAGACGGGTAGATAAGATAGAATGTAAAGAATTGCTTCATCAAGCATATGAGCATAACTTAGTTCAATGTGGAGAAAATGTTAGAAAAGGAGTTACATTTATATGTAATTGCTGTGGCTGTTGTTGTGAGGCATTAGTAGCAGCTAAAAGATTTGGAAATCTTCATCCAGTACAGACAACTAGTTTTATACCAAATATAAACCATGAAAGTTGTGTAAAATGTGGAAAGTGTATAACTGCATGCCCTATAGATGCAATAAGCAAGGTCAAGGAAAATGATAAAGAATATATAAAAATTGATGAGGATAGATGTCTAGGTTGTGGAGTTTGTGTTAGAAATTGCCATAAAAATAGTATTATGTTATTAAAGAGAGATGAAAAGATAATAACTCCAGCAAACTCAGTACATAGAGCAGTTCTAATGGCAATTGAAAAAGGGCAATTACAAAATCTAATTTTTGATAATAATGCCTTAGCTAGTCATAGAGCTATGGGAGCTATACTATCAGCTATCTTAAAACTTGAACCAGCTAAAAAGATTTTAGCTAGTAAGCAATTAAAGTCAGTGTATTTAGATAAACTATTGAGTATGAATGATAAATAGATAAAAAAGGGCTATATTTAAGTAATATTACTTAAATATAGCCCTTTTTAACATGTTAAGCTATTTCTTTGATTTGTTTAAATGAATTCTCATTTCCATTTCCACCAATTTGTGTTACAGATTTAAATCTCATAGTTTTAAATAGTTCTTTTTGATTATAATCTAATAAATTTCCTACTAATATTACAGGAGACTTAGTTTTTCCAGCTAAAACTCCAACAGATAATCCATCTATTAAATCATCTTGTTTATTGATTCCGTTTTTTGCAACATATAAGTTGTCTATCTTAGAATCTTTATAAAATTCTTTTATTACTTTTGCATTAGTTTCATTTCTAGTGCTACCTGATATTCTTTGTGGATTTTGAAGTTTACTTTCTATATTTTTAGAAACTGTATATTCTCCACCAATTACATAAGACTTCTCAATTTTTTTGTTTTTAAACAAGTTGTTTATTTCATCTATATTACTGTTTTCATTAGTAAGTATTATAGGCATATCATTTTGAGCTGATACAGCTCCAATGCTTACTGCATCGGCTAATCCTTTTTCACCATTAACTATTGAAATCTTTGATATGTTACTAATATTATTCAATTCTTTAGCAATGTTCATAGAAGTTTGATATCTATCATTTCCTGAAATTCTAGATACAGAAATATTATTTGATTTTATAGTATCTAATGATTTTTCATTTACAGAAGCTTCTCCACCAACTACATACACATTTTTTACTTTTAATCTTTTCAATTCAGTCAAAGTTTTTTCATTTATTTGAGAGCTTCCAGTTAATAATATAGGAGCATTCTTCTTATATGCAAGTGGTGTTGCAGCTAAAGCATCTGCAATTGCTGAGTCATTTATTAAAACTGCATTTTCAGCATTTTCCCAACCTGCTTGACTTATTTTAATAGAAGTTTCATATCTATCAGTTCCTGTAAGTGTACTTGCATTTACTTCATCTTGGTACGCAACTTCAAATTTAGCATTTGGACTTCCTGAGAAAACAATTACGCCTCCTTTTGGCAATCTAACTCTATTATTTTTTGTAACTAAAGAATAGTTTACAGGAACTCCTTTATCATCATAAACAGCAAAAGACGAATTTTGAGGAAGATTAACTTCTATTTTTTTATTTGCTATATCGTCACCAATTTTATACCATTTTGCATAACCATTAGATGCTAACTCACATGTAAAAGATTTTTCTGATGGTAAATTAGTTATAGAATCTTCACTAACATATGTCTGTGTGGCAAAAGTTAAATACTCTGTACCATTTTCTTTATGAAGTTTAATATCAGCTAAGTCACGTCCCATCACACCAGGTATTTCTATAAAAGCATTTGAGTTATTTTCATCTGCTATTTTAGTATTAGCTATATAACCAGGAGTTCCGTCAGAAAGACCAAGAACTGCTTTTACAGAACCAAACATATAGTGTTGAGAAGTATATTTTTCATCTACTATATAGTAGCCTTTATCATTCCTTTTTTTCCATGCTTCTTTTACGCTATCTGATATATCATTATTATCTACTCTTTGAGCTACATAATACAAACTTGCTGTTTGACCTAATCCAGGGACATCATCATAAGAGCTCATATTTAAATATGTAATGTTATTTTTTTCTTTTACAAATTTTAAGCAACTATTACCCTTTTCAGATACAAATCTATCTTGACCTATGTATACATACTTATCTTCAGGTCCATTTTCTAGATAAGGAGAAGACACTGTTAAAGTACCATTATCATTAACATCAATTTTTATCATATTTGAAGAAGCGTAAAGACCACTGTTTTCTTTTAAATAACTTGGCATTTTAACTTGTTGTGGTTTACTGAATGTTTTATCAGGTTTTATTTCTTTAATTTTACCTTTTTCTTTTAGAGCAGATAGTAAAAGTTCTTGTCCAATTATTTCATTAAGTTGACTACTTCCACCAGAAGAAACAACTGCAACTGCCATATTTTCATCTGGAAGCACTGTAAGATTACTGTGGAATAGTAAAGAGTCTCCACCTTTTGTAAGAGCCTTTAAGTTATATTGATTAAATGGATAAGTGTTTACACAATCCCATCCTAAACCATATCCAAGTATAGAATCTTCTCCTTCAGGCCATAGACCATTTAAATATTCTTTGTTTTCCATAGCTTTTACTGAAGAAGGTGAAAGAATACCATTTGAATTTTTCATAAACGTTTGTGCAAATGTACATAGATTTTCTGAACTTGAATATAAACCACCAGCACCTATAGTATTAAAATTATCTTGTGGTACAGCATCTTCAAAATAAGGTACATAGGCTTTTGCAAGTCTTGAGCTATCAAAACTATCTTCTGGAGTTTTTGTATTTTGTAAATTAAGAGGACTGCTTATGTACTTGTCAATAAAATTAGTAAATGGCATACCAGATACTTTTTCCACTAAAATTTCAGCTAAAGTAAATCCATCATTACAATAGACAGAAAAAGCTCCTGGTTTAGCTTTTAATCTTTGTTTCTTTAATTCTTCTAGGAAACTATCATGACCATAAGAATCATTGTCTCCCAATAAAAGAGCATTTTTTAAAGAACTTCCCATTAATCCTGATGAGTGGTTTAATAACATTCTTGGAGTGATTTCCTTGTATCTCTCATCAGCCATTTTAAACTCAGGTATATAATTTACAACAGGAGTATCTAATTTTACTTTTCCCTCTTCTACTAACTTCATAACAGCAGTAGTAGTAAATATTTTACTGATAGATGCAATATTATACATATTATCCTTAGTTAAATTTTTATTATCTTGTCTACTGTAGACTCCACCATTACCAGAAATCTCAATTTTACCATTATCAATCAAAGCATATTGAGCATTTTCAATTCCATACTTAGATAATAAAGTTTTAATTTTCTCTTTAGCAAGAGCTTTAGTTTTTGGATAAGATTCTGAGTTTTTGCTATAATCATTTAGCTTTATGTCAGAACTTTGATATTTCTCCGAGTTATCTTTTACATTACTATCAGCAAAAGTAATATTTGGAGTAGCAGTAAATAACATACTCAATACTAATGTACTAGATAATAATTTAGAGAGCCTTTGCTTAAACATATTACACTACCTCTTTTCCCTTTTAATAATTTATAATTAGCATAACATTCTTAATTATTTAAATCAACAGATTATTATTAATAAAAATTTTTTAATAAGTATACCTTTTTGTATAGCTGAGAAAAATAAAAAAGAATATTTGTTGCTGTATGAAGAATAAAGGGTATAAGTAACATATACAAATAAAATGGAGGAATCTTAGACATATGTACAAGAATATAAATAAGAAACAACTTAAAGAAATGATGAAAAATGAAAATGATATTTTATTACTAGATGTAAGAACTAAAGATGAATTTAGAGAATGTAAAATAGAAGATGCTATAAACATATCTTTACAGGAGCTAATCAATAATATAGATGAAATTTATGAGTATAAAGATAAGAAAGTAGTGGTTTATTGTAGAAGTGGTCATAGAAGTGTTACTGCATGCAATTTATTAGCTGAGGAAGGATTTGAACATCTGTATAATTTAAACTCAGGAATAATTGATTATCTTAATTAAATTATGTAAGTTATATTGAATACTGAATATATCCCTGTTTATTAAGCAGGGATATATTTAGATGTTCATAAGATAACTTAGGAACGAACGAATTTTTTCTGATTTTTCATTATTGGAAATATCTTTACGCAATAATATACCTTGTTGACCATATACACAAAAGTATGTTGTTGTGTCAATATCAGGGACATTAATTTCTCCTCGTGAGTTAGCTAATTCAAGTTGTTTTTTTACTATGGGAATAAGTTTTTCACAAATTTTTAAAGATAATTGGTCATGAATTTTTTTACTCTTTTCTCCATGGCATACTTTATAGTAAGGGTTATCATCAGTTTCTATATCAATAAATGTAGGAACTTCTTCAATAATTTGTTTTAATGTTTTATCTGCATTGTCTATAATAGTAGACATTTTGTCCACTAAAGTCTGTGCATAGTAGTCTATAGCACTGTCAAATAGGTTTTCTTTTGATGGAAAATAACGATAACATAATCCTTGTGCGACATTCATATGTTTTGCAATATCAGTTATAGAAGTTTTCTCATATCCATTTTCATAAAACAATTTTATTGCAGTATCTAAAATTTCTTGTTTACGTTCACTTGGTTCTTTAGTAATACGTGTCATATAGTATCCTCCTTATAATTTCAAGTACATAATAACATAAGGAATTTTTAAAGTCAATGAATGAATATCAGTCATTTAAATTACATAATAAATTTTAATTTTGAAGTTAAAAAAGGTAGTAACTGAGAAGTTACTACCTTCAATGTAAATATTAAGCACTATTTCTAAAAAATATATTTAAATACAGAATTGATTTTTTAATGACCAGTTAAATTACTATCACCAAATTTATCATTGAATGGTTTTATAATTCTGTTTATAGGTCCTTTTAGAAGTACATTTAAACAAATAGATAGAATCATAAATAACAACAGAACTAATATATCTTTAGTTAAATTTGGAGCATATATACCACCTACTGCTTCTCTTGTAGCGCCTATTGCATAGGTAAATGGCATTATAGGGTTTATTCTTTGGAAAAATGTAGGTGTAACCTGTATAGGGAATGTACCACCAGAAGAACCAATCTGAACTACTAATAGTACTATTGCAATTGCTTTTCCTACATTTCCAAATACAGAAACTAAAGAATAAACAATAAAGTTAAATACCATACTAGTAAACATAAGCAGAAGTATCAATAAAATTGGATGTTTTGCTGTTACTCCTAATAATAGTATATCTCCAGTTCCGATTATGAAGCCTTGAATAAGAGCTATACTTAGAAAAGTAAGACCTCTTCCAAAATAAATTTCATATGGCTTATAGTTTCCATGTACAGATGTAGATAATAATGCAGAAAGAAGCAATATACCTACCCATGTAGAAAGAACACTATAAAATGGTGTCATTGCAGAACCATAATTTTCAATTGGATATAATTTTTCTGTTTTCACTTCAACAGGTTCCTTTAAGAAGTTAGACTTGGTTAATATATCACTTTCAAGTAAGCTGACTAATTTTTTCATATCTTCACCATTACTAATCTTACTTAAATTATTAATCAAGTCATCCAACATTCCTTTTGCTAGAGGAAGTTTTTCTCTTATTAATGATATACTTTCCTGTGCATTTCCTGATAGACTTAGAGAAGTAGTCAGTATTTCTTCAACCTTTGGAAGTTTTGCTTCTGCCTTGTCTAGTACAGTGATTATATCATTTGCTACTTTTATACTGTTTGAAAATATGCTATTTATAGGTTTTGATATTTTTGAATCAAAATTATTTAAAATATTTAAATTAATTCTTCCGATACCATTTGATAAACTTAAAACGTTATTTAATGTACTTATAGATGGTTGTTGCCCAGATATAACCTTGTTTTTAATGTCATTCAATGTTGATATAGAAGAATCTATTTTATTGTTAGAGTCTTCTAAGTTATCTATTACATCATCCAATCGATGGTTTGATGTAAGCTGATTTAATTTAGTTAAAAAGTCTTCTAATGTATCATTTAAAGATTGTAAATTAGAAAGCTTTTCTGATAAATTATCTATCAACTTAGGTACATCTTCGCTTCCACTATTTACGGCATCAATTAAATTTAGTGTAAGAGAAGAAGCAGAAGATGAAAGGTCAACCATTAAATTTAAATCAGATTTTATAAGAGGAGAAAGTTCATCTAAATTATCATTTGTATCCTCTAAGAATTTCTTTAAATCATTTGATAACAGTTTTGTATCATTTAAAGTCTTTTTAATTGTAGGTAAATCTGATTTAATATCTTTAACTGTATCAGACAACTTTGAAGTAGCATCAGAGGCTAAATCAACAGTCTTATTTATATGGTCGAATCTCTTTTGAAGGTCGATAAGAGAACTTTCAACCTTTGTTAATTTTGGAAGACTGTGTTCAATTCCTGCACCAACTCCATTTGATATACCAAGAACAATTTCACTTACTGTTTTCACTATAGTCTGATTAACTTGCAACTGTATTGTAGAAGCACCTTTATCAGTAATTTTTGGTGCAACTGCATTTATTTTTTCATTTACTGTATAAATAATTTCACCTTTTTTAACATCATCTGTAATTAATGATGTTAAATCTTTTGTAAAATTCTTTGGAATTTTAAGTGATGCATAATAAGTACCTTTTTTAACACCTTCAAGAGCGGTTTTTTCATCTACAAATTGCCAACCTAAACTTTTATTATCCTTAAGTTGTTCAATTAATTGGTCTCCTACATTAATCTTCTGACCTGCTATTTCATTTCCTTTATCTTCATTTGTTACTGCTACAAGCATATTAGCGGTACTTCCATAAGGGTCCCAAGATGCCTTTATATTAAACCAGGCATACAAAGAAGGTAAAAAAGCAAGTCCTACAACTATTACAAGTACTGCATAATTTCCACGTATATCTTTTAGGTCATTTTTAAAAATTTCTAATATATTTTTTAAACCATTTGAAGGTTTTAAATTCTTGATATTATTCCAGTTTAAAACTTCTTTTAAACTATTAGTTTTTTTCAAATGTCTCACCTCCTAAAATATTTTGATAGAGAAAAAGTTAGATTTATAATCAATTTTAAATTATATTACTTTTTAGACAAATAGTAAAG